>JAQSWN010000012.1 GCA_029266615.1 Polyangiaceae bacterium
GTCTAGCGCCTCTTTTTCCCAGCGCACCACGCTCCCGAACTGCACTTCGCCCATGTAGCCGTCGAAGCTGCCCCACACGGCTCCTGGCGCGCGGATGTGCAGCGAGGCCACGCCCTTCGCGTCCGCTCCGCCCAATCCGCGCGCGAGCAGCGACAATCGGGCGATATCTATGGCAGCGCCCTTCGGCGTCGCGAGCAGCGTCGCGCGCGCGCGCTTCACTTCCGCCTCCAACACGGGGCTGCCTTCGAGTCGACCGCGACCGAAGACGGAGCCAACCTCGATGGTCGGAATCCACACGCGAATGTATCGCTCCGGAGCCGTCGTCGCGCTGGGCGGGGAGGGCCGGGGCGTGAAGGCGTGCGCGATGGTCGGCAATCCGTCGAGCCCCGGAACGACCTCGGCCTCCGCGTGTTCGAGCCGCACGCGGTCGATGACGATGGTCAGCTTCTCGTCGCCGCGCAGGATGCGCGTGACGATGTCGGTCACGTCCGCCTGCGCGGTGAGGCGCGAGACCTTGAGGACGACTCGCCCTTCCGGGTCTCTCACCACGATGTCTTCTGCCACTACCTCGCGCGCGCTCACCCTTGTGAGTGAGCCGATTCGAACCTCGCCTTGAAACAGGTCGACCAGCGCCTGACCGAGGACGGCCGCGGTCACGCGGCGACCGGCGTCCGTGTTGAGGTGCCCGACCAACCCCACCCCGAAGCCGACTAGGAACAAGGCGATCACCCCGACCACCGTGAGCAGGCGTCGCGCGCCGCCGAGTAGCCGGGACCTGGGCACTAGAACGCGTCTCCGATGGCGAGCTGAAGAGCCGCGGGTAAGCCGAACAACTCGGGCTGTTGACCCGGCGGCGGCCCGTGGCTGTTGTCCGCGGGCAGCTCTCTTTCTCCCCAGGCCTGAGCGCGGGGAACACGGATGCCGAGGTCGAGGCGGATGGGCCCCACCGGGGATTCGTAGCGCACGCCCGGGCCCACCGAAAGGTGGGGATACTTGAACTGAAGCCGGCCGATGTCTCGAGACACGTCCGCGGCGTCCGCGAAGAGCACGATCGTGATGGGAAAGAGGGCGGCGTAGCGCAGCTCGAGCGACGCCTCCCACTGTGTGAAGCCGCCAAGCGGGCGGATGCATCCGGCTGCATCTGGCTCATCCACGCAGTTGATCGTGGTGGGGACCAGGAAGCCAACCGGGCCATGGGGACTGATGCCGTTCTGGGCGTATCCGCGGTTGGAGTTCGCGCCACCGGAGTAAAAGGCGCGTGACAGGAGCTTGAGCTGATCGGCGGTCACGTCGCCGCTTGGATTCGGATTGTCGGTGCGCAGCGAGCCGCCGTAGTCTGGCGCGAGCAGAAATCCGAACTTCAAGCGGCCCGCGATCGTGAGATTGCCGGCGCGTTGCTCGGAATGATCGCGGCGGGGGAAGATGGGCGCGACCCCGCGTATTTCGGGCTCCAGCTTCACGTCCGAGACGGAGCCGCCAAAGTAGCGCCGGCCGTCGACGGAGAGGCCCGCAAGCTCGACGGTGCTGCGGAAAGAGAGGGAGAAGTCGCGCTTGTTGCGGTCTTCCGAGATGTCGCCGGGCAGTGCCTGAAACAGCATGAACAGGCGTGGAAAAGAGACCCACACCGTGTCCAGTCCGTCAGGACGCGTGCCTTGATACATGAAGGGCACACGCGCTTCGATGTTGTACGACGGACGAAAGAGGATGCGCTGACCGAGGAAGCTGCGCTCGAGCCCCAGCTGCCCGCTCGGGCGGTGATAGCCGATCACGTTCTGGTCCTCGGGGACGTCCGTGTCTTTCAGCGAGTAGAGCACCGGTCGCCGCGAGAACCCCGCCTTGATCACGCCCTTCGTGCGGCCGTTGAAGATGGCCGGCTGCTCGAGGCCGACGGACGATTCCAGGACCCAGAAGGCGTTGGTCGGCTTGTCGAATAGCCGATCCAAGTTCTCCAGTCGGTTTGGGTAAAGGTCCACACCGCTCGTGACGTCGATGCTCAGCTTCCGCGCCCCGCCGAGGAAGTTCTTGTGCTCCCAACCCGTGCGAACGTGGGCCTCGAGCTTCAGGGCGTCGACGATGGTGCCACCGCCGAGCGTGAGCTTGCGCAACTGGTCTTCCTGAAGCGTCACCAGCACCGGCACGTCCGTCACCTCCGGGTTCGAGAGGTCCGGCGTTACCTCGACGCGCGTGAACAGCTGCATGTTCTCGAGCGCCTCTTTGGCGTCTTGCTGGTTCTCCTCCGAGTAGGCATCGCCTCGCTTGAGGCTCAGGGCGGCGCGGACCTTGCTCTCGGGGATCTGCTTGAGGCCGACGACGCGAATCTCACCGATGCGCGACAGCGGTCCCGGCTGGAGCATGACCAAGATGTCGGCCGCGCCGGCGTTGAGGTCGACCGTCGCTTTCACGTCCACCTTGGCGTAGGCGTAGCCGGACTCTTTTAGCGTATTGAGGAGCTCTGTCTCGTAGCGATCCAGACGGCTCTCGGTGAACGGCTGGCCCGGGGTCGGCTCGCGAACCTTTTTGTATTTGAAGCGCGCGTCTGGCGAAAGGTCGAGGATGGCGGCCGCGTCGCTCGTCACCTTCCGCACCGTGACGCGCGGTCCAGGCGTGACGTGGACCTCAATCGCTACTTGGCGTTCCCCCAAAGCCGAGACACGCGCAGCGACGACTTTGACGTCGTAGTAACCCTGAGCCCGGTAGAAGCGCTCGATCCGCTCCAAGTCTCGGGCCACCAGGTTGGCGTCGTAAACGTCTCGTTCCCGTTCCACCCACAGGAACTTGCGCGGGGCGGCGGTGGCCAGGCCATCCAGCAAGTCCTCGAGGTCGACCGCGCTCTGGCTCGTCTCTTGGACCGTCACGTTGCTGACGGTGCGCTCGCGCAAGGACGAGCCGCAGCCCAACGCGAGCAGCGAGAGCACCAGCGCCATGAGTAGCCGCCAAAAAGAAAAGCGGCCGAGTTGCAACGCTTGCTGCAGCATCGGCCGCTTGACCATTACCGGCTCTGGCGCACGAACGCCTCCGGTATTTTATGGAATCACTTGGCTTTGCGCTTCTTGCCCGGCAGCGTGGCAAGCTCGGCGGCCGGCTCTTGGACCGTCATTTCCTGGAAATCGATGACGCCCATGAAGGGATCCGCTTCGGCACCGGACGATGCCTTGCTGAAGCTCACCCCATACTGGCCCGTCACGGTGACCTTGGCACCGACGGCCGGCAAGGGATTCGGCACCTTCACGCCCCAGTTGGCGTCGTTGTACTCGGCGTTTTCCTTGCCCTTGTCGTATTCGTCGATGGCGTCGAAAATCTGCGCGAAGTTCGAGGCCCAGCCCATGACCTTGATGCAGTCGGCCTCGGGCGCGTCCTTGGTGTCGCCGATCCAGAACGCGGGCACGGGAGCCTTGCAGCTCTCGGGATCCGCCTTGCCCGCCTTGTGAACGGCACAGGCCGGCGCGTCCTGCATGTTGCTTTTGGTGATGTAACCCTGGATGGCCAGGCGCTTGCCGGCCACTTCCTTACGGTGGGTACGGCTGCGCAGCGAGTAGCTCGCGCCCCACACGGTGTAGGCGTCGCCGTTCTTCAGCGGACGCTTGGGTAGATTGGCCGCCGGCGGAAGGGACGGCTTGGCACCGCTCGACGCCGGGCGGGGCTGGTATTTGACCTCGTCTTGTCCGCAGCCCAAAGCTCCGAAGCACAGGGCGGTGATCAGCGTTGAAATGGCGGCGGAACGGGCGCGTTGCGACATTACTGAGGGCCTCCTCGAAACTTTCGCGACCTTAGCTTGCGTTACGCCGCCACTGCAAGAGCAGGAAGCGGTTTTTCATGCCACTGGACTCCGGGCCGGTTCAGGGGCGGAGGTGTTCTGGGGATGAGCCCCCAAACCTACGAAAAAAGCGCTAAAGCGTGCAGTCGGATGCCTCGCACGCTGTTCATTGGTGACGTCCACAGCTGTGCAGACGAGCTTTCGGACCTCGTCGAGCGCGCGGCGTTGGTTAGCGGGGACCGCGTCTACCTTACGGGTGACCTGCTGAGCCGCGGTCCCAAGCCCCACGAAGTCCTCAAGCTCTACCGAGAGCTGGGCGCCCAGGCACCGGTGGGCAATCACGAGCAGCGACTGCTGGACGCGCACCGGGCGCGGAAGCGCCGCGAGAAGGGACCTCGATTGAGCCCATCGCACCAGGCGATCGTCGATGAGCTTACGGACGACGATTGGGAGCTGCTCGCGGGACTACCTTTGTTCGTCAACGTCAACGACCATGGCGTCACGTTGGCGCACGCGGGCGTGGACCCCAGCTTGCCACTTTCGCAGCAGGACCCCTGGGTCGTCACTCACGTGAGGTCCATCGACGCCGAGGGCAAACCCTCGGAGAAGTGGGGAAGGCCTTGGGGCGAGATCTACCAAGGGCCGCCCCACATCGTCTTCGGGCACAACGCGCGCAAGGCGCCCCAGCTGCATCCTTTCGCTACGGGACTGGACACGGGCTGCGTCTATGGCGGGAGGCTGACCGGCATGCTGCTGCGCGAAGGTGAGTCACCGCCGCCGGTGACGGATCGCGCGGACTGCCTCGTCTCCGTGCCGGCGCGCGAGCAGTACTCGGACTATGGCCGGGGCCTCCCCGAGTAGATTCGCGGCTTTCTCGCATGCAACCTCCGCGCGCACCGATCCATCCTCTGTTGGCAGGCGAGCAGCCGCTGCCCAAGGAGCTCGGGAGCTACTTGGTCAAGGTGCTGCGGCTCCGCGCTGGCGATCGCTTCGTACTGTTCGATCCCGAAGCGCGCACGGAAGCGAACGCAGAGCTGATACGTGACGTACCGACCGTCGCGCGCGTGGCGGAGGTTCGCCCCGCGGCGCGCTCTACGGCACGGGACGTGAGCTTGTTGCAAGGCTTGGCGAAAGGGGACAAGCCGGATCACATCCTGCGCGCGGCAGTTGCGCTCGGCGCGACTCACGTCACGTTCGTGCGGACCGAGCGCAGCATGCCCGGCGCAGAGCTCCGCGAGGAGCGGCTCCGCGCGGTGATGTTGGATACCGCGCGACAGTGCGAGCGCGGAGACTTGCCGGAGCTCGCGCCGCTTTCCAACTTGGAAGGCGCCTTGCAAGCTTCGGACGGACTCGGGATACTCCTCGATCCGAACGCCGAGCAGTCGCTCGTGGAGCTACTGCGCGTTGTCGCGCCGAGCCAAGCCCTCGCCCTCGCGGTAGGACCCGAGGGAGGATTTTCGGAAAGGGAGACGCATCGGCTGCTGGCAGCGGGCTTCCAGCCGGTCCGGCTCGCTCCGTTCGTGCTTCGCACGGAGCTGGCGGCGGTGGCGGCGCTGGCCGTCGTGGCCGCGCATGCGGGAGTCGAGACACACGTCGCGGCCGGAGAGCCACAGCGCTCCGATCGTTAGCTCAGCAGTTTCCGGCGCTTGCAGCTAGGCACCGGCGATGCAGCTGCCGTGTGCAAACGATGTTGCTCGCTGCCCTGCCCGCTCTGATCGCCGTCGCGCTGTTCATCGGCACCCTCACGATGAAGCCGCGCCAGCTGCGCAAAGCCTGAACACCTTGTCAGGTGGGCATCTGTCCGCCCCTACAAGAGTTCAAGTATTTTCTCAAGCTTTCGGCTGGCCGAGTTGTTGACAGGCCGATCCTAGACCTTTAGCGTCCCGGCAAGAAGTGGGAGAAAGTGGCGCGAAGTGCCTGAAGCGCCCACGGCCTCCCAAAACCAATGTTCCGCGGGCAGTTCACACACTCGGTCGACGCAAAAGGGCGCGTCAGCCTGCCCGCGCGCTTTCGAGACGTGCTGCTCGCGGATGGTGACGCGCGCTTCGTGCTCACCCCCGCGGTGTTCGATCCCTGCTTGCACCTCTACCCCATGAAAGCGTGGGAAGAGTTCGAGCGCAAAGTGTCGGACCTGCCGAGCTTGGACGCGACGGCGATTCGCTTCCGTCGCTTGTACGTCTCGGCGGCGGTGGAGTGCGAGCTCGACGGCTCGGGCCGCGTGCTCGTTCCGCCGCACCTCCGCGACAAGATCAAGTTGGACAAAGATGCTCTGTGGGCGGGCATGGGGCGCACCCTCGAGCTATGGGCGAAGTCTTCGTGGGACGCGGCCCTCACGATGACCTCCGAGGAAGCGGACTCGTTCCGAGCTGCTCTGGAGCAACTGAAGATATGACGATGTCAGAGCTACCCTTCGATCCCAAGTCGAGCTTCTCGCACCTCCCGGTGTTGCTCGAAGAGGTCACCTCTTCGCTCGCCGTAGCGACGGGCGGCCTGTTCGTCGACGCCACGGCGGGCGGTGCCGGTCACTCCCGCGCCATCTTGGCCGCGTCGCAGAACGTGCGGCTCATCGCGACCGATCGCGACCTAACCGCCATCGACACTGCGCGCGAGCGCCTGACCGAGTTCGGCGAGCGCGCGCACGTCGCCCACGCGCGCTTCAGTGAGATCGCGGCGGTTCTGGACGAGGCCGGCTGCCCAGAGGTGGACGGCATCCTCGCCGATTTGGGGGTGAGCTCGTTTCAGCTCGACACGGCCGAGCGCGGCATGAGCTTTCGTCACCAAGGTCCGCTCGACATGCGTATGGACACGTCGCGCGGGGAGACGGCCCTCGAGCTCATCGAGCGGCTCGACCAAGACGAGCTGGCCGACGTCATCTACGAGCTCGGTGAAGAGCGCAGCTCGCGCCGGGTCGCGCGTTGCATCAAGCAAGCCCTGGCGGAAGGCATGCTGAGCGACACGATCGAGCTCCGCCGCGCCATCGTGCGCGCGGTGGGACCACGCCGCGTCGGCGGTATCGACCCCGCGACGCGGACCTTTCAAGCTCTGCGCATGGCCGTCAACGGAGAGCTGTCCGAGATCTCCGCGCTCCTGAAGCTGGCTCGCACCCGTATCAAGCCGGGCGGCGTGCTCGCCGTCATCAGCTTCCATTCACTCGAGGACCGGCTCGTGAAGCGCGAGTTTCAGAATCGCGCGACCTGGGCGCCGCTCACCAAAAAGCCGATCATTGCCACCGACGAAGAGCAGGCCAAAAACCCGCGCTCCCGTAGCGCCAAGCTGCGCGTCGCGCGCCGCCTTGCTCCGGGGGAAGGTGGTGACGCGTGAGCAACCTGCGCGAAGAGCGGAGGAGCGAGCGTGTCTTTCTCACGCTGTGGACGCTCGCCGTGCTCGCCGCGACGGCGGCGTTCGTTCTCCATCTCGCCCTTCGCGTGAAGAGCGTTGAGCTCGGCTATGAGCTCGGGCGAGAGCACGCACGCGTCGCGCGGCTACGTGAGGTGAAGCACGTTCTGGAGCTGGAAGTCGCCAGCCACAAGACCCCCGAACGGGTGGACTTCGTGGCGCGCACGCTGCTCGGAATGGGCGAGCCGACTGCGGACCGCATTCTCCCCGCCGGACGTCGCCCCGCTCCAGAAGCGGCGCAGGCCCAAGCCAAAGCCTCCGAGGCGGAGAGCCCGTGAACGTCCGTCGCCCCAAGCCCGTGCCCAAGAACACCGCGCCTCACTCGCAGGCGCCGAGTGGGCCGGCGCCGAGCTCACCCGCCCGCAAGAGGTGGGTTCGCATCCGCATGGGCATCCTCTCGGGCTTCTTGGCGCTCGGTCTCGGGCTGGTCGTCTCCGCCGGCTACTCGCTCATGGTCGAAGACGGTCCGGCCTGGCGCGAGCTGGCCGAGAGCCAACGCCAGCGTCGCTTGCACGTGCTGCCGAAGCGCGGCGCGCTGTACGACCGCAATGGCAGCGCGCTCGCGGTCAGCGTGGAGGTGCCGAGCGTGAGCATGGACGCGGTCGAGTTGCTGCGCGGCGTGTCCCCCGGTCAGGTGCCGGTCGTGGCGCGCGACGCCGCCAACCGCATTGCGCAGGTGCTCACGTTGGACGCGGCGCAGGTTGAGCGACGCATCCTGCAAAAGCGCCGCTTCGCTTGGCTCAAGCGACAAATCAACGCCGACGAAGCCGACAAGATTCGCGCCCTGGCGGGGGAAGGACCTTTCGAGTCGCGCGTCCGCGGCCTGGTCGTGGAGGGCGAGGGCCGTCGTTACTACCCGCGTCGTGAGCTGGGGGGGCCGCTGCTCGGGTTCGTGGCGCCGGACGGCGAAGGCAAAGACGGCCTCGAGTTCGCGCTGAACGAAGACTTGAAGGGCCGTATCGACAAGCTCTCCGGCTTGCGCGATCGCTCTGGTCGCCTTTTGCTGTCGGACGGTATCGAGGACGAGCGGGCGTT
This sequence comes from Polyangiaceae bacterium, assembly GCA_029266615.1. Classification (GTDB taxonomy): domain Bacteria; phylum Myxococcota_A; class Polyangia; order Polyangiales; family Polyangiaceae; genus PMG-095. Next base: position 8,186 of record JAQSWN010000012.1, read on the forward strand.
GGCTGGCCACAACGTCTACCTCACGATCGATCAAGGCATACAGTACACCGCGGAACGTGAGCTGATGCAGTCGGCGCGCGAGTTCGAGGCCGCAGGCGGCTCCGTCGTCGTCGTGGATCCGAACAGCGGTGAGATCTTGGCGCTCGCTAGCTGGCCCTTCTACAACCCGAACGACTACGGGGACGCCGAGCCGCAGGATCGCAAAGAGCGGGCCGCCAGCATCGCCTTCGAGCCGGGCTCGAGCGTCAAGATGTTCACGGTCGCGGCCGGTCTCGCCGGAGGCGTGATCACCCCGACCCAGAAGCTTTACTGCGAGAAGGGGTCGATGCCCGTCGACAACGTCGTCATCCGTGACACTCACCCCGCGGAGTGGCTCACGATTTCGCAGATTCTGGCCGTTTCTTCCAACATTTGCGCGGCCAAGATCGGCCTTGGGCTCGGGGAAGAGAAGCTATACGACGCTTACCGCCGCTTCGGCTTCGGGGAGAAGCCGGGCATCGGCGTGCCGGGCGAGGCCTCCGGCACGCTGCGGCCGCGCGGTCGCGGCTGGGTGCAGGTGGAAACGGCGTCGGCCGCGTTTGGTCAGGGCATCAGCGTGACGAACCTGCAGCTTGCCATGGCCATGTCCGCGATCGCCAACGGCGGCGAGCTGTACGAGCCGATCTTGGTGAAGAAGGTCACGACCGCCACCGGCGAGCTCGTCCGTGAAGCGGCGCCGACCGTTCGTCGCCGCGCGATTCCGGAGAACGTAGCGCGCACCGTGCGCGAGCTGCTCGTCTCCGTGACGGAAGGCGTCGGGACCGGCACCGAGGCGGCCATCGACGGCTACCGTGTCGCCGGGAAGACCGCGACCGCGCAGAAGACCGACCCCGCGACGGGGCGTTACTCGATGGACAAGTTCATCTCGTCTTTCATCGGCTTCGTGCCCGCGGAAAAGCCGGTCGTGGCGATCGCGGTGACGGTGGACGAAGCGATGGTGGACCACGCTGGCGGTAACGTGGCCGGCCCGATCTTCCGGCGGGTGGCGCAAATGGCGCTGAAATACCGAGGGCTCACGCCTAAAGGCACCGACCGCGCGGACGTCGCGGTGCTGGCCAAGAGCCCCGACCCCGCGAACGCGACCTACGCCTTGCTCCGCGAAGCGGCGGGCAAGAAGCCCGCGATTCAAGAGGTCGTGGGCAGCGGTCCCGTCCCGGCCGGCAAGGTGCGGGTGCCGGACATGACGGGTTGGCCCGCGCGCGCCGCGCTGAAGGCGGCCTTGGAGCTCGGGGTCGAGCCGCGCATTTCCGGGACGGGGCTGCTCGTGACGCAGACCCCGCCGCCGGGGCAGGTGATGGAAAAGGGCGCCGTGCTCGCCCTCGTATTCGAGCCCGCCTCATGAAGGACTTCGCGATGACGTTACCCACGCGCTCCGAGCACGGCCTGAGCTTGAACGAGCTCACCCTCGTGCTCGCGGACCTCGCGCCGCGCGTGGTCGGCGACGGCAACGTGCGCGTCGTCGGGGTGCGGCAGGATTCGCGTGGGGTGCAGCCCGGCGAGCTGTTCGTTGCTAGGAAGGGCGCAAAGTCCAGCGGCGCGCAGTTTGCCGTCGCGGCCGCGGAACGAGGCGCGGCCGCGATTTTGGTCGAGCGCGGGGAGCCGGCTCCGGCAACGCGTCTGCCGCTCGTCGAAGTGACGAACGTGAAGCGCGCGCTCGCGCTCTCGGCCGAGGCCGTCTACGGCTACCCGAGCCGCCACGTGGACGTGGTGGGGGTGACGGGCACCAACGGCAAGACGACGACGACCTTCTTGATCGAGCAAGGCCTGCGTGGTGGGGGCACGCGGCCGGCGCGCCTCGGCACCCTCGGCTTCGAGATGGACGGCCAGAGCTTCGGCGATACGTTGACCACGCCGGAAGCGGACGACGTCGCGCGCTGCTTGGTGGAAGTGCAACAGCGCGGAGGCAGTCACCTCGTGATGGAGGTCTCCAGCATCGCGGTCGTTCAGGAGCGCGTCTCCGGTCTCTCCTTTCGGGCCGCGGCGTTCACGAACCTCACCCAAGATCACTTGGACTTTCACGGTACGCGCGCGGCGTACGCCGAAGCCAAGGCCGCGCTCTTCACCCGTCTTTCGCCGCAGATTTCCGTGCTGCACGTGGGGGACGCGTTCGGGCGTGAGCTAGCCCTGCGGGTGGGCTCGGGCCGGCTCACGGTCGCGAGGCGCGACGCGGACGTCCACGTAGCGGAAGCGACGCTGACCGCCCGCGGCATTGCCGCCCTCGTCATGACTCCCAAGGGTGAATGCTCGCTCGACAGCCCGCTCGTCGGCGAGCACAACTTGGAAAACCTGCTCGTAGCGCTCGGCGTGCTGGTGGGGCTGGGTATGGCCCCATCGGACGCCGGGCGTGCGCTTTCCGTCGCGCCGCAGGTGCCAGGAAGATTGGAGCGTTGTGACGGCCCGGGCGACGACGTGCTCGTCGTCGTCGACTACGCCCACACCCCCGACGCGCTCGCCCGTGTGCTCGCGGCGGTGCGCGCGCTCGCGCGAGGCCGCGTGCTGTGCGTCTTCGGCTGCGGTGGCGATCGGGACCCGACGAAGCGGGCGCCGATGGGCGAGGCGGTAGGGAGAGGGGCGGACCATGCCTACGTGACCTCCGACAACCCGCGCATGGAGCAGCCGGCCGCCATCGTCGCCGAGATTTTGCCGGGTTTACGGGCCGCTTCGGCGAGCTTCGAGGTCGAGCTGGACCGAGCCGTCGCCATCGAAGCCGCGGTCCTCTCGGCGCGACCGGGTGACGTGGTGCTCCTCGCCGGCAAGGGTCACGAGGACTACCAGATCGTGGGCACCGAAAAGCGCCACTTCGATGACCGCGAGCAGGCGCGGCGCGCGCTGGCCGTGCGGAGGGCTCGCTGATGGCGGGCGCGGCGCTACCGACCAATCAGGTGGAGCTCTCGCTCGGCGACGTGATGCGCGCCACGGGGGGCGTGCTCGTGGGCGATCCGAGCCTCCAAGTGCGCGGCGTCTGTACGGACTCGCGCGCGGACTTGCGCGGCGCGCTTTTCGTAGCGCTCGTCGGTGAGCGCTTCGACGCCCACGCCTTCGTCGAGCAGGCGCGCGAGCGGGGAGCCGCCGCCCTCCTCGTCGAGCGCGAAGTGGCCAGCAGTTTACCGACGGTTCGCGTACCGTCGACGCTCGCCGCGCTGGGGGCGCTCGGGGCGCTCCGACGCCGAAATTGGGGCGGCAAAGTAGTCGCCGTCGCTGGTTCGGCCGGTAAGACGACGACGCGCGCGGCCCTGTCGGCGCTCCTGGAAGCGGCCGAGCCGGGGCTCGTGCACTACGCACGCGGCAACTTCAACAACTTGATCGGCGTGCCGTTGGTGCTGCTCTCCTTGAGCGAGCGGGAGCGGCTTGCCGTCGTGGAGCTTGGTACGAACCAGCCGGGTGAGGTCGCGACCTTGACGCGCATGGCTGCGCCCGACGTCGGCGTGCTCACGCTGATCGGCTACGAGCACACCGAAGGGCTCGGAGATCTCGACGGCGTGGAGGAGGAAGAGGCGTCTCTGTTCGCAGGCGTGTCGGTGGCGGTCGGCAACGTGGACGACGAGCGGGTGGCTCGCCAGCTGGCACGAGTCACGAGCCCAAAGGTGAGCTACGGCAAGCACGCCACCGCCGACTACCGGTTTCGGGTGCTCGGCCTCTCCGCGCGAGGCTCGGAGCTTGCCGTGACGCGCCTCCTGGCCGGCCGAGAGGTCACGACTTCGTTCCGCACGAGCACGCTCGGCGACGCCGGCGCGTACGCCGCGTGCGCCGCGCTCGCCGCGGCCGAAACGTTGCTCGGGCGGGAGCTCTCGGCCGACACGCTGACGACTGCCTTCGCCTCGTCGGTGGCGAGCGAGGCCGGGCGGCTCTGCCCCATCGAGCTCGACGATGGAACTTTGGTGCTCGACGACACCTACAACGCGAACCCGGAGAGCGTACTCAGCTCGGTCTCGCTGGCACGGCAGTTGGCCGAGCAGCGCGCGGTACCGCTGCTGTTGGTGCTCGGCGAGATGCGAGAGCTCGGCGCCCTCTCGGCGACGTTGCACCGGCAAGTAGGCGAGGCGGTGGCTGCCCAACGGCCGGCCCTGCTCATCAGCGTCGCGGGTGACGCGCGGCTCTTCGCCGACGTCGCGGCCGCGCGCGGGATTGTCAGCGAATTTGCAGAAGATTCCGAAGCGGGCGCGGAGCTCTTACTAACTCGCCTCCGCGGCCCTGCCGTGATCCTGGTCAAGGCCTCGCGCGGTGTGCGTGCGGAAAAGGTCGTCTCGCGACTGATTTCGGCTAAGGGGCGTGCAGCATGATGTACGAGCTCCTGTACCCGCTCAGCCACGAGGTCTCCTGGCTGTCGTGGCTGAACGTGCTTCGGTACACGCCCTTTCGCGCGATCATGGCCATCATCACGGCCATGCTCATCTCCTTCTTCGTGGCGCCCTGGTTCATCCAGAAGCTGCGCGGCAAGCAGATCAGCCAAATTATTCGCGAAGAGGGGCCGGAGTCACATTTCGCGAAGAAGGGGACGCCCACGATGGGCGGCGCCCTCATCTTGCTGAGCGTGCTCGTACCCACCGTGCTTTGGGCCGACGTGCACAACGTGTTCGTGCTCGCGACCGCCGCGGTCACGGCCGGCTACGGCATGGTCGGCTTCATCGACGACCGCATGAAGATCATGGGCAAGAACACGCGCGGCTTGCCCGGCCGCTACAAGCTGCTCGGTCAGTTCACGATCGGCGGCTTCGCGATGGCGTATCTGTACCTCGGCAACGACTTACCGAAGGGCTGGATCGCGATTCGAGACCGTTTGGCGATCCCGTTCGTCGCGTTCGAGAAGCACCCCGTTACCCTGCCAATTTGGCTGTACCTGTGCTTTGCGGTGCTGTTCGTGGTCGTCATGAGCAACGCCGTCAACCTGACGGACGGGTTGGACGGGCTCGCCATCGGCCCGGTGATGATGAGCGCCGGCACGTACCTCATTTGGGCTTACGTCGCAGGCTCGGTCCTCTTCGGGCGCCCTCTCGCGCAGTACCTGGACGTCGCGGGCATCCCGGAGATGACCGAGCTGTCGATCTTTGCGGCCGCGACCATCGGCGCCGGTACCGGCTTTCTTTGGTACAACACGTATCCAGCGCAGGTGTTCATGGGCGACGTCGGCTCGCTCGCGCTGGGCGGCGGCCTAGGCATGCTGGCCGTCCTCACCAAGACGGAGCTCATCAGCATCGTGCTGGGCGGCATCTTCACGGTCGAGGCCGCGAGCGTCATCACCCAGGTGGTGAGCTTCAAGCTGTTCGGCAAGCGCGTCTTCCTGATGGCGCCGATCCACCACCACTACGAAAAGAAGGGCTGGCCGGAGCCGCGCATCATCGTGCGGTTCTGGATCATCTCGTTCCTCCTCGCGCTGGTCGCGCTGTCCTCCCTCAAGCTGCGTTAGCGATGCAGATTTCCGGCAAAAGAGTGGTCGTCGTCGGCCTCGGCAAGAGTGGCATCGCGGCGACGCGTTTGTGCGCGGACTTGGGCGCGGTCGTGGTGGCGACGGACAGCGCTCCCGCCGAGCGACTCGCGCCGGAAGTAACCACCTTGCCCGCGCACGTGGTGGCAGGCGGCCACGCGGGGGTGGACTTCCGAGGCGCGGAGCTCATCGTCGTGTCGCCGGGGGTGCCGATGTTCGCGGCGCTCGCGGACGCGGAGCGAGCCGGAGTGCCGGTCATCGGCGAGCTAGCCCTCGCGGCGTCGCAGCTCCGCGCGCCGCTCTTGTTCGTCGGCGGCACGAACGGCAAGAGCACGACGACGACTCTGCTGGGGGACTTGTTGCAATCCGCTGGGCGGCGTGTGTTCGTCGGCGGTAACCTCGGGACTCCCGCCTCGGAAGCCACCCAGCTCCAGCTGGACGCGGCGGTGCTGGAAGTCTCGAGCTTCCAACTGGAGCGAGTGCCCGGCATCCGCCCCCACGTCAGCATTCTGCTCAACATCACCGAAGATCATCTGGACCGCTACGCATCCTTTCAGGAGTACGCCGACGCTAAGGGCAACGCCTTCGTGAGCCAAACGCCCGACGATTACGCCATCGTTCCGCAGGGGGACGAGGCGTGCCGGCGCCAGGCGGCGCGCGGGGCGGGCCGGCTGATCGAGGTGGGCGGCGCGGGCGCGGACTACGCGGTGGGGGAAGGGGTGATCGTCGAGCGCGCCACCGGCGAGCGCTTCGACTTGCGAGAGACCCAGCTTCACGGACTTCACAATCACCACAACGCTGCCTTCGCAGTCGCAGCGGCGCGCGCGGTTCGCGTGCCGGTGGCCGCGATTCAACGCGCCCTGCGCGATTTCGCGCCGCTTCCGCATCGCATGGCGCTGGTGACAGAGGCGCGCGGCGTACGCTTTTACGACGACTCCAAGGGCACGAACGTAGGCGCGGCCGTGACGGCGCTGCTCGGCTTGAGCGAGCCCCGCGGAGTGCTCATCGCGGGCGGGCGCGACAAGCTCGGCTCGTACGAGCCGCTCGTGGAGGCGCTCCGCAACAAGGGGAGGGCGGTGGTCCTCATCGGTGAAGCGGCGGACAAAATCGCGGCCGCGGTGGGCGACGCCGCGCCGGTGGAACGCGCCGCCGACATGCCGTCCGCGGTGCGGCGCGCGTTCGAGCTGGCGCAACCGGGCGACGCGGTGCTGCTCAGCCCGGCGTGCTCGAGCTTCGACATGTTCAAGAGCTACGCGGACCGGGGCGACCGGTTCGCCGAGGCCGCCCTCTCCCTAAAGCAGGAGCTTTCATGAGCTTTTTGAGCGCGCTAACCAAAGCCCCACGTCGCGAGCGCGGCGCCATGGACGTCGTCCTCTGTGCGGTCGTCATCGCCCTGCTCGGCTTTGGGGTCGTGATGGTTTACAGCGCCAGCGTCATCGAGGCGACGGTCGTGTTCCGCGACCCGCAATACTTCCTCAAGCGTCAGGCGGTGTATGCCGGCGCAGCATTCGCGCTGATGCTGGTGATATCGCATATCGACTACCACCGCTTCCGGCCGCTCACGTACCCGATCCTCGGCGGCGTCACGGTGCTGATGATCCTGAGCGTGATTGGCTTCGGTCACACTGGCGGCGGCGCGGCTCGCTGGTTGGCCCTAGGGCCCATTCACGTGCAGCCCTCGGAGGCCGCGAAGCTCGCGCTGGTGCTGTGGCTCGCGTACTCGCTCGAGAAGAAGCGCGACAAGGTGAAGAGCTTCTCGATTGGGATGTTGCCGCATCTGATCATGGCCGGCTTCCTCATGGTGCTGTGCCTGAAGCAGCCGGACTTCGGCGGCGCTTCCGTGCTTCTCTTCCTGACCTTCACGCTGCTCTTCGTCGCGGGCGCGCGCCTCGGGTACCTGCTCGGCGCGGCGATGCTCGGCGCGCTCTTCGCGGTGTGGGCGGTGCGGTTCACGGCGTACCGCTGGGAGCGCATGCTCGCGTGGTTCAACATGGCCGAGCACCGCCAGGACCTCGCCTACCAGCCGTTCCAAGCCGTGATGAGCTTCGGTTCGGGGGAGACGGTCGGCATGGGGGTCGGCAAGGGCCTGCAGGTGTTGTACTTGCCGGAGGCGCACACTGACTTCATCGCCGCCATCATCGGCGAAGAGCTGGGCTTCCTCGGCATCTTGGGGCTCTGTAGCGTGTTTTTGGTCATCGTCGCGCGAGGCGTAAAGGTCGCGCTCGAGGCCGAGGACGAGTACGGCCAGTACATCGCGATTGGGATCTCGGTCCTGTTCGGCGCCCAGGCGTTGATCAACATCGCGGTGGCGATGTCGATCTTTCCTACGAAGGGTCTCACGCTCCCGTTCGTGAGCTACGGCGGCTCCTCGCTGCTCGTGTGCGCGGCGGCGATGGGCATCTTGCTCAGCATTTCGCGCAAGAGTGAGCAGACGGGCAACATGCGCGTCTCCGGTGATACGCGCCCCTCCGAGGCCAGCGCGATGCTGGTGACCGAAGCCAGCTTTTCGCCCGAGTCCAAGGGTCGCAATCGCGCGGCGGAGGCGCTCTGATGGCCACGTTACTTTTCGCCGGAGGGGGAACGGGAGGCCATGTTTTCCCGCTCTTGGCCGTAGCGGATGCGGTGCGTGTGCTGTCGCCCGAGACGCGCCTCGTATTCGTCGGGACGGACAAGGGCATGGAGACGCGCCTGGTGCCGGAGCGCGGCTACGAGCTCCAGCTCGTCAAGGTGCTACCGATCCGCGGCGGCGGTCTCACCGGCGCCCTGCGCGGTATCGGGCGCGCCGCGGGCTCGATTCCGGACGCGCGCGGCATCGTCGCGCGCCTCGCGCCTCGCGCCGTGTTCTCGATCGGCGGCTACGCAGCGGGCCCCGTGGCGTTAGCCGCCCGTACGATGAAGGTGCCGCTCGCGCTGATGGAGCCGAACGCGGAGGCGGGGCTCGCCAATCGGCTCATTGCGCCATTCGTGCAGCGCGCCTACATCGCGTTCCCCGAGAGCCACCGCTACTTCGCCAAAGGCGCAGTCGTGCAGACGGGCGTGCCACTTCGTGATGGCTTCGCGCCGGCGCCGTACACGGCGCCGCGCGGCGCGCTCCGGGTCCTCGTGCTTGGGGGGAGCCAAGGCGCCAAGTCACTCAACGAGGCCGTGCCTCGTGCATTGGCCCAGCTCGGCTCGACGGTCTCGGTCGTTCATCAGTGCGGCCGCGCCCACGAAGACGCCGCGCGCGCGCTTTACGCCGAGCTCGGCTTCGGGGAACGCGCTCACATCGCGCCGTTCATCGACGACATGCCGCGAGCCTTGGGCGAGGCGGACTTGGTCGTCGGTCGTGCGGGTGCCAACGCCGTCGCCGAGATTTGCGCGGTCGGGCGCCCGAGCTTGCTCGTGCCGTATCCGTTCGCGGGCGATCACCAAAAGCACAACGCCGACTCCCTCGCGCGTGAAGGCGCAGCGGAGTGGCTGCCCAGCGCCGAAGCCACCCCCGAACGTCTTGCCGAAAAGCTCCGCTCGCTCATGTCCGACCCCGCCCGCTTGATTGCCATGGCCGACAGCGCTCGCCGCATCGGTCGTCCTCACGCTGCTCGCGCCATCGCGCAAGATCTCCTCGCCCTCGCGGAGCTCTCGACGGGTCCTGCCGCCGAGGGCGCTCCGAGCACGCAGCGGTCGCCCAGCACCGCTCAGCCGCTCGGGACGCGCCTGCAGCTCACGGAGGTGGCCTGATGTTCCGCGGCCGCGTTCGGCACGTGCATTTCATCGGGGTCGGCGGCATCGGGATGAGCGGCCTGGCGGAAATCTTGCGCACGCTGGAGTTCGATGTCTCCGGCTCGGACCTGCGTGAGGGCGAAAATACCCGTAATCTGCAGCGTCTCGGGGTGCGTATCGACGTCGGGCACCGGGCAGAGAACGTGCACGGGGCGGACGTCGTCGTTTATACGAGCGCGGTGAGCCCGGACAATCCGGAGCTGCTGGAAGCCAAGCAGCACGGCATCCCCGCCATCGCCCGCGCGGAGATGCTGGCCGAGCTGATGCGCGTAAAATATGGCATCGCGATCGCCGGCTCGCACGGCAAGACGACGACGACGTCGCTGGTGGCCACCATCTTGCGCAACGCCGGTTACGATCCGACCGTGGTCGTTGGTGGGCGTATGGCGTCGCTCAGCTCCAATGCGAGGCTGGGCGCGGGCGACCTGCTCGTCGCGGAAGCGGACGAGAGTGACGGCTCCTTCCTTCGCTTGACGCCGACGATCGCGGTCGTAACCAACATCGACCCGGAGCACCTCGACTTTTACAAGACCCACGAAGCGGTCAAAGAAGCGTTCGTCGCGTTCTTGGAGAAGGTGCCGTTTTATGGCCTTTCCGTGCTCTGCTTGGACCATCCGCACGTGCAGGACCTCTTGCCGCGCATTCACCGCCGGCACGTCACTTACGGCCTTTCGTCGCAAGCTCAATACTCGGCGCGGAATATCAATTTTCGCGGCCTTTCCACCAGCTTCGTCGCCTACCGGCGCGGGGAGCCGCTTGGCGAGTTCACGGTGCGCATGCCCGGGCAGCACAACGTGCTGAACACCTTGGCCGCGATCGCGGTGGCGGACGAGCTGGAGGTCCCGCTGGACGTCATGAAGGAAGCTCTCGCCACCTTTCACGGCGTCGCCCGGCGCTTCTCGATCGTGGACGAAGCCGAGGGGGTCACGTTGGTCGACGACTACGGTCATCACCCCGCCGAGATCGAGGCCACGTTGTCCGCGGCGCGCAACGCTTACGACAAGCGCGTGCTCGTCGCCTTCCAGCCGCACCGATTCACCCGCACCGAGAGCCTGTGGGACGACTTCACTCGGGCCTTCAACAAGGCGGACGTCGTGCTGGTGTGCGATATTTATGCGGCGGGCGAGAAACCGATCCCCGGCATCAACTCGGAGCGGCTGGCCAAGGCCATCGCCGAACACGGCCACGGGGCCGTCCGCTACGTGCGCGACCGCGCGGAGCTCGCCGCGGAGTTGGCCCGTCAGGCCCGTCCGGGTGATGTGGTGATCGCCTTGGGCGCTGGTGACGTGAACAAGGTGCTGTCGCCGGTGGCAGCCGACATCCGCGCCCGGGCTGGAAAGCCGAGCCCATGAGCCCCCGAGCCCGAGTCGCCCCGCACGGTGCGCTGCGCGCCCCCGACGAATCCTTTTCGTTCGAAGGCGCTGACGACGAGGAGCCGAGCGAACCCCTGAGTGATCGAAACCCCCCCGGCCGCGGTGGTCCGTGGAAAAAGGTGCTGGCGGCCCTGCGCCTCGGTTTGGGGCTTTCCCTGGTCATCGGCACGTCCGTCTCCGTCGCGTACAGCGTGCGGCATTACGCGCTCACCAGCCCTCGCTTCTCCATTCGGGAGGTGCACCTGGTCGGGGGCAAGCGCGTCGCCCCGCAGCAGGCGCAAGATCAGGCCGGGGTGGTGCTGGGCAACAACGTTTTCGCGCTGGACACGGCCGCGGCCGAGAAGAAGCTGCTCGAAAACCCGTGGATTGCGGAGGCGCGTGTCACACGGGACCTGCCCCGAACCCTGCGCATCGAGATCAAGGAGCGGGAGCCGGCGGCTCTCTCGGTGTTCAACGACCGGCTTTACCTGGTGACCGCCGACGGTGAGCCGTTCAAGGCGCTCTCCCCCGGGGACCCCGCTGATTTCCCGCTCATCACGGGCGCCAGTGTCGACGGCTTGTCCCGTGACCGAGCTCGGGAGCTGGACCGAGTCAAGGTCGGGCTCGAGGTCCTGGAGCAGTATGGTCGCGTGCCGCTCAGCAAGACCCAGCCGGCGCAAGAGGTGCACCTGGCGGACTCGGGGGACGTCACGCTCACCGCGGGCAAAGAGGGCATCACGTTCGAGCTCGGCAAGGACGGTTACCGGCGCAAGTTGCTCATGGGCGAGCAGGTCGTGGCCGAGATGCGCAAGAAGGGCCGCTCGCCCGGCATCGTGTTTCTTGACAACCAGGCGCACCCCGAGCGCGTCGTCGTCCGGATGCGGTAGCACCATGGTCCGAAGAACGACCCCCAACTGCTTGATTTCTTGTGCCGAAACTTGGCCAGGTAAAAGCCTGCATGGCAGCGTCGCCCTCATCGTTCGGACGGCATTTCCGGCCGAGGGTACGAGTCAAGACCAGCCATGAGAACCCCCGTCACCCATAGCGAAATCGTCGTCGGCCTCGACCTCGGCACCACCAAGGTGTCGGCGGTGGTCGGCGAGGTGGACGCGGATGGAATCACCATCTTGGGCGTCGGCAACGTTCCCTGCCGCGGCCTCCGTAAAGGCGTCGTCTCGAACATCGAGTGGACGATGCGGAGCGTGCGCGAGGCCATCGAAGCCGCGCAGACCATGGCCGGCGTCGAGATCAAAACCGTGTACGCCGGAATCGCCGGCAGCCACATCCGCAGCCAAGCGTCCGATGGCGTGTGCGCCATCGCGGGGCGCGAGGTAACGCGCACGGACCTGGACCGCGTGCTCGAAGGCGCGCGCGCGATTCCGGTCGATGCCGATCGCATGATCTTGCACGCGCTACCGCGCGAGTACGTGGTCGACGCGCAAGACGGAATCCGCGACCCGGTGGGCATGAGCGGCGTGCGCCTGCAGGCGCGCGTGAACCTCGTCACCGCGGCCACGTCGTGCGTGCAAAACGTGATTCGCTGCGTCGAGCGCTGCGGCCTTACGGTGGCAGACGTCGTGCTGGAGCCGTTGGCGAGCGCGGACGCGGTGCTCAGCGAAGACGAGAAAGAGATTGGCGTCGCCGTCATCGACATCGGCGGTGGCACGACCGATCTCTTGCTCTACGCAGACGGGGGCATCGCCCACACGTCGATCATCCCCGCTGGTGGCAACAACATCACGAGCGACGTCGCGGCGGGGCTGCGCACCCCCATGGCCGAGGCCGAGCGTCTCAAGCGCAACTACGGCTGCGCCCTCGGACGCATGATCTCCGACGAAGAGGAGATCGAGGTCCCGGGCGTCGGCGGTCACTCCCCGCGGCGCGTGGCGCGCCGCCTGCTCAGCGACATCATCGAGCCGCGCGTGGAAGAGATCTTCGCGGAGGCCCGCCGCCGCATCGAAGAGACGGGCTTGCTCGAGCAGGTCAGCTCGGGGTGCGTGCTCACCGGCGGCGCCGCCCTGATGGAGGGCATGGTCGAGTGCGCCGAGGAAATCCTGGGCATGCCGGTGCGGCTCGGCTTCCCGGTGGGAGTGAAGGGCATCGTGCAGCTCGTGCAGGGGCCGCAGTACGCGACGGGCGTGGGCCTGCTCCGTTATGGAGCGCAGCAGCTCGCCGATCGCGCCGCCCACCAGGCGCCGGCCGAGCGGGGCCGCGTGCAGAGCCAGGTGGAGGACGCCGACCTCGGCGCTCATGCCGGCGGCAAGAGTGGATTTTGGAATTGGTTCCGCGCGGCTTTCTGAGCCGTCGGACTCGCTTTTCGTTACGCAGCTTTACTTAACGACACTACCCAAAAAACGAAGACACGAAGACCCAACAACGGTCGACACGCAAAGCAAACGCGACGCCAGTGATGGCTAGGGAAGGCAGACCCGAAAACGCGAGCGCCAGCGAGACGTCCGGGCCCGGGAGGCAAGGGACCATGAGTTTCTCAATCGAATTTGCAGACGAAGCACGCGCTTACAACGCTCGGATCAAGGTCATCGGCGTGGGCGGTTCCGGTGGGAACGCCATCAACACGATGATCCATTTCGGCCTGGAAGGCGTGGAGTTCATCACCGTCAATACGGACGCGCAGGCGCTCGGTAGCAACTCCGCCGCCGAAAAGATCTCCATCGGTCAGAACGTGACGCGTGGCCTCGGCGCCGGCGCCGACCCAGAGCGCGGCCGCAAGGCGGCGCTCGAGGACGTGCAGCGCCTAAAGGACGTCGTGCAGGGCGCGGACATGGTCTTCGTGACCGCCGGCATGGGCGGCGGCACCGGCACGGGCGCGGCCCCCGTCATCGCCCAGCTCGCTCGCGAGGCAGGCGCGCTCACCGTGGGCGTGGTCACCAAGCCGTTCGGCTTCGAAGGCCGTCAGCGCGCTCGGCGCGCCGAGCAGGGCCTCATCGCGCTCAGCGAGCACGTCGACACGCTCATCACGATTCCCAACGAGAAGCTGATGATGATCGCGGACGCCGATATGACGTTCGTGGAGGCGTTCCGCAAGGCGGACGAGGTCCTGTTCCAAGCCGTCAAGGGCATCAGCGACCTCATCATGCTGGACGGCATCGTCAACGTGGATTTCGCGGACGTCCGCACCGTGATGGCGGGCATGGGCCGCGCCCTCATGGGTACCGGCTGCGCCAAGGGCGAGGGCCGCGCGCGGCTCGCGGCCGAGCAGGCCATCTGCTCGCCGCTGCTCGACAACATCTCGGTCGAGGGAGCCACGGGGGTGCTGATCAACGTGGTCGGTGGCCCCGACATGAAGATGCGTGAAATCCAAGAAGCCGCCTCGCTCGTTCAGGAGCAAGCGCACGAGGACGCCAACATCATCTTCGGTGCCAGCATCGACGAGTCGATGTCCGACACGCTCAAGGTCACGGTCATCGCGACGGGCTTCCAGCAGGTGGACGCCGAGATCCCGGTGGAAATGTCCCGCGAGGTACGGCGGCCGAACCCGGCCGCGGCTGGCTCCGTGGTACCGGCGCCGCGTTCGCAGAGCGCATCGCGTCCCGAGTTGCGCGAGGCCCTCCCGGCCCTCTCGACGCGGCGTCCCCAGGCTCCGGCCGTCCAGGTGCACGCCTCCGGCGGCAGCCGCGACAGCCAAATGGGGCTCCCGGTGCGGGACCGAATCACCTTCCCGTCGAACCTCGACACCGATTGGGACACGCCGGCCTTCCAGCGTCGTCAAAGCGGCTGATCGACATTATCAACACCCTCCCAGCTCGGGGCTCCGGCTCCGAGCTGACATGACACGGTTACGATCTTCGTTTGGGTATGTGAGAACGCCCTGGCCCCTCCCAGCCAGGGCGTTCGCCTATTTCGGCGCCGGTAAGGCCCGAGCTAGGTCACTCGGCGCCGAGCGACGCTTCGACCGGAGCCGCTGCCAGCCCGTTGGTCAGCGGCGTGACCTCGGCCGGAGTTCCGTCCGCGTTCACTGCGGGGGGTGATGCGTCGTTTCGAGCCAGCTTTTCGATCTGGCCGTCGCGCTTCCGCTTGTGGACGAACAGCTGAGGCGGGGAATTGGCGGACTGCCCGGTCCCGCGACGAGACTTGGGGGCGGCCAGACCGTCGAAGTCCAGGGGGAGTTGGCGGGCGGGACGCTTGCGAGTCGCCTCGCGGAGGCGGCGGCGCTCTGCTTCTAGCTCCTGCTTGAGCGCCACGCGCTCCTGCTTCAGCCGGTCGTGCTCGGCTTGCCGCTCTTGCTGCTCTGCCTCACGCTGGGCTTTGACGCGCTCTTTCTCTTCAAGGCGGGCGGCGCGCTTCTGCTCTCGGAGGCGCTGCTTGTCCGCCTTGGCCTTGGCCTTGGCCGCGACGCGGGCGGCGCGCTTCTGCTCGCGGAGCTGCTGCTTGTTCGCCTTGAGATCCGCCTTGTTTTCCTTGGCGGTTTGGCGTTGCGCCACGGCGAGCGCGCGTCCCACCTCGACGTCGATGTACTCTTGCGCGATCTCGAGCAAGTCGCTTGCGAACGCGTCGATGAAGCGGTCGAAGATCCGCTCAACCTCTGACATGTAGAGCCTCACACATGCGTTTCGTGCCGTCGCGTCGGGGGCACCGCGACCATGCGTTCTTCTTGTTTCTGACTCTCGCGCTACGCAAGGGTCACTTACGAACTTTCATTCCTACTAACGGCAAGGAATCGAATTTCTTTTGCCGCTTGCCGGTCCCACCGCGAGATGCGCTCCGAAAAACGAGCACCCGCGCCTACCGACTACCAGGCGTTATGCTAATCCCCGCGGGTCGTCAACAAAGATCTGCCGCAGAAATCCTCGGTGACAATCCTTAACTAGCAGCTTGCGTGCGCCGCAGTTGGGGCGCTTCGCAACTTTGAAATACCGCTCCTCTCAAGTCTGAAAGCACGGTGTGGGTTCGTGAGCCGCGACTACCGGCGGCCAGCGTGGCGCAAGTTTGACGGCGGAGGCGTAGCGACGCCGCCTACCTATTGTTCCTAGCGCCGTTTGCGCACATGGGGAGTGGCCAACGTTCCGTGCTAGCCTGACTGTGGCTTTTCGCGTCGTTTCCGCGTGGGCCGAGCCGTCATGTCCGTGGACGTCAAGGTCGCCAGTACGCGCGCACAGGCGCGCATCGGGTCCGTCATCAAGGACAAGTGGCGTCTCGACCGGTTGCTCGGCGTCGGCGGCATGGCCTGCGTTTACGCGGCCACTCATCGCAACAAGAAGCGGGCGGCCGTGAAAATGCTCCACGTGGAGTACTCCAACGATCGGGGAATTCGCGACCGTTTTTTGCGTGAGGGCTACCTGGCCAACTCGGTCGGCCACCGCGGCGTGGTGACGGTAGATGACGATGACATCGCCGAAGACGGCTCCGCGTTCATCGTGATGGAGCTCCTGGATGGCGAGACGCTGGAGCAGCGGTGGCGCCGCAAAGGGCACCGACTGCCTCTGGAAGAAGTTCTAGCCGTCGCCGATCAGGTGCTGGACGCGCTCGCCGCCGCCCATGACCAGGGCGTCGTCCACCGAGATCTCAAGCCGGAGAATCTGTTTCTGACGCGCGACCGCGTAGTCAAGCTCCTGGACTTCGGCATTGGGCGCTTGAAAGAGCTACAGCCGCTGCCGACCACGACGCTCTCCGGGGCAACCATGGGGACGCCGGCCTTCATGGCCCCCGAGCAGGCCAAAGGGCGCTGGGAAGACGTGGACGGTCAAACGGACCTTTGGGCGCTCGGGGCCACCCTCTTCACCTTGTTGACGGGTGAGTACGTCCACGAGGCGCAGACCGTCAACGAGACCCTGGCGCTGGCCGTGACTCGGCCCGCTCGTCCGATTCGAAGCGTGCGGCCCGATTTGCCTGGGGTTGCTGCCGCGCTCATCGACCGTTCGCTTTCGTTTGCCAAAGCGCAGCGCTTCCCCGACGCGCGAGCCATGCAAGCCGAGGTGCGACGGGTTTACGCCGAGCTCTCTGGCAACGAAGGCACCCACCACAGCCCGCTCGCCGTCCCCGAGCCCGAGCCTTTGGTGCGACTCCCCGTGGCCCAAGAGGCGACTGACCCCCGGCTGCGGTTCACCACCGCGCGCGGCGTCTCGGCGTCGGGCTTGCCGGCCCCCCGGCGCGCCGCCTGGGCGCCCGTCTCGACTCGGCGCTGGGTTCTCTGGGGCGGCGTCATGAGCTTTTCGCTCTTGCTCGTCGTCTTGATGCGCGAGTGGGCGAGCTCGAGAGGGGAGGACCCGCCCAGCGCGCCCCCTGTCAGCGCCATCGTCGCGCCGGTCGGGGCGGCTCCCGCACCTGCGCCGCCCGAAGCGAGCGCGCCCGTACCTCACGTTTCCGTGGATCAGCTCCCTCAAGAACCGCGCAAGAAGTCCGGAGCAGGCGCAGGAACGCCGGCGAAGAAGGACGATCCCTTCGCTCGCCGGCGGTGATTCGCTGACTCGCTGACTTCGCGCTGGGCGCGAGTCAGTTAGCAGCTAGCAGTTCGTGGTGGTCGGCTGCGCGATCGCTGAGTCTGTGGGACCTCGCAGGGCGCCGACCGCCGCTTGCAGAAAACTGCCGACTGCCAACCCACTGCCCACTGCCAACGCTCACATCGTCCCGCCGGCGCCGCCGCCGCTCGCGGCCCCGCCGCCGCCGTTTGCCGCGCCGCCGCCGCCGCTCGCGGAGCCTCCCGCGCCGCCGCCGCCGCCGCCGCCGTTGTTGCCCATCTCACCCATAGCCATGAAGCGTACGCCATCGACCCAGACG
This sequence comes from Polyangiaceae bacterium, assembly GCA_029266615.1. Classification (GTDB taxonomy): domain Bacteria; phylum Myxococcota_A; class Polyangia; order Polyangiales; family Polyangiaceae; genus PMG-095. Next base: position 25,493 of record JAQSWN010000012.1, read on the forward strand.
TCGAAGCTCGCCGGTGTCGTCCCCATCGTATCGTGGTTGAACGAGAAGTTGATGTCGCGGATGCGGTTCGGGTTGAACGGGATTGCGGAGCCCAGGCCCCATGCTGGCCCCTGAAAGTCCGTCCACGGGATCTTGACCTCGGTCCAGTCTTCGGTGATTGAGATAACGGTGCGGTGTCCGCTGTAACACTCGGAGCCCATGACCTTGTCGTTGCAGCACGAGCCGGCGCCGGGCAGCACATCCGGCATGCGCGCCTGGATCATGATCTTGTCCGTGCCTTCCTGCACCGCGGTCGTGCCCTTGATCCAAAACGCGACGCCGCTGTAGGCGGAGGCGTCGAACGACGCCGCCGTGCCATTCAAGAAAGCGGCCAAGGAGGCGCCCCAGCCCGTCAGCCCTTCGCCCTTCACGTGCAGTGCGGCGCCCATTTTGCCGCCAGTTACGGGGGCAAGCATCATCGTGTTGGTCGGGGTGATGGTACCCAACGCGGTCGTCGCGGTGTCCTTGCCAAAGTCCCACGAGCCCATGCCGGTGCCAGCCGGAGCGAACATGGTGTTGGTGTCGTCCAAGTCGTCGATCACGAGGTTGGTGCCGTCGCCCTTCTTGGCGCCAGGGACCGGAGTGCAAGCCGGGGCGCCGCCCGCGGCGGAGCCACCACTGCCTGTACCACCGGCGGTGGTCCCCGTCCCGGCAGTCGCGTTGCCACTGCCGGAGGTGCCCACGGTGGAGCCCGACACGCCGAGGCTACCGGAGACGCCGGTACCGCTGCCCGATGCGCCGTCGTCACGACTTCCGTCGTCGCCGCCGCCACAAGCACCGAGGAGGGTCAATCCCAGGGCCGAAGCCCCGAACAGCAAGATCGAAGTCGCGTTGCGCATGCTTCGGTAATGACACCCCGCGAGTAGCACCGTCAACGCGGGGAGAAGTTTCGGCCACTACCTTGATAAGATCGGATCGAAGGTGAGCCGGAATTGCCGAAGAAATCCGTGTTTATCGGGTGCTGGCGATGTCGGTGGCGGCCTTGCGATCGATCGTGCTGAACGCCTCGATCACTTTCGTGATCATTTCGAATTCACGACTCAAGCTAACGAGTTGAGTCATGCCTTGAACCGCGTTCGCGTTGGACTGCTCGACGCAGCCGTTGGCGACGGCGCCATCGTAGATCTTGGGGGCGCCGGCTTGAGGCGTGGCGCGCAAGAGCACATGGCCTTCCTTCTGTAAGCCGCCCAAATTGTCGAACTTGACGATCCGCAGCTTGCCCAGCGTCTGCTCGCCCGTCAGTGAGTCGCCAGCGACGATCTGGCCTTGGCTGTCGATGCGAATGTTGGGCCGAGTTGCGTCGACGCGAATCGGGCGCTGGTTGTCACCGAGGACGGGCGCGCCGTCCGGCAGCACGAGCGCGCCATCCTGAGTCAGGCGGAAGCTGCCCGCGCGGGTGTATCGCTCGCCTTGCGGGGTGGACACCGCGAAGAATCCGTTAGGGTCCTCGATGGCGGCGTCGAGTGGCTTGCCCGAGTCGACGATCTGCCCGGCGTTGAACGTGGGCACGTTGTTGCGCGTGATCGCGTAGCGATAAGACTGAGTGCCGCGCGTGCCGTCGACCGCGTTGGCGAGCGTCTGCCTGAAAACGGCCGTCTCCGCGCGAAAGCCCGGTGTGGTCGCGTTGGCCACATTGTCGGCCGCGACGTCCAGCGCGTTGGTCTTGCCGACCGCACCCGAGGCTGCTGACCAGATACCGGTGCTCATGGTGCGGTACCTTCAGCAACTTTCAGACCACGTGCGTTGCCGCTCCCCACCTGCAGGGCGGGCCCGAGCCCCGTCAAACCGCTGACGGTGGCGGCGTCAAAGCGCGCGGGCGAAGGGGCATTTGGGGCGGAAACTCGAAAGGCTTGATTGTGGCCCTGATTTCGCAAGACTTACCAAAAGATGCGCATGTCGCCGGACGGCTTTTTGGTCGTGGACCCCAACGAATGCAAGGTCACGATCAAGCACCTCAGCGAGCTGCCCAAGATCATGGAGCTGCTGAGCGCGCTCAACGATCCGATGGCGGGGGGAAGGAACGTCGGCAAGCTGGTCACGAAGATCCCGGTCCTCGCGGCTCGCGTCGTCGAGCGGGCGCTCTCGCAGTCGCGCAAGAAGGAGATCTCCTCCGTCGATCAGGCGCTGAACATGGTCGGCAATCGTGGGCTCGAGTCCGAGATGCTGCAGCTGTTGGAAGATCTCACGATCAAGAAGTCGGAAGCCGAAGGCTGAACGAGCTAGATGGCAAGGTTCTTGCCATCTAGCCGGGCGTGGCCGCCGCAGCGATTCTCCCCGTTTCCGTGAGCGAGCTCCGCGAGCCGCAAGAAGCCAAGGCTTCGCGGGCGGCGGAGGCGCAGTTCAAGCAAGCCCTAGAAGGGGCCAAAAAGGCGCCCGCCGTCGGCAATCTGGTGCCGGTGGTGCGCACCCAGCTGAGCGCCGGGCAAGCGCAAGAAGCGCTCCGCGCGGCCTGGGAAAACGTCACCGGCGAGGCGCCGAGCGACAAAACGTTGGCGCTGATCACGGCGCAGTGGGCGCACGAAACCGGCAACGGCGCGTCGATGTACAACTACAACTTCGCCGGCATCAAAGGGACGGGGCCGAGCGGGCTCTCCGTCGCGCAGAGCACCAAAGAGGGCTGGGGCGACACCGAGCGTCGCATCGTCGACAACTTTCGCGCGTATCGGACCGCGGAAGAGGGCGCGACGGACTACGTGCAGCTCCTAGCCCGGCGCTTCCCGGACGCCGTGCAGGGCGCCAAAGACGGAGATCCTGCCGCGTTCGTGCGCGGCCTGAAGTCCCGCGGCTACTTTACGGGAAACGAAGGCGCGTACCTCAACAGCGTCGCCAACATCGCGGGGCGATACCTCGGGCAGGAGCTGGACGTCTCGGGCGCGGCGCCGCCGAGCCTCGACTACCGGCCGCGGCCGAGTGGCGGCCCCCAACTGCCCATGGATTTGCAGGGTTTGTACGCGCAAATGGCGCCGACTCCGGACTCTTACGTCGACGCGCTGAGCATCACCGATCAAGTCAACCGCGCGGCGCTGCGCGCCTTCGCCGGCAACCGGGAGGATTCGTGAACGTGCGCTTGGACGCTGCGTTTCGTTACCTGGACGTGCGCTACAGCGAGCGCGAGCGGCCTTACACGGACTACCCGAGCCAGCTGACCGCGCACCTGAGCGAGCGCTACCTTGCGGAGTACCGCGGGACGCGGCTCTTGGACTTAGGCTGCGGACGTGGGGAATTCCTGCATGGATTCGCCCAGGCCGGCTTCGACGGGGTCGGCTTCGACCGCTCGCGGCCCTCGACGCCGCGCTTCAGCGAGCCCGTGGTCGTCGGCGACTACGAGCGGGGGGGGCTGCCCTTTGCGGACGGCGAATTCTCCGTGCTGTTCAACAAGTCCGTGTTCGAGCACGTGCGCGACATCACGCCGCTTTTGAACGAGTGCCACCGCGTGCTCGCTCCGGGCGGCCGCCTCGTGAGCCTGGTGCCAGATTGGACCGCTCAGTGGCGTCACTTTTTTGACGACTGGACGCACGTGAGGCCCTTCACGCTCACCGGGCTTCGGGAGTGCATTGCGAGCCATGGCTTCGCGATCAAAGAAGCCGTGCGTTTTCGGCAGTTGCCGATGCTTTGGGAGCGGCCCTATTTGCGCCCGCTCTCGGACGCGGCCGCTCTTTTGCCGAGCGCCTTCAAACGCTCCAAGTTCGTCCGTTTCTCCAAAGAGTGGATGTTGCTCGTGGTCGCTGACCGTATCGCCTGAGTGAGGTCGGCGCCGGGGACCACGAGACTGGCAAGCCCCTTGCATTGAGTCTCACGGAGAGAAAAAATGGTCCAGGTCAAAATCGGAGACGTCGCGGTCGGTGATGGCGCCCCCTGCTACATCGTGGGCGAGATCGGCATCAATCACAACGGAGACCTCGGCATCACGCGCCGATTGATCGACGTGGCGGCGATCGCGGGCGCGAACGCGGTCAAGTTCCAGAAGCGCACGGTGGACGTGGTGTACACGGCCGACGAGCTCGCCAAGCCGCGCGAAAACCCGTTTGGCCCGACCAACGGTGACCTGAAGCGTGGGCTCGAATTCGGTCGCGACCAGTACCAGCACATCGACGGCTATTGCCGCGAGAAGAACGTCGCGTGGTTCGCCTCGTGCTGGGACGAAGCCTCCGTAGACTTCATGGAGCAGTTCTCTCCGCCCGCCTACAAGATTGCCTCCGCGAGCCTCACGGACGACAACCTCTTGCGGCACCACAAAAAGACGGGCCGCCCCATCATCATCTCCACGGGGATGAGCACCATCGAGCAGTGCGATCACGCGGTGGAGGTGCTCGGTACCGACAACCTCGTCATCTTGCATACGACGAGCGCGTATCCCGCCAAAATCGCCGACCTCAACTTGAAGATGATTCCAGCCCTGCGCGCGCGCTACGGCGTGCCGGTCGGCTACTCCGGTCACGAGGTGGGGCTTGCGAGCAGCTACGCCGCTGCCGCGCTCGGCGCGTGCATGATCGAGCGCCACATCACGCTGGACCGAGCCATGTGGGGCTCCGATCAGGCCGCGAGCGTCGAGCCCCAGGGCTTGATGAAGCTGATCCGCGACGTTCGCACCATAGAGCTTGCGCTCGGTGACGGCGTGAAGCGCGTCACCGCGGACGAAGAGCCGATCATGAAGAAGCTGCGCCGCGTGGGCTGAGGAGCGCGTCATGGACGATACTTCGAGCCAGGTGCTGAAGGCCGCGCCACGCGCGGAGTTGCGCGTCGGGGTGATGCAGGGGCGGCTCTCTCCCCGACCTCCCGGTAAGCTGCAAGAGTTTCCGTGGCAGAGCTACGCCGCGGAGTTTCCCAAGGCCGCGCGCCTCGGCTTGCACTCCATCGAGTGGATCTTCGATGCGCCCCGCTACGAAGAGAACCCCATCTGGACCGAAGCGGGGCGAGAAGAAATCCGCGGCCTCATCGCGGCCACGGGCGTGCGCGTGCAGTCGGTGTGCGCCGACTACTTCATGCTGCATCGGCTCGCGGGCGAGAGCCCGGCCGCGCTGGCTCATCATCGCGACGTGCTGGCGGACTTGATCGTCGCCGCGCACGCGGTCGGAGCCGACCGAATCCTGATCCCCCTCCTCGAAACCTCCGCCGTGGATTCCCCCGAGCTGAAGCGCGAGGTCGCACTCAGCCTACGGAGCGCCGTGCCGATGGCGGAGCGCTACGGCGTCACGCTCGGGCTGGAGATGGAGATTCCCGGCCATGAGTACGCCAAGGTCGTCGAGAGCGTCGGCAGCGCCAAGGTGCGCGCCTACTACGACACCGGAAACTCTACCGCGCAGGGTTTGGACATCGCGCAGGACATCGCACCGCTGTTGCCGCTCCTTCACGCCGTGCACGTCAAAGACCGCGTGCGGGGCGGCAGCAGCAAGCCGCTCGGTACCGGTGACGCCAACTTCCAAGAATTCTTCCCCCGACTCCTTCGCGCCGGGTTCAGGGGAGACTTCGTGCTGCAGCACTACTTCGAAGCAGACCCAGAGCTAGAGGCCGAGCGGAGCCTCCGCTTCGTCGAGCAGCTGATCGACCACGCCAAGTCGGAGGCCGCATGAGCGCAGCCCTCGAGCTCGCTCGGCCGGTACGATGCTGCTTGTTCGTCGGTCTCGGCGGCATCGGCCAGCGTCACTTGCGTAACCTGCGCCAGCTGCGCGGTAGCACCGTAGAGGTGCACGCCTTTCGCGTCCGTCGTGAAAGGCATGTCGTGAGCGACACCTTGCAGCTCGTGCACGGCGAAGACGTAGAGAGCAAGTACGGCGTCCAGGTGCACGACGAGCTCGAAGCCGCGCTCGCCCAGAAGCCGGACGTGGTGTTCGTGACCAACCCTTCGAGCCTGCACGTGGACGTCACCCGGCGCGCGCTTGCGGCAGGGGCCCACGTGCTCGTGGAGAAGCCGCTGTCGCACTCGCTTTGCGGCGTCGCGGACGTCGTCGAAGACGTGCGCCGGACCGGGCTCGTCGGCTACGTCGCCTACCAGCTGCGCTTTCATCCGGGCTTTTTGCGCGCTTCGCAGATCCTGACCCAGGGGTTGATAGGCTGCCCGCTATTCGCGGAGGCGACGGTCGGCGAATACCTTCCGAGCTTTCACCCCTACGAGGACTACCGGCGCATGTACGCGGCGCGCCGCGAGCTCGGCGGTGGGGTGACGCTGTCGCAAATTCACGAGATCGATTTCTTGATGGCGCTGCTCGGGCGCCCGGAGCGTGTGTTCTCGATGGGCGGCAAGCTGTCGAGCCTCGAAGTCGACGTGGACGACGTCTCGAGCTCATTGCTCGAGTTTCGGGGCGCGGAGGGGCGCGTGCTGCCCGTGCGCCTGCATCAAGATTTCGTGCAGCGCCCTGCGGAGCGACGGACCGTGATCGTCGGCGAGGGCGGCAAGGTCGAGTGGAGCCTGAGCGGCAAGACCCTGCGCCGCTACGGCGCAGACGGGGCCTTGTGCGAGTCGCACGACTACGCGGAGCTACCGCGGAACGCGCTCTTCGAGGCAGAGTTGTCTCACTTCCTCGACTGCGTGGAGAACGGGCGCGCGCCGTGCGTGTCGCTGTCGGACGGCGCGGAGAGCTTGGCCGTCGCGCTCGCGATTTTGGAGTCGCAGAAGAGCGGGCTGCCGGTCAACGTCGGCGCGGTGCTGGACCGCGCGGGCTTCGGAGCCTCGCCATGACCCAAGACGTACTGGCGCTCATACCGGCCCGCGGCGGGTCGAAATCGGTCCCGCGCAAGAATCTGCTGCCGGTGGCGGGACGGCCCCTCATCGCTTACTCGATCTTGCATGCGCAAAATTGCCCTTCCATCACGCGCGTCATCGTCTCCACCGACGACGACGAGATCGCGGAGGTGGCGCGCGCTCATGGCGCGGAAGTGCCGTTCAAGCGGCCCGCGGAGGCCGCGACCGACACGGCCACGGACTTTCAGGTCTTTCAGCACGCGCTGCGCTGGTTGAGAGACGAGCAGAGCTACTCGCCCGAGCTGGTCGTGCACCTGCGCCCGACCGGGCCGGTACGCGAGCGAGCGCTGATGGAGCGCGCGGTGGAGCTCATGCTCGCCACGCCTGAAGCGGACGCGCTCCGCAGTGTGGGCACCGCCGAGCAGACGCCGTACAAAATGTGGCGCCTGGAGGGCGCGCGCCTCAAGCCCCTGCTGGAGCTGCCAGGCTACCCCGAGGCGCATTCCATGCCGCGCCAGAAGCTCCCCACTGCGTACTGGCAGAATGGCTACATCGACATCGTGCGGCCGCGCACGATCTTGGAGCTCGAATCGATGACGGGCCGGGTGGTTCTTCCGTTCGTCGTGGAAGGCAAGATTCACGAGCTGGATTACGTGGACCAAATCCCGGCCCTCGAGGACGCGGTGAAAGCCTGGCTTGCGGGCGAACCGCCCAGGTCGCCAGAGCCGGGGAGGCACCCGTCGTGAAAGCATTCGAGCTGTCGGGGCGCGTCATCCTCATCACGGGAGGCGCGGGGCTTTTAGGCGTGGAGCACGCGTTCGCCGTCGCGGAGGCGGGCGGCCTGCCTGTCGTGGCGGACATCCGCTCTGCAGACGCCGAGCAGGTCGCACTGGCGGTGCGGGATCGCTACGGCGTGAGCGCTGACGCGCTGGAGCTGGACGTCACCTCGCGGGCATCCTGCGAAGCGGCGCTCGCTCGCGTCCTCGCCACGCATGGCAGGCTGGACGGCCTCGTCAATAACGCCGCCCTGAACCCGAAGGTCGAAGGCGCCGGACTCTCTGCGACGCGCTTCGAGAACTACTCGCTCGAGTCGTGGCAGAACGAGCTGGCGGTTGGCCTGACAGGCGCGTTCCTGTGCAGCCAGGTCTTCGGCGCCTACATGGCCGCACACGGGGGTGGAGTGATCGTGAACATCGCGTCGGATTTGGGGCTCATCGCGCCTGACCAACGCATTTATCGCCGTCCCGGCCTCGCCCCCGAAGAACAGCCGGTTAAGCCCGTGACCTACTCGGTCGTTAAGGGAGGATTGGTGACCCTCACCAAGTACCTGGCGACGTACTGGGCCGACGCTGGCGTGCGCGTGAACGCGCTCGTCCCCGGTGGCGTGTACGCGGGGCAGCCTGGCGACTTCGTCGAGCGGCTCACGAACCTCATCCCGATGGGCCGCATGGCTCGAAAAGACGAGTACCGGGCCGCGCTGGTCTTCCTGTGCTCGGACGCATCTTCGTACATGACCGGGGCCAACCTGGTCATTGACGGCGGAAGGACTTGCTGGTGATCACATGAGCTCGGACATTCTCCTCTTGGCGCTCGACGTTGACGGCGTGCTCACCGACGGCTCGGTGACCATCACTCCTTCTGGTGAAGAATCCAAGGGCATCGCGTTTCGCGACCTGGACGCCCTGGCGCGCGCGCGCCGCGCTGGCTTACGCATCGCGCTCGTCACCGGTGAGGAAGGACCGCTCGTCATGGCCATCGCGGCCAAAGCCGGCGCGGAGTTCGTTCTCCCCGCAGCGAAGGACAAAGCGGCGGCGCTCGAGGCGCTGTCGGCCAGCGCCGCCGTCCCGCTCTCTCGGGTGTGCTTCGTGGGCGACGCCGATCGCGATGCGTTGGCGTTCCCCATGGTCGGCATTTCGCTCTGCCCTGCGGACGGCTCGCGTGCTGCGCGTCGCACCGCGAGCCGTGTCCTCAGCGCCAAGGGCGGGGCAGGGGCGGTCGAGGAAGCGGTCGAGTTCTTGCTCGCTGATTCGGACGAGGGCGACCTCCGCCCCGGCTTCGAGAACACCTTGCGCCGCATCGCCGAAGACAGCTTGCGCGCCCACGAAAAGCTCCTCGTCGAGTCGATGCCGGCGCTCGCGGAGATCGCCTCCGTCATTGCGCGCGCGCTCAAGGCTGGGCGTCGCATCTACTTCTGCGGCAACGGCGGAAGCGCCGCGGACGCGCAGCACGTCGCGGCGGAGCTGGTCGGTCGTTTCGCGCTCGAGCGCGAGCCCTTCCCGGCGCTAGCTCTCACCACCGACACCTCCATTTTGACCGCGGTCGGCAACGACTGGGACTTCAAGGAGATCTTCTCGCGGCAGGTGCGCGCTCACGCGCGCCCGGGCGACGTGGTCGTCGGCATCAGCACGAGCGGCAAGAGCGCAAACATCGTCCGCGCGCTGGAAGTGGCTCGTGAGTGCGGTGCCTTCACGCTCGCCTTCACGGGGCGTAACGGTAACGCAGTCGCCAAAGCCGCAGACCTCTCCTTCAAGGCCCCCGACGCCGCGACCCCGCGCGTCCAGGAGCTTCATTTGCTGGCGTGGCACGGCATCTGCGAGGTCGTCGAGGCCGCGATGGTGTCGCGCAGCGAGTTGGAAAAGACCGGTACCTAACCGCGCTGCGCGTGGCGCTTTGTCGCGCTTGACCGGCACTGGTTCCACATTACGCTCGGCGCATGTTTGGTCGGCGGAGAGGGCTCGTGGCGGGGCTGGTGTGGTGCGCGTTCGTTGCATGCGGCGGTAAGTCCAACCAGGACCCGACGGAGCCGTTGCTGCCGGTCGGTGACGCTGGGCGCCCGAGCGCTGGCACGGCTGCGCAGGGCGGCAGCGGAGCCCAACCTGGCGTCGGCGGCACGGGCATGACTGCGGCAGGGGGCGTACTAGGGGTGGTCGCCGGCACGGGACCTTCCCTAGGCGGCGTGGGCGGAAGTGACGAAGCCGCCGGAGCCGGTGGCATGGGGGGCGACTTCGTCGTCGGTCCCGGCGACGTCAACGCGGACGGCTGCGTCGATCTGCGCGACTGGGTCATCTTCGAGCGAGACTTCGGCTGCGCGCTCGTAAATTGCGGCGACCCGCGCGCAGACCTGCAGCCCGACGGCTGGCTGGACGTGCTGGACGAATTGATCCTCTTCCAACATTGGTACGAGGGAGAGAGCTGCCGCCCACGCTGCGAGCCGACCGCAGACGGGGGCGGCGGCGCGGGTGGAGGCTCCGGCGCCGGCGGGGAACCGTCGACGGACTTGAACGAGGACGGCTGCGTCGACTGGGACGACCTCGAGCTGTTGGCCGAAAGCTACGGCTGCGGGCCCGGCTGCGCGGCTCCGGGAACGGACGTGGTTCCAGATGGCTGCGTCGACGACGACGACGCTACGGTAGTCGCGGCGGACCTCAGTGGCGATGCCGCCTGCGTGCCGCCGCCGTAGCTCGGGACGGGATGCTGCCATCGGCCATGCGCCCGCATCCCTACAAAACACGAAAGGCGCCCGGCTTTCGCCGGACGCCTTCGCGTCTCCATGCACCGTAACTAGTAGCTCAGATCAGAGGTCGCAGTTGGCGGCCACCAACGTCGTGTCGGCCGCGTCGGACACGCAGATGTCGCCGTCGGCCACGTTGCCGCCGGTCAGGCTGTCGCCGTTGACCGCGTCGTCGCCCGCGCCGCCGTCGACGGAGTCGTCGCCCGCGTCGCCGTAGAGGAAGTCGTCGCCCGCGTCGCCGAAGATCGAGTCGGCGCCCAGACCACCCTTGATGGTGTCGCCGCCCGCGCCGCCTTCGAGCATGTCGTCACCGGTGCTGCCGGTGATGGTGTCGTCGTCGCCGCCGCCGATGATGTGGGTGACGTTGACGATCTTGTCCGCTTCCAAGGCCTCGCCGTCGCTGTCCGTGCAGTTCGCCGTCACGAGCGCCGTGTTACCGGTCAGCTTGTTCGGGTCCATGCAGAGGGTGACGATGACGGAGGCGGTGCGCTCCGAGTAAGTGACCGTGTCGACGCCCGTGCCGCCGTTCATCACGTCGCCGCCGGTGCCCTTTTGCTCCGCCGTGGTGAATAGGGGGTCTACGGCGCCGTCGTCGAAGGTGTCGTTGCCGGCTTCGCCGTTCAGGATGTCATTGCCGGAGTTGCCGATGAGGGTGTCGTCGCCGCCGCCGCCGTTGAGGGTGTCGACGCCGGGGCCGCCGTGCAGCTCATCGTTCGCGGAAGAGCCGGTGATGGTGTCGCCGTTGGTGCCGCCGATGACGACTTCGATGTCGCTCTTGACGTTGTCCTTCTCGTTCGTCTCGCCGTCCAGCGCGCCGTTGTCCAGCGTGATGGTCAGGGTCGCCGTTCGTAGCTGGTAGTCGGCCGTGTCCGTGCCGGGGCCGCCCGTGAGCGAGTCCATGCAGTCGGCGGTCGCCGTCATCTTGAAGGTGTCGTTGCCGGCTTCGCCGTCGAGCGTGTCGACGTCTACGGTGGCGCTGCACGCGCCCGCGACGCCGCCCCAGATGATGTCGTCGCCCGCGCCGCCCTTGATGTCGTTCGAGAGCGCGTTGCCCGACAACGTGTCGTTACCGGTGCCGCCAATCAGGCTCTCGATGTCCGCCGCGACCGTGTCGCTCTCGGTGGCCTGCCCGCTACCGGCGACGCCGTCCATCGTGACGGTCAGGTTCGCGGTGCGGCCTGAGTAGTCCATCTTGTCGATGCCGCCACCGCCGACGTACGAGTCGTTGCCGTCCGCGGTTGCACCGACGCTGGTCTTGAACAGGTCGTTGCCCTCACCGCCGCTCAGGGTGTCGACGCCGTCGCCGCCGGTCAGGGTGTCGTCGCCGTCGCCACCGTTGACGACGATGTTCGCGCTCAGCGCCGTGAGCGCCGATACGGTCGTGCCGGTGATGAGGTGGGTGCCGGCGATGGCGCCGCCGCGGCCGCTGAAGATGTCGGCGCCGCCGCTGAGTGAGACCGCCATGGTGTCCGCCGCAACGACGCGAATGTCGGCGACCGCGTCACCGCTGATCTCGAAATAGCTGTCGGCGCCCGATTTGCCGGCCGTGTACTTGTCCGCGCCGGACGTTCCCCGGAGCGAGAACGAGTCCGTGCCAGTGCCCAGGTTGACGACGATGCCGCCGGCCGTAGAGAGCACGCTCGGGCCGAACGAGCCCGACAAGCTGTCGACGACGACCTTCTCGTTGGCGGCGGTGCCGGTGATGGTGATCTGCTTCACCATGGTCGGGGTCAGCTTGGCGCCGCCCGCCGCTGTCGGCTTGACGCAGGCGTAGCCGTTGACCGTAATGAAGCCGCCGACGACGCCGATGACGACGTTCGGGGTAGACATCGTGATGGCGAGCGCAGACGTCGTGGCGTTGTAGCCAGATGAAGCGGCAGTCGAACAGGTCGCGACCGCGACGCCGAGCTCGGCGGCGGACTCGGTCACCTCTTCGAGCTGGGGCTCGCTCACTTCACTCGAGCAGCCGGACAGCACCGTAGCGGGCAAGACCGACGTGAGGGTGATGACGAGACCTTTCAAAAAGCCATTCTTGGTTCTGATCATGGTAGTTTTCTGCTCCTTCAAGGGCGTGCACATGCGGTTGGGCATGACCTTGGCGGAGGCCTCGGTCTGCTTGCCGGGCGGGCTTCCTATCCGCCCCGGCCAACACTCTCGTGTTGCGAGGTGAAGGAACGACGAACCGCTATTCCCCTTGAGCTAATTTTTTGCGAAATAGCTCGAGAAATTTGTGCGTTTGTTGCCCTTAAATCGAGCGCGGCGAGGACGTTGCTAGTGAGTTGACTGAGGGTGCGATTCGCCATTTGTGAGGTCGAGATAGGGGACGGGCTGCGTATGCGATGAGAAGCGAGGCACGGCGCGCTGACGATGAACTGGCGTCGAATGGGCTCGGTTTGCGAGCCGGAGAGCGCGCTCCACCCGGACTAAACATCTGCGGACGAGCGCCGTATCGACCGTCGCGAAATGGGAAAGGACGCTGGGATGCAAACCAAGCTCGGGATCGCGTGCTGGATCGGTTGTCTGATGATGTCGTCCTCCGCGTTAATCGTGGTCGGCTGTGGTGACAGCGCCAAGCAACCGAACGGCGACGCCGGTGTCGGCGGCGGCGCGGCTGGAGGCGTCGACACAGCAAACGAAGGAGGCGACGCCCCGAACGTCAACGGCGGGGCCGGTCCTGCCGTCGGTGGCAGCTCCAACACGGGCGCGCGGCCCAGCGTGGATCCGGGCGGCCCCGATGACCCGAACCAACCGAGCCAACCTGGCGCTGGCGGCGCGGATGTGGATGGTGGCGGCACCGACTCTCCCGACTTCGACGGGGTGGATCTGGAAGGGGTGTCCGAGAGCGCGCCGAGCGGTTGCGTGGGCGGTTTCGATGCCGCACTCGGCTCGCTCACCCTCGAGATCGGCGGAGACGCACCCGTAGTTCGCGTGGCGGTGCACGCCGGCGTCGTCCAGGCCAACGGCGTAGACTGCGACTCCGAAGGCGGCGAGCCGGCGCTGGCGGAGGCGGTGACGAGTCTCGAAATCACGGGCAGTAGCGCAGACGACACCTTGTACTTGGACCTTTCTGACGCGGCGTTCACCGGCGCCTTCGCGGCGGAGGGGCGGATTTCGATCGCGCTCGGCGCGGGCGCGGACACGGTCGCGGTGCTGGGGACGCTGGGTGCGGACTCGTTCCAGCTCGGCAGCGACGGCGACGCGCTAAAGCTAGACGTGGACGGCGACGATCGCGCCGACGTCTCCGTCGAGGGCACGCCTGCGATCGTTCTCAGCATGGGCGGAGAGCAAGACAGCGTCCGCGCAGACGGCGTGGCGCTCGGCGTCGCGCCGGTGTCTTTGCCACTCGTCGTGTACGGCGGCGGCAACCGCGACAGTCTCATTGGCGGCGCGGCCGGCGACACGCTGTTCGGCGGTCTCGGTAACGACTGGTTCGATGCGGGAACGGAGCCAGCCGGCGGCGACACGTTCGACGGCGGCGAGGGGACCGACACGATCGACTTCAGCGCGCGCATGGCGCCGCTCACGCTCACGCTCGGCGCCGGCAAGGACGACGGCGAAGCGGGAGAGGACGCCGACGTGAAGGACAGCATCGAAAACGTGTTCGGGGGTCAGGCCGCGAACGACATCACGGGCGGGGACGCCTCCAACCACATCTGGGGCGGCCCGGCGGACGACGTCCTCGCGGGAGGCGCTGGCGACGACACCCTCAGCGGCGGGGCCGGCCACGACGAGCTCTCAGGCGGCGCTGGTTACGACTACCTCTACGGAGAGGAGGGCGACGACGACATCCAGGGCGGCAGCGAGGACGATCTGTTGGACGGATTCGAGGGCACCGATACCTTGAACGGCGGGCCTGGGGACGGGGATATTTGCGTGCTCACCGACAAAGCCGACAAGGCGACCGCTTGCGAGCTCTGATTCGCGGGTGGAACGGCCTGGTGCGGAGCGCCGGATCTCGAACTATATTCCCCGGCGCTTGATCACGATGAAGGCCAAGTACGCCTTGAAGGCGCTGGCGCTGCTCGCCACCGGCCCCGTGGGCGAGCCCATGCTCATAGCCGAAATCGCCGAGCGCGAGGAGATCCCCAAGAAGTTCTTGGAGGCGATCTTGGCAGAGCTCAAGCAGCACGGCTTCGTTCGCAGCCGCAAGGGTCGTGGAGGCGGCTACCTCCTTGCCCGCAGCCCGGATACGATCACGCTCGCCGCTATCGTCCGCGTCATCGACGGGCCGATGGCGCCGGTGCCGTGCTTGAGTCGTACGGCCTACCGACGCTGCGAGGGGTGCAAGGACGAAGCGACGTGCGGGGTGCGGCTGGCGCTGCGCGAGGCCCACGCGGCGAGCGTGGCCGTGCTCGAGGGCACGACGCTCGCGGACATGGTGATGCGTCAGCAGACCGCGACTTCGCCAGCCACGCTCCGCTACAGCATCTAGACTAGTCTAGCTGGGGAACGCTGGCGGCTTCGAACAGCTCGCGTGCGCTGCTGTCTTCCGGCGCAAGTGCTTGGGCGTGCCGTGCTTCCAAGGCGGCGTCATGACGGCGCCCATCCGCGAGCAGGAGCCAGCCGAGCGTGACGTGGAACTCCGGCCCGAACTCGTCGCCGTAGGCGCGCGCTCGGTCGAATGCGCAAATCGCGTAGTGGTATTCGCCCCGCGCCGCGGCGGCTCGCCCGAGCGCGGTGACGATGCCCACGTCGTCCGGCGCGAGGTTCACGGCGGCGCGCCAGGCGCTGAAGGCTTCGGGATGCTCGAGGCGCTCTCCAACTACGGCTAGCGTCGCCGCGGCGAGCGCGGAGGCGGGTTGCGCGCGTACCGCGTCCATGGCGAGACGAAGCGCGTCGTCACCTTGACCCACGCTGAGCGCGATGCGGGAGAGGCCGGTCAGAGCGCGCGCGTCGTTCGGAGCCAGGTCGCGGGCCTGGAAGTAGGCGCGCGCCGCGATGTCACCGACCCCCTCGGCCATGGCCAGCTCTCCCTGCGCGAGCAAGAGCTCCAGCGCCATCGCGCTGCGTTCCGTACGCGTGCCTTCGAGCAGCGTCCGCGCATCGGCGAAGGCGCCGCGGCTGGCCAGGTCTCCCGCGCGGTCGAGCGCCGCGAGCAGGGGATCTTCGACGCGCCTCGCGATGCAGGCGATGAAGGTGCCCGCGGTGCTGAGCCAGCCGTCGACGGCAAACCCAGCGCGCGCCAGCATGGCCGCGAGCTCTTGCTGCGTGAACGCCCGACGCGCGGGCGCCACTAGTCGCTGCGCGAGCTGTGCGTGCGGCTCCGCGACGAGCAAGGTGGCATTAGGGGCCAAGCACTGGCGCACGCTGCGAAGGAACTGCTCCGGATCTGCGGCGTGACCGAGCGTGTCGGCGACGATGGCGGCCGCCATGTGCGAGACGGGGGCGGCGTGGCACAAATCGGCTTCGATGACCTGCGCCCCGGGGGCGTACTCCCGCGCGAAGTGCGCCGCGGCTTGGTCGAGCTCGATGGCGACCACCGCGCGACCGGCTTCCAGTAGCGCCCGAGCGCCCTCACCAGCGCCGCAGCCGGCGTCCAAAATGGGTCCGGCGACGTTCAGGTCCTCGAGAGACGTGTAGAATGGCAGCGTGCTCGGCGCGGTGCTGTTGAGCCCCGGGTAGGCGCGAGCGCGAGAGGCCGCGACCGCGACGCGCGCGCCGCTTTCGAACTCGGCCATGAACAGGCCGGTGCGGCTGTCGCCCGTGTACACCGGCCTGCCGGACCGCGCCTGAGGGGCGGTCGCGGGGATGCGATCGGTGCTCATCTCCGGCTCGATTCCGCCGCTTTGTGCGCTTCGTGTTGCTCGCGCGTCGCTTGCGGCACCGCGATTTGCCACGCCTCACGCAGCGGGCTCAGGACGCGAATTACCTCGTCGATCGGCTCGACCAGCGCCTTGCGCGACGCGAGCTGGACGCGGTCCATCGCGAACCCGTAGAGCGCCTCGAGGTTGGCGCACAGCTCCGGGGCCAGGCTGTGGTCGAGCGCGATGTATAGCTCGGAGATGATGGCGTAAGACTTGGAGAGTAGCTCGCGGGCCCGCGCCATCTCCTTGCGCTCGACGCAGATTCTGGCCCCGTTCAGAAACCGGAATAGCCCGTCGTACAGCGCCAGTAAGAGCTCGCCCGGGGACGACGTCGTCATCCGGACTTGGTTGTAGCGCTGGGCGGCGGATTCCACTGCGGCAAAGTGAGCGGTCATGACGGGCTAGCCTAGAGGTTCTGAGAGAGGTAGGAGGCTTGGGAGTTGTATCCGGACACCTTCGTGTCCATGGCGGTGAACTGCTTGCGCAGCATCTCCGCGTAGCGATTGATGCGGACGTCTTCGCGGTCGATGCGGGTCTGGTAGCGCTTGACGCTGCTGGTGAGCGAGTCGCTGCGGGTCGCGAGCAGGCCCGTACCGGTGCGCGTGAAGGCATCTACGGCCGAGGAAACGACGTCCATCACCCCTTGCGCGCCGCCATCGACGCCGGAGAACAACTTCGTGACGGTGGCCGAGTCGGCCGCGACCGCCTTGTCGAACTTCGTCGCGTCTAGAGAGAGCTTTCCGCTGCGGTCGAGGGCGAGGCCCACCGAACCGAGCGTGCTGTACTGGCCGCTACCGATCTGAGTCTGGAGCGCGCTGGAAAGACGTTGGGTGATGGAGCGGAGCGTCGAGTCGCCGGCGAGCATGGCGTCCCGCGGCTTGTTGCCGCCGCTGCCCGCCAGCTCTTTGACCTTGCTAATCACCTGGTTGTACGTGTCCACCAGCGTGTTCAGCTTGGTCTTGAGCGAGTCCGGATCGTTGTCGACCGCGACCGTGACCGGCGTGGCCGATTCGGCGGTGAGGGCCAAGGTTACGCCGCGAATCGCCCCGGTGACCTGGTTCGTGGAGCTCTTGATCGAGAAGCCGTCCAGCTGCAGCTTGGCGTCCTGCGCCTTTTGCACCGTGTTTTCGGGCACGTCGAAGCCGAAGCTGGTGCCAAGCTCGGTGATGGCGACGGCGTTGGCTTCGCCGGTGTCCATGCCGCGAAGCTGAATGCGGTAGCTCGAGCCGTCGAAGAACGAGGACGCGCTGATGCGGAGTCCGGCCGAGTTGATCTTGCCGATCACGTCGTCGATGGTATCGGTCGTGGCGACGGTGATGTCTTTGGGATCACCCGTGCCGACGCCGAGCCGCAGCGTGCCCGCCTGGTTCATGGCCGTGCCGACGCTGGAAATAGAGTTCGAGTAGGTGCGCTGCTCTTTGGCCAGCTTCTCGACCGTCAGCGAGTACTTGCCCGGCGTCGCGAGGCCGCTCGCGCTCGCCACGATCGCCGCGCCCGACGAGGAGGCCTTGTAGCTGCCGACCTCGGCCGCGGTGTCGAGCGCATCCGAAGCGGATTTCAGCTTCGCAAGCAGCGACGAGACGGACGAAAGATTGGAAATCGAAGAGTTCGTCGCTGTCAGTTTGCTCTGCAGCGCCGTCTGTCCCTGCCGCTCCACGTTGACGAGAGCGCTCACGAGACCTTGCGTATCCAGACCTGAGCCGCCGATGCCGCTCAGTGAGACCGTGCCTGCCATTAGTTAGCCCTCCGGAACGCGAGAAGTACGCGGCGGGCGGCGTGCCGGACCAAGTCCGACCGCGCCGCCCGCGTGCACCGGACCTCGCTCAGCCCAGGAGGCCGAACGCCATCTGCGGCAGCTGGTTCGTCTGCGCCAAGATGGAGGTGCCGGCTTGCGTGAGCACCTGGTTGCGCGAGAGGTTCGCGGTCTCGGAGGCCACGTCCACGTCCCGGATGCGAGAGTTCGCCGCCGAGATGTTGAGGCGCATGGTCTGGATGTTCGAGGTCGCGACGTCCAAGCGGTTCATGGCCGAACCGAACTTCGAGCGGTAGCTGGAGACGCTGCCGATCGCGGTGTCGATGGACGACAGAGCGGTCAGAGCGCCCGTGGCCGTCGTGACGTTCGCACCCGCCGCCGCGACGCCGGTCAAGTCGACGCCACCGAAGGTCACGTCGATTTGGTCGGTAGCCACGTTGTTCAGACCGACCTGGAACTTCACCGCGGCCGCGGTGGCGTTCAACAGCGACACGCCGTTGAACTTCGCCGAGCCCTGGATGCGGCCGATTTCCGACTGGAGCGCGCCGAACTCGGTGTTCAGGTAGCCACGGTCGGTGTTGGTGAGCGAGCCGTTGGAGGACTGCACGGCCAACTCGCGCATACGGCCCAAGATGTCGTGGACCTCGCCGAGAGAGCCTTCTGCCGTCTGCGCCATCGAGATGGCGTCGCCGGCGTTGCGCTCCGCCACCGTGTAGGAGCGGATCTGCGACTTCATCGACTCGCTGACGGCAAGGCCGGCAGCGTCGTCGGCCGAGCTGTTCACGCGGAAGCCGCTCGACAATTTCTGGAAGCTGCCGTCGAGCTTCTTCTGGTTCGCGGCGAGGTTCTTTTGCGCCGCGAGAGCGGCAGTGTTCGTCTGGATTACTAGGGCCATTGGGATTCTCCTTCATGGAGGCCACGGTGCGGATATCGCGCCGTGTCGGGGCGTCATTGCCCGTCGGGACCAATGAACGGAGGGCCCTAGGGAGGCTTGAACAGAAAAGTCCATGGCCTGGCCTAGTTAAGTAAGCGCGTGTCTCACCTCGGTGCCGGTGGTGAGGGCGATGCCCCCCGGAGCGGACATGCCGCTCTCGAGGGGGAGCCCTACCTGACACGAAGGCTAGTTCCATCGAGACGCCGCTGGGGACTCAGCCCTGGAGGAGCTGCATTGCCATTTGCGGCAGCTGATTGGCCTGCGACAGCACGGAAACGCCGGCCTGGGACAACACCTGGTTACGAGCCAATTGGCTCGTCTCCTCCGCCACGTCCACGTCGCGGATGCGCGAGTTGGCAGCGGACAGGTTGACGCGCATCGTCTGGATGCTGGACGTGGTGACGTCCAAACGGTTCATCGCCGCGCCGTATTTGGCGCGCTCCGTCGAGATGATGCCGATGGCCTGGTCGATGCGACCGATCGAGCCGAGCGCGGAGCCGGAGGTGGCGCCGGCGACGTTGGTGCTCGCGGAGAGCAGCGTCGTGAGCGACAAGCCGCCGAACGTGAGCGTAATCTGGTCGCTCGCGGTGTTGTCCAGCCCGACCTGGAACGTGATCGACTCGCCCGTGGTCGAAACGAGCAGCTTGCCGTTGAACTTGGACGAGCCCTGGATGCGCGCCATCTCGTCCTTGAGCGCGGTGAACTCGGTGTCGAGGTAGCCGCGATCATTGGCGGTCATCGAGCCGTTGGAGCTCTGGATCGCAAGCTCGCGCATGCGGCCGAGGATGTCGTGCATGGAGCCGAGGGCGGCTTCCGCCGTCTGGGTCATGCTGATGGCCTCGTTCGCGTTTCGCTCGGCGATGGTGTACGACCTGATCTGCGCCTTCATGCTTTCGCTGATGGCGAGGCCGGCTGCATCGTCGGCGGCGGTGTTGATGCGGAAGCCGCTGGAGAGCCGCGCGAAGCTCTTGCCCAGCGAGGCGGTGTTGCGCGCCAGGGACTTCTGCGCGTCGAGGGAGGACGTGTTTGTGGGTATTACGAGGGGCATATTGGTGTGTCTCCGTGGGTCAGGTCCGGCGCGGCTGCGCCGAGGTCGTTTCGTACTTCCGTGAGCTTCGCCTCGAGCTCGCGGGTGCAGGCTTCGATGGCGGAGGCGACGCGCGCCTCAGCCTGCACCGCGCTCACGGCGCTTTGATGGTTGTCGCTGTGGTCGCCGCCTGCGGCTTGCATGATGCCGTCCACGGCCGTCCACGAGTAGGCGTCGACGAAGGGCGAGCGCGCGACGGCAGCGCGCAGCGCTCGCTCCGCGCCCTCCAGCTTGGCGAACGCGCGCGTGATGGCACGCGGATCGTCACGCGAGACGACGCGCTCGGCCGCCTCCGCGAGGCGACGCACCCGACGCGCGGCGTGGCGCGCGGCGCGAGCGCCCTCGAGCTGAACGGATAGCCAATCTACGAGGCGGGCGCGGGAGAGGGGCGGCTGCGCGGCGTGGGCCGCTACCGCGATGTCTCGCGCGCTGATGTTTCGCTCGGGAAGCGGCGCCAGCACGTCGGCCAGGCGCAGCTCCTCGAAGCCCGTGACGCGCGCGCCGCCTTCGGTGGCGTTGACGAGGCGCTGATCCGGACGATCGTGCGCCAGCACGTCGGCGGCGAGCTCGAGCCAGTTGCGCACGGCCGAGAAACCGATGGTGGAGAAAACGGTGCCGCTCCCGCCCCAAGCGGTCGCTTCTCGCAGCGGCTCTTGCTCGATCTTGAGCCCGGAGACCGCGTGCAGCGTCGCGGAGCGCTGGTGCACGATTGACTGGCCGTCGGCGGACAGCGCGACCTTGGAGCCTTCGTACGGCGTGCCCGCGGCGTAGGCCTGGCCGTCGGTGTACGCGAGATCTTGCCCAACGAGCACGATCGGCGAGCAGCCGAGGCGCTGCGCGAGCGAGAAGGCGAGGGTGGAGACGCTCCCGCACACGGCCAGACCGTTCGCTTTGCCGAGGCCGACGAGGGGCGTGAACTGAGGCAAGCCCTCGTACACGGGCAAGAGCGGGCCCTTGCCGGTGCGCAGTGTTTTCGGATGAGCGGTCATGCTGAAAGCCCGCACGACGTCGTCCAAGTAGGGCACCTGCTCGAGCAGGGTCGAGAGGTCGATCGACTCCATGCAGGCTACGACCTGGGGAGTCACCCCGCGTCGAGCCAGCGACTGCGCGCTCGAATTTACGGCGAAGACGATGCCTTTTTTCGCGGCGTCGGCGAGAAGCTCGGCGTTCTTGCCAAGCGACGGGCCTGCGCCGACGATGAAGGCGGGTACGTCTTTGTACTTCTCGGCGAGTCCGAGGAAGAAGGGGGAATCACAGAGGAGCTCGAGGTTCTCGAGCACGTCGGATATCCACTCGCGAGCTCGGATGCGGTGCGTCGCGTCGTTGACACTACGCCTTTGAACCAGCTGGGTGACCGCCTCGCGCAAATCGCGATCTTCGCGGTCGTAGACGCCAACGTAGCCGGGAGTTGAGATGAGCGTGACATGGTCTCGATTTCCGCCGAAGCTCGGCCAAAGCTGAGTGAGATCGTGCGCGGTGCACACGATCGGGAAGGCGCCCAAGTCGCTCGGCCCTACCTCGAGCGCGCGGCGCATGATGCCGGGATCCGGCTCGTAGATCATGATGGGGGCGTCGGTGACGGCGCGGAGCGCGCGGGCGGTGTGACCGAGCCCCAGCCCGAAGACCAAATAGGCGCTGTCGCGCGGGCTCTCCCGAACCGCGCGGTCGAGCCACAGATCATCGGAAGGAGCGCCGAGGAGGGCGCCGCGATGGCGCAAGACCGGAGTGCCGTCCGTCGTGTACAGCACCTCGCCGCTCGCTTGCGCTCGCTCGACGTGCTCGCGCGTGCGGTCGCCGATCCAGAGTCGCTTGAGGTTCGACTCTAAGAAGGCGTGGCTCAGATCGCGAGCGGGGAGGTGGAAGACGCCGTCCATGATGGGGGGCGACGCTTCCTTCTCATGTTCCATGCCAACCCGGTCGCCGGGGTTTTTTTAGCGTTTGGAGCGTGGAAGACCGACTCCGCCCTGCGCCACGAGCATCCTGGTGCGTCTAGACGTTGACCCCGGCGGTGCCAGGTCGCTGACGCGCGTCTGCGCACCAATCGTGGCTAAGGTTCGGGGTGCGAGAGCCGTTCATCGGACTGAATGAGCTTGTCGAGCGATGTGCTCTCTCGGGCGACCCCGACGCGGCTGATCTGCCGCTCCGGTCGCTGGATGCTCGAGCTGACGCGGCTCGAGGCGGTCGATCGCGACGTCTATCAGCCTCGCCTGACACGGCTCGAAGGGACGGACTCTATTCTCGCGGCCCTGCGGCGTAGCGAGGATGGACAGCAGCTGGTCAGCAGCGCGGCTCAGCTCATGCGCGGCCCACGGATCGACGAGGACCGCGCGTTCGAGGTCAGTGATGGCGATTGGGTGCCGACCGGCGACCACGGAGACGCGCCGCGCCCTGCGACCCACCACGCGGATCCGAATGCGAACGACGACACATTACGTGCAGTGGCCGAGCTGCGGGCCGAGCTGGCCGTCCTGCGTGCTTCCCACGCGCGTCTGCGCGAGCGTGTGATTGCCCTGGAAGCTGCGCAGAACGGCTTGCCGGTGGCCGCGCTCCGCGCCCCTCGCGGTAGCCGTGCTCAGCGTCGCCGCAGCGAGCCGCCGCCCGGCGCCGCGCCCGGATTCACCGAGCCGGAGCGCAAGCCCGAGCCGCTCCCCGCCGGCAACGTTGCCTTCGACGCGACTCAGGCCTCACCGCCGCTCCAGGCAGCCGCCCCCGCGCCGCCGGCCGGCGAGCCCGCGGCCGCGCCGCCCACGTTCGAAGAACTCGCAAAGTCTCTCGCCGGTGAGCAGCAGCTGCCCGCGCTCACACTACCGTCGGTACCCAGCGTGAGCGAGTGCCTGGCGACCCTCATGGGCAGCGCGCCGGACTTACAGCGCAGCCCAGAGAAGCCGTTCGATGCGCTGGATCGCCCGCACGGCTGCAAGCTCTTGGACGACGAGGGCCGCGAGCGCGGCATCATCTTGATGGATCTGCGCGCAGCGGTGTTGCTCGGTGCGGCGCTGCTCGCGTTGCCACGCGACGAAGCGCTGCGTCAGCTCACTGAGAACGACCCCAGCGAGGACGCGTTGCTAGCGATGTCCGAGATTTGTAACAACCTCACCGGCCCCGTGAACGGCACTAAAGGGAACGCCCATGTACGTTCGACGGCGCTGGCGGGCGTGGATGTGGGCGCCCTGCCGCGACCGCGTGCGCGCCTGGACCTCGCCGTCGAAGGCGGCGTGCTGATCGTCGCCATGTACTAAGCCCCCGGCGATGAGACTATAATCAAGGGTTCGGCGTTGGCCGTACTCCACTCGGAGCACCTCCCGCGCTCTTCGGCTTCTATGCTTTACCTTCGTTACCTCGGGCCCAGGCTCTCTTTGCTGGTCGGGCTTTCCGTCGCGCGCTCGGCGTTCGCTCAGGTTCCCGCCGAGCCCCCCCCCGCGCCCGTCGCCGCGCCTAAAAACGAGCCTCCCGTAGCGGCGCCGGCGGAAGCCAAGCCGGAGCCGACCGAGCTCGAGAAGCTCCGCGCCGATTTGCAAGCCACTCAGCGGCAGGTGGAGGAGCTGAGGACCGCCCAAGAGGAGGCGGCGGCGGCGCTGCAGGAGCCGAGCACGGAGCAGGAGAAGCTCAAGCTCTACGGCTTCGCGGACATGGGCTTTCAGTACACTCGCGCCAACAAGTCGTCCGTTCTGGCGAACCTCTACGACTTCAACAACGCAAACTTCATCCTCGGCAACGTCAACATCTACTTCGACGCGCAGCCCGTCGAGCACTGGCGCGGCTTGGTGGAGGTACGCTTCACCAACGCCCCCCAGGGCCGGATCACGAACTTCGGCGGCCTGGGTGGACAATTCGCTCGCGCCAGCACGTTCACGGATGACACGAGCGGCGCCGCCGCCAACGCGCCGCTCTGGGGCGGTACGCTCGTGATCGAGCGCGCCTGGCTCGAATACAATCGCTTTCAAGCCGTCAAGCTGCGGGTGGGCAACTGGTTCACGCCGTTCGGCATCTGGAACGAGGACCACGGCTCTCCGACGCTGATTTCCTTGGCCTGGCCGCAGTTCATGACGCAACGCTGGATGCCGCTTCGTCAAACGGGCTTGATGGCTTATGGCAGTACTTTCGCCGGCAGTTGGGAGCTTGGCTATGCGGCCACGCTCAGCAATGGCCGGCAGGAGGACGCGAACCTCAACATCGACGGCACGATCGGTGGTGGTGGGCGGCTCTACGCGCGTCGTGACACCGGCCGCGTGAACTCGACCTTCGGGTTGTCGTTCTTCACGGGCAAGAGCCGCGACAAGGTCGTCTCGGTAACGGGGGTGGATCCCATCACGTTCCGAAGCGAGTCGACGTTCGAGTACAACGAGTACGTGACCGGCGCCGACGTTTCGCTGGACATCGGCAGCACGCGCATCCGCTCGGAAGGAGTGGTCCGTCGCTCGACGTACACGCCCGGCAAGCGCCAGCTCTTGAACCAGGTGCTGCAGCCCCAGGGGAGCGCGCCCGACAAGTGGGAGCACAGCTTTTACGTGCTGGTCGCCCAGCAACTGCCCGGCGCGCTCGACATGTTCGAGCCCTACGTTTGGGCGGAAGCGTTTCAGACGCCGACCATCATCGGCGACGGTACGTTCGTCGGCTCCGCGGGCCTCAACGTGCGCTTCAACCCCGCGATTACCTGGAAAAACCAGTACAGCCGCGTCTGGTTGTTCGACTGGCTCTACGATAGCCCCTACGACAACTCGACGAACAACCTGCACCAATTCTACTCCCGCCTCGTGATGGCCTTTTGAGCATGGCGACGCGACGCAGCCTGCTCGTCTCGGTGCTCATCACCCTCGCCGCGCTCTCTAGCAGCCGCGGCTCGCTCGCGGGCGGTGAGCCGCTCGCGGTCATCGTCAACAAGTCGAACTCGGTGAGCGTGCTGAGCCAGAACGAGCTTCGCCCCATCTTCCAGACCACGAAGAAGAACTGGGACTCGGGCCAAGAAGCCATTCCCATCAACTTGTTGGAAGACAACCCACTCCGAGCCGATTTCGATCAGGCGGTGCTGGGGCTCGATCCGGAGCGCGTCGCGCGTTACTGGACCGACCGCAAGGTGCGTGGCGGGGCCCGACCTCCGGTGCGGATGCCGACCAGCAGCGCCGTCCTCAAGGCGGTGGCAAGCAAACCAGGCGCCGTGGGCTACGTGCGCTTGAGCGAAGTCAACAACACCGTCAAAGTCGTCGCCAAGGTGAGCGGCGGAAAGCTGAGCGCGCCGTGATGAACCCGCTACGTCCAATCACCCAGGGGTTATTGACTCTGTCGCTCGCCCTCGGCCTGCTCAGTGGGTGCAAGGACGAGGACCCCTGCGACGAAGGCGAGGAGGCAATCGGCACCGGCTGCTATCCCCGGCAAACCGGAGGCAGCGGCGGCACCGGCGTGACGCCGCAAGGGGGGGCGCCGATGGGAGAGGGGGGCGCAGGGACCAGTACTGGCAACCCGGACGCCACCTTCGGCACCGCGTGCGAGTCGGATGCGGACTGCGGCGGCGACGCTCCAATCTGCGACTACGAACAGTTCCACTACTGCTTACAGACCGAGTGCCAAGAAGGCGAGCAGAACGAAGGCGTGTGCCCCGACGGCTGGACGTGCTTCAAGTACTTGGACAACCCCTCGGCGTGCATCAAAATCTGAGCGCGCGTCACTTGGTTTCGGGCTCGGCCGTCCCCGCGCCGGGCA
Source organism: Polyangiaceae bacterium (assembly GCA_029266615.1). Taxonomy (GTDB): domain Bacteria; phylum Myxococcota_A; class Polyangia; order Polyangiales; family Polyangiaceae; genus PMG-095. The sequence goes on from JAQSWN010000012.1 coordinate 50,997, forward strand.
GTTGATCCAGGGAAGTCTCGAGCGCCGCGCGGTTCGCGTCGGCGATGTCTTTCGTCTCCCCGCGCAAGATGGTGAGCGATGTCGGCGCCACGATGCCCAGCTTCACCATGCCCTTGGAAAGCTCGGTGACGACGACCTCGACGCCGTCTCCAATCAAAATGCGCTGTCCCTTGCGCCGGGCGATGATCAGCATGGCGGGGATACTAGCCCGGCGCGGCGAGTTTCAGCCAAAAAGCCGGGGGTGTTCGGCCTGCGGGCGCGCCAAACGCCTGGTTTTCGCGCTAGAAGCGGCTGACGCCCGTGAGGTCCAGGAGCTGTCGCGAGACGGAGAGGGAGCGCTCGAGCGTCTGCCCCAGCGTCGTCACCCGCGTGTAGGCTTCGAAGGGGTCGGCCGCGCCCGCCGCTTGCGCGCGTTTTTGCTGCTCGGTGTCGACAGCGCTGAGCACGGTCTCGCTCGCGTCCAGCTTGCTCAAGATGAGCCCAGACCGCGCGCGCGCGTTAACTAGCTGCGTGTGCGACGCGGTGACGTTGTCGATGGAGGCGCGAATCACGGCTTCGTCGTTGCCGGTGAGCGCGGTCGCCAGGGTGTCCACGTCCGCGAACACGTTCCGGCCGCCGGCGATCACGAACGCTTCCGAGCCGCTCGTGCTCACCGTCGTCGGCGTACTGTTCCCGATGGGGACGAGGTGCGCCGAGTCGTTTCCCTGAAAATTGCCGCTCGAATCGAACGCGGGGGTCGCCACTTGGCTCCCCGCGAAGATGTAGCCGCGCGTACCTTGGGTGTTGCCCAGCTTGAGCAGCGCGTCTTTCAGGCCCGTCACCTCGACGGCGAGGGTGGCGCGCTCGTCCGGGTTTAGCCCACCATTGCCGGCCTGCAGGGCGATCTCTTTCAGCCGAACGAGGATATCCCCCGCTTCGCCGAGCGTGGCCTCGGTGAGCTGCGCGTCGCCTCGCACGGTGTCGATCGTCGACAGGTGCGTCTGAGTTTGGCTGTTGTTCGCGCGAAGCCGAGCGAGCTCGGCGGCCGCGATGGGGTCGTCGGACGGTTTGCCGACGCGGATGCCGGTCGCAGCCTGCTGGGACGCCGCCGCATGCTGGGAGCTGATGCTGGCGAGGTTCGAGAGAACCTGCGAATAACGCATACCTTCGGTGACTCTCATCGGCCGACTCGATTGATCAGATCAGCGAGCAGCTCGTCGGCGGTGGCCAGCACCTTGCCGGCTGCCTCGTACGCGCGCTGATACTTGGTGAGGTTGACCATTTCTTCGTCGAGCGATACGCCGCTCACGCTTTCGCGCATGGCCTGGACTTGGTCCTTAATCGCGATTTGGGTTTCGACCGCCTGAGCGATCGCGGCCTTGCGTTGACCGATGCCGCCGACGATGTCCCCGTAGGTCTCCGCGGCGGTGCGCCCCGCGCTGAGCGGCTGCCTCCACAGGTTGGCGAGCGCGACCGCGTTACCGGTGCCACCCGGCAAGCTGGCCGCGTCTGTC
>JAQSWN010000181.1 GCA_029266615.1 Polyangiaceae bacterium
AGACGCGCAGTTTTTGATGCGCAGCGGCGCCTTGCCCATCGAGCGCATCGTGGGCGTGGAGACGGGCGGCTGCCCCCACACCGCGATCCGCGAAGACGCGTCCATCAACTTGGATGCGATCGATCGCTTGAACGAGCAGTACCCGACGCTCGACCTCATCATCGTGGAGAGCGGTGGAGATAACCTCGCCGCGACGTTCAGTCCCGAGCTCGTCGACCTCACGATCTACGTGATCGACGTCTCCGGTGGCGACAAGATCCCGCGCAAGGGCGGCCCCGGCATCACCAAGAGTGACCTGCTCGTCATCAACAAGACGGACCTCGCACCCCACGTCGGGGCCTCACTGGAGGTCATGGACCGCGACGCCAAGAAGCAGCGCGGCGAGCGCCCGTTCGTCTTCACGAGCATCCGCCAGGGGGAGGGCCTGCAAGCGGTCGTCGCGTTCATCATTCGCGAAGGCATGTTGCAGGTCGCCTGAGGCAGAGGCGCCTAACACGAATCGCGCTTCAGCTTTCCTGGATACCGAGCCGCGCGTACTCCTCGACGGTGCGCTTCAAGTCATTACGCCGCGCGCCGAGGACCACGCTTCGAGCGCGAGGTCTAGGCCCATCCCCTCCTTGGAGACAATCCAGCTCGACCTAGCGTGCGTTGACACGTCCAGCGCCGCCATCACGCGCGCCGGCTGCAAATTGCGCCGTTTTCGCCAGCGACTCTCTAAGGCGGTTCCCCACGACGCCCAAAACCCGGAAACGGAGGCGGCGCGGGGAACCATAAGGGCCGAACATACATTCGGCCTTGCGGCACGAAGTAAGCCGCGGCTTGTTCATCGCGTACACGTAGCTGAGCTGGATCTTGGCGAAGTAGTCCTTGAGCAGGTACGCCACCGCCGGCTCGAACGTAGTCACCGTGCTCTTGGCGTCGTCCTGGCCGAGCTTCGCCATCTGGAAGCGGAACAGCGCGTTCAGCTTGCCCTTGGCCGGCAGGATCTCTTCCGTGGTGAAGGTCGGCAGCAGGTAGAAGAAGTTGTTGAAAGCGCGCGTGTCGCCGCTCTGGTGGTAGAACGCGGCTTCGAAACCGGGAGTACCGACCCCTTCGACCTTCTTCTCCGCGAGCAGGTCGGCGTTGAACGCGACGAGGTTGTCCTTGCCGCCGATGCCTCCACAGTTCCAAGTACCGGCGACGCACTGGTAGTCCTTCTGATATTGGAAGGCCGCGCCAATCGCGAGGATGTCCTGACCGCCGTAGTAGGTGCTGCTGCCGTAGAAGCCAGGCTCGGCACCGATGATGGCGTAAGAGGCGCGCACCGAGAACAACGGGCTCTGCGCCGCGAAACCCTGGTTGGGGAACATCGCCCCGCCGGTGTTGTAGTTGCCGTCCAGGTCCAACATCGCGGCGTAATACTTGAATTTGCCCTTGCCGATGTCGCCCCAGATGGTCGCGCCGACTTCGCGTCCGACTTCCTCGGTACCGCGTGGACCGAAGTAGCCGAACGGCGTACCGCCGGTGTAGTTCCACGTCGGCATGAACCAGGGGCCGGAGAAGTTCGAGCGATCCGAGGGGGTCAGCATGCGACCCATCCAGATGTGGAACTCGTCCATGAAATCCAACTGACCGATCAGGTCCAGCGCCTGGGCCTGGAACGCGATCGGCGCGCCGATACCGGCCTCGGCGCGAGTGCGGCCGTCCACGGTGAAGTTCGCGGTCCAACCGACGATGTCCGTAACCTTGCCGCTGGTGCGCAGCTCGACATTCAGCTCGTCGATGAACTGGTCGTTCATCTTCGTGAAGTTGCCGTCGCTGGTCGGAGTGCCCGGGTTCTGGAAGCGCAAGCCACTGCGGAAGCCAGCGCCGACCGTGACCTTGAAGGGGTTGTCCGTAGGCGGCGCGGCCACCTCGGGCGGAAGCTCCGGCACCGGCGACGGAGTAGGCAGGAGCGGCGGCTCGGCGGCCACGGGGGCAGGCGGCGGAGGGGGCGGGGGCGGAGGAGCTTCAGCGGCCGGAATGGGCGCCGGCGCGGCCGGCGGCGGAGCCGCGGGTGCGTCCTGCGCTTGCGCCAGCTCCGAAGCAAAGATCCCCGAAAGGACGACAGCGCCGCCCAGGATGTGGCTATGGATTTTCGTCATTTTCACCGCTCGTGCATTTGTTAGAGCGCATGACTGCGTGTTTCGGCAGTTGGTCACGCGCAAGGTCTATGGGGTGCGCGGACCTTCCCTCGTGGCTCGTTAATGCAACGTGTTACGAACGTTTCGAATCACAACATCGATATTGCCCCGCTGTTACACCGTCAGATCACGGCGTTTGTCGATAAATGTGACGGTTTGATTAGGCGTGGCGTCTCGCGACTCCCCTGTTTGTTTCGACGTCCTTCCGACATGAGCTGGAAACGCGCGACTCCCTATACCGGTCGGGCAATGACGACCATCCGGAGCTCACGTCGCTCACTCCTCCTGTTGTCGAGCGCCCTTTCGCTCTCGGCGCTCGCCTGCAACAAGTCTTCGCCCGACGCCGCGCCCGCGGGCTCCGCGGCCGCGGCCGCAACGCCGGCGGCGACCAAGGATGGTCCGCTCACGGTGGGCTTCATCTACGTCGGTCCCAAGGACGACTACGGCTACAACCAAGCGCACGCCGAAGGCGCCAAGAGCTTGGCCGCGATGGGCGTGAAGATTCGCGAAGAAGAGAAGGTGCCGGAGACGGTCGACGTCCAGAAGACGATGGAGAGCATGATCAACTTGGACGGCGCGAAGCTGCTGTTTCCCACCTCGTTCGGCTACTTCGAGCCGCACATTCTGAAGATGGCGGAGAAGTACCCGGACGTCGTGTTCTTCCACTGTGGCGGCCTCTACACGGAGGGCAAGCACCCGAAGAACGTCGGCAGCTACTTTGGCTATATCGACGAAGCGCAGTACGTGTCCGGTGTCGTCGCCGGCTTGACCAGCAAGACGAACAAGCTCGGATTCGTCGCCGCCAAGCCCATTCCCCAGGTGCTGCGCAACATCAACGCGTTCACGCTCGGCGCGCTGTCCGTCAATCCGAAGATCACGACCAGCGTCATCTTCACCGGTGACTGGTCGCTCCCCGTCAAAGAGGCGGAAGCGACGAATAGCCTCGTCGATCAAGGCGCGGACGTCGTGACGTGCCACGTGGACTCGCCCAAAGTCATCATGGAAACCGCGGAAAAACGCGGTATTTACGCCACCGGTTACCACGCGAACCAGGCCGCCCTGGCGCCCAAGGGTTACTTGACCGGCGCGGAGTGGAACTGGTCCGCCGTCTACAAAGACTACGTAGAGAAGGTGAAGGCAGGCCAGCCCTACCAGCACCTGGTGCGTGGCGGCTTCAAGGAGGGCTTCATCAAGATGTCTCCATACGGAGCGGCCGTTTCCGCCGAAGCCAAGGCCAAGGCCGACGAAGCCAAGGCTGCGCTCACCGCCGGCACCCTCACCATCTTCAAGGGGCCGATGAAGGACAACGCCGGCAAGGAGATCATCGCGGCCGGCACGAACCGCGGTCAGACCGACATCGAGCTCGAGAAGATGAGCTACCTCGTCGCGGGCGTGAAGGGCTCTCTCAACTAAAGCGAGGAGCATGAGCGCCAGCGCCACCGTTCCCTCCGCCGTGAGCGATCCCGAGGAGGGAGGCGCCGGTACTCGGGCGCTCCTCGCGCGCATCGGCGCGTACCTGGACGGCCTGATCGTGCCCAGCGCCGCCGCGCTGGTCTCGGTCGCGCTGTTCGGGCTCTTCGTGAGCCTGGCCGGCGCGAACCCGATCGAGGTGTACGAGACCATGTACCGAGGTGCCTTTGGTACCTGGTTTTCGTTCCAAAACAGCCTCCAGCGCGCCGCTCCGCTCATGCTCACGGGCCTGTGCACGGCGCTCCCCGCGCGCCTGGGGTTGACCGTCATCGGCGGTGAAGGCGCGCTCTACGTCGGCGGCGTCGCGGCGGGCGCGGTGGGGAGCTACTTCACGGGCTCGAGCCCTTACGTCGTGCTCACCATCATGGCCGTCACGAGCATGGTGTTCGGCGGCCTCTGGATCGGCGGCGCCGGCGCCCTGCGAGCCAAGCGCGGCGTGAACGAGACGATCAGCAGCCTGCTGCTCTCCTACATCGGCATCGCGGTGTGCAATCACCTCATCGAGGGGGTGCTGCGCGATCCGCAGAGCTTGAACAAGCCTTCTACGCTTCACATCGGGGAGCAGAACATGCTGGGGCCGCTGCCGGGGTTGGACGTCCACTACGGCCTCCTCTACGGCATCGTCGCCTGCTTGGTGTGCTGGCTCCTGATGGACCACTCCACGTTCGGCTTCGCGGCGCGTATCGTCGGCGGTAACCCGCGCGCCGCGCGGCTCAGCGGCCTTGCCGTACCGCGACTACTCATCACCGTCTGCGCCATCGCCGGCGCGGCCGCGGGGCTCGCCGGCATGGTCGAGGTAGCGGCCGTCCACGGTAAGGCCAACGCATCGCTCGCCGCCGGCTACGGCTACACTGGCATCTTGGTCGCGTTCTTGGCGCGACACAGCCCGCTCGGCATCATTCCCGTGGCGCTCATTCTCGGTGGCATCAGCGCGAGCGGCGGCTTGTTACAGCGCACCTTCGGCCTGCCGGACGCTACCGTGAGCGTGCTCCAAGGCATCCTCTTCGTCGTCGTTCTGGCCAGCGAAACGTACCGCGACCGGTTCACTTGGTTCTCTCGCTTGCTCGTGCCCACTCCCCAAGGAGCGAAAACATGACGGACGCAGCGACACTCGGAGCTTGGGGCGTGCCGCTCGCCGTTCTCGGCGGCGCCCTGCGCGTTAGCGCGCCGTTCCTGTTCGTGAGCCTGGGCGAGTGCCTCACGGAGAAATCCGGTCGGGTCAATCTCGGGCTCGAAGGCACTTTGGTGTTCGGGGCGATGGGCGGCTACGGCGTTTCGTACCTGAGCGGCTCGCCCTGGCTCGGCGTCGCCGCCGCCGGCGCGCTCGGAGCCTTGTTCGGGGCGTTGCACGGCTTCTTGTGCGGCCGCCCCCGCGTGAACGACATCGCGGTCGGCATCGCCCTCATGCTGCTCGGAATCGGGCTCTCGTTCTTCCTCGGTAAGCCGCTCATCCAGCCGACTGCGCCGCGTTTGCCGTCCTTCTCGCTCGGGTTCTGGAGCGACGTGCCGCAAATTCGGTCGAACCTTCAGGTCAATTTCCTGCTCCTGCTCGGCGTCGTGCTAGCGCCGGCCTTGCGCTGGGCGCTCAAAAACACGCGCTGGGGCTTAATCGTCCGCACCGTGGGCGAAAGCGCCGAAGCCGCGCGCGCCATGGGCTACGACGTGAACCGAGTGCGGCTCCTCGCGACGATGGCGGGCGGGGTGCTGGCCGGCATCGGCGGCTCCTTCCTGTCGCTGTTCTACCCGGGCAGCTGGAACGAAGGCTTGTCCAGTGGTCAGGGGCTCATGGCGGTGGCGCTCGTCATCTTCGCGCGCTGGGACCCAGTGCGCTGCCTGTACGCCTCGCTCCTATTCGGCGGCGCGAGCGCGCTGGGGCCCGCACTCCAATCCGTGGGCATCACGTCCGGCTACTACCTGTTCAACGCGGCGCCCTACGCGCTGACCTTGGTCATCATGGTGCTCTCCAGCTCGGCCACGAAGCAATCGGCGGACCTGCCGATGGAGCTCACGGTCGCCCGCTGACCACTCTCGTAGCGCTCGCAAGGAGGAAACGGAAATCATGAGCAAACACGTTGCCGCGCAGCCTTACGCTTGGCCGTTCGACGGGGACCTTCGGCCCGAGAACACGGCGCTCATCATCATCGACATGCAGACGGACTTCTGCGGCAAGGGCGGGTACATCGACGGACTCGGCTACGACCTGACGAACGCGCGCGCCACGATTGCGCCTATCCAAAGCGTGCTTTCCCGCTTTCGTGAGGGGAAGTACCACGTCATTCACACGCGTGAAGGGCATCGGCCGGATCTGTCGGACCTGCCTGCGAACAAGCGCTGGCGCTCGCGCGTGCTGCAGAATGGCGGGGCGGGCCAAGCTGGCATTGGAGACGCGGGCCCGTGCGGCCGCGTGCTGGTCCGAGGCGAGCCCGGTTGGGAAATCATCCCCGAGCTTGCGCCTCTCCCCGGCGAGCCCATCATCGACAAGCCCGGCAAAGGCTCCTTCTGCGCCACGGACCTGGACATGATCCTGCGCCAGCGCGGTATTCGCAACATCGTGCTCACCGGCCTCACGACAGACGTGTGCGTGCACACCACGATGCGTGAAGCGAACGACCGCGGTTACGAGTGCATCATCCTGGGCGACTGTTGCGCCGCAACGGACCCGGGCAATCACACGGCCGCCCTGAAGATGGTCACGATGCAGAACGGCGTCTTCGGAGCCGTGAGCACCTCCGGCGCGCTGCTCGAGGCGCTGCCGTGAGCGCGGCGCCGGCGCCCCGGCTCGAGGTCGACCCGTTCAACCCGCAGATCGACCTTAGCGGAGTCGCCCCCGCCCGCCGCACGCGTCATGCTGGCGCGCCCCCGCTTTTGGCGGCGCAGCACATGACGAAGCGCTTCGGCCCGCTCGTCGCTCTGGACGATGTCTCGTTCACCTTGCGCCCCGGCACCTTTCACGCCCTCCTGGGGGAGAACGGCGCCGGCAAAAGCACCCTCGTGAAGTGCATCATGGGCTTCTACCAGGCCGACACGGGCAAGGTCGTGGTGGGGGATTCGGACGTGGTCGTCAAGAACCCGCGTGACGCCCAGAAGTACGGCATCGGCATGGTCTACCAGCACTTCACGCTGGTGGAGAACATGACCGTGGCCGAAAACCTGGTCTTGGCGCGCGCGGAGGTACCCGCGTTCATCGACTGGAAGAAGGAAGCGGACGAGATAGAAGCGTTCATGGCCGGCATGCCGTTCCGCATTCCGGTGCGGAAGCTCGCGCGGCAGCTCGCGGCCGGTGAAAAGCAAAAGCTCGAGATCCTCAAGCAGCTCTACCTCGGCAGTAAGATCATCATCTTGGACGAGCCGACGAGCGTGCTCACGCCGCAAGAGGCGGACGACGTGCTCGGCCTCCTGCGAGAAATGACCAAGCGGGGGGAGATCAGCGTCGCCATCATCACCCACAAGTTCCGCGAGGTGACGGCGTTCGCGGACGAGGTCACGGTGCTGCGGCGCGGCGCCCTCGCCGGAAGCGGCTTCGTCAAAGATCACACGCCAGAGTCGCTCGCGGAGCTGATGGTCGGGTCGGAGCCGCCGAGCGCGTCTCTAGAACGACAAGCCACCGCGCGTGAGCACGTCGGCTTGGAGCTCACGGACGTATGCGCCGAAGACGACCTCGGCTTGCCGGTGCTTTCGCGGGTGAGCCTTCAGGTCCGCGCAGGAGAAATTTTGGGCATCGCCGGCGTTTCCGGCAACGGGCAAGACGAGCTGGTGGAGGTGCTGGCCGGCCAGCGGCTGCTCGGCTCCGGCACCCTCATCGTCGGCGGCAAAGGCTACACGCCGACGCGCTCGCAAATTCGCGACCGTAAGGTGCGGCTCTTGCCGGAGGCGCCCCTCAAAAACGCGTGTGTCGCGAACATGACCGTCGCCGAAAACATCGGCTTCCGCTGCTTCGACGAGCCGTCGTTCACGCTCGGGCGCTGGGCGGTGCGTCGCGGCTCCCTGCGCCGCAAAGCCGTCACCTCCATTCGCGAGTACAAGATCAAGGCGCCGGGTCCGGAGGCGCCCATCGGCGGTCTCTCCGGCGGTAACGTGCAGCGCGCCGTACTGGCTCGCGAGCTCGAAGGCGAAGTGTCCGTCCTCATCGCCGCCAACCCGTGCTTCGGCTTGGACTTCGCGGCCGTCGCGGAAATCAGGACCCGCATCGTGGCGGCTCGTAACCGCGGCACGGCCGTGCTGCTGGTCAGCGCGGACCTGGACGAAATTTTCGCTCTCTCCGACCGCATCGTCGTCATGAGTGAAGGGCGAATCGTTTACGAGACCCCCGCCGAGACCGCCAACGTGGCCGAGATCGGTCGTCACATGGCTGGCGACCACGCGTGATTCCTTCGCACCTCTGGCCGCTCCGGCCGGCCGACATCAGCTCGCTGCCGTTTCAAGAGCTCCGACCGGGCGTGGACATTCACGTGCTGCACGAAGCCCCGGACGGCGCTCGCGCGGCGGTTCTTCGCTACCGGCCGGGCGCGGTCGTGCCGTCGCACCGGCACGAAGGCTACGAATACATCTACGTCCTGGAAGGCGAGCAGAGCGACGAGCGGGGGACCTACCCCGCGGGCACTTTCGTCATCAACGAGCCGGGGGTCGCCCACCAGGTCTCGAGTCAAAAAGGCTGTGTGGTGCTGATCTTGTGGATGCGGCCGGTCGTGTTTCTGGAAGCCGAATCTAACAATTGATCTAACAAATACCGTCAGATTCGGCTCCACTTTCTATATCAACGACACGAGTCAGTCGTGATTTGGAGACAGAGCCGAAACTCACGACTGGCCATGACACCAATGCCGGCAACCACCGGTGACTACCAGGTGTTCCAGGGACCCCGCTTCGATTGGAGTTAGGTGATGAAAACTCGTATTGACCTCATGCTCGCAGGCCTTCTCGCCGCCGTTGGCTGCAAAGGCCCGGGCGAATCCCCCGCGGCAGCCACCAGCGCGGCTCCGGCGGCAGCTTCGGTCGCGGCGGCTCCGGCTGCGGCCACCCCCAAGGCGTCGGATACCGGCCCGATCAAGGTCGGCATTCTGCACTCCCTCTCGGGCACCATGGCCATCAGCGAGACGTCCCTCAAAGACGTCGCGCTCATGACGATCGACCAAATCAACGCCGCCGGTGGCGTGAAGGGCCGCAAGCTCGAGCCCGTCGTCGTGGACCCCGCGTCCAACTGGCCGCTCTTCGCCGAGAAGGCGCGCGAGCTGCTGCAGAAAGAGGGCGTCGCGGTGACGTTCGGCTGTTGGACGAGCGTTTCGCGCAAGAGCGTGCTCCCCGTGTTCGAAGAGCTGAACGGCTTGCTCTTCTACCCGGTTCAATACGAAGGTGAAGAGTCTTCGTACAACGTGTTCTACACCGGCGCCGCGCCGAACCAGCAGGCGATTCCCGCCGTCGAGTACCTCATGAGCAAAGAGGGCGGCGCGGCCAAGAAGTGGGTCCTGCTCGGTACGGACTACGTGTACCCGCGCACCACGAACAAGATCCTGCGCTACTTCTTGAAGCAGAAGGGCGTCGCAGAATCCGACATCATGGAGCAGTACACGCCGTTCGGTCACTCGGATTACCAGACCATCGTCGCGGACGTGAAGAAGTTCGCCGCCGGTACGCCGACGGCCGTCGTCTCCACCATCAACGGCGACTCCAACGTGCCGTTCTACAAGGAGCTCGCGAATCAGGGCCTGAAAGCGAAGGACATTCCGGTCGTCGCTTTCTCGGTCGGCGAAGAGGAGCTCCGCGGTATCGACACGAAGCCGCTCGAGGGCCATCTCGCAGCGTGGAACTACTTCATGTCGATCGAGAACGCGGAGAACAAGAAGTTCATCGCGGATTGGAAGGCGTACGTGAAGGCCAAGAACTTGCCGGACGGCGACAAGCGCGTCACGAACGACCCGATGGAAGCCACCTACGTCGGCATCAAGATGTGGGCGCAAGCGGTCGAGCAAGCGGGCACCACGGACGTGAACGCCGTGCGCCAAGCCGTAGGCGGCCAGACCGTGAAAGCGCCGTCGGGCTTCACGCTGACCATGGACGGCAAGAACCACCACCTGCACAAGCCGGTGTACATCGCCGAGATCAAGGGCAACGGCCAGTTCCAGGTCGTGTGGAAGACGGAAGGCCCGATCCGCGCGATGCCGTGGAGCCCCTTCGTGCCCGAGAGCGCGAAGAAGGTCGCGGACTGGAGCTTCCCCTGGGTGTGCGGCAACTGCACCGAAGCGAAGTTCAAGACGGACACCGCCACCGCTGGTCTCTAATCCGGAGCTAGTATGACGATTCGCTCGCTGATATCGCTCTGCGTAGCGTGTATTTGGGCAGTGCTGCCCGGCGCCGCTTGGGCCGAGCCTTTGCACGACGCGGCTCGTGACCTCACGAGCCCGGACAAGGCGAAGGTCGAAGCGGCGGTGAGTATCATCGCCAAGTCCTCGGACAAGGCTGGGCTCACGCTCTTGGAGGCGCTCGCCAAGGACTCGCTACGCATCGATTCAGCGGGCACGCCCTTCGTCGCCGGTGAGGGCTCAGAGCTCTCACCGGTGTTCGAGGACTCAGGCAAGCCCTCCGGCGCGCTCTCGTCGCCGCAGGTGGACAACCGGCTCCGTCGGCAGCTGGAGCCGGCGCTCGCTTCGCTCAAGCTCGGGTTCCCGGACCCCGAGGTGCGGCTCTCCGCCGCCAAAGATCTGGCCAAGAGCCGCAACGACGACTTGGCCCCCCTCATTCGCGCCGCCTCCGCCAAGGAGAAAGACGCGGACGTACTACTGCAAATGGAGCTCGCGCTCGCGCAGATCGATCTGCGCGGCACCGACAAAGCGCTGAAGCTCGCCGCCATCGCTGCCATCACGGAGGCCGCGGACGCGTCCTTCAAGGCAGACTTGGAGCGCATGACGGCCAAGGGCGGAGAGGCGGACGAAGACCTGCGTCGGGCCGCGGGCGCGGCCGTCGCCGTCATCGAGTCCCGACTCTTGCTGGTGAGCGTCATCGGTAACTTGTTTTACGGCCTGAGCCTCGGCAGCGTGCTGCTGCTTTGCGCGCTCGGCCTCGCCATCACGTTCGGCTTGCTGCGCGTCATCAACATGGCTCACGGCGAGCTCTTGATGATCGGTGCTTATTCTACGTTCGCGGTGCAGAAGTTCTTCGCCGCGTACCTGCCCGCTCAGCAGGACCTTTACCTCATCGTAGCGGTGCCGGTGGCGTTCGTCGTCACGGCCGCGATCGGCATGGCGCTGGAGCGAACCGTGATTCGCTTCCTCTACGGGCGCCCCCTGGAAACGCTGCTCGCGACCTGGGGCATCTCGCTCATCTTGATTCAGACCGTGCGCTTGATCTTCGGCGCGCAAAACGTGGCCGTCGCGAACCCGAGCTACCTCGCTGGTGGTATCGAGATCTTGCCTGGCTTCGTGCTCACCTACAGCCGCCTGGCGGTCATCGTCTTCTCCTCCGCGGTGACGGCGTTCGTCTGGTACGTGCTGCAAAAGACGCCGCTCGGCCTGCACGTGCGCGCGGTGACCCAAAACCGGACGATGGCGGCCGGCATGGGCATCGCTACTCGACGCGTGGACGTGTGGACGTTCGGCATCGGGTCTGGAGTCGCCGGGCTCGGCGGCGTCGCGCTGTCGCAGCTCGGCAACGTCGGGCCGGAGCTCGGCCAGCAGTACATCGTGGACTCGTTCATGGTGGTGGTGCTCGGCGGCGTCGGCAAGTTGGCGGGCACCCTCGCCGGCGCGTTCGGCCTCGGCATCTTGAACAAGCTGCTGGAGCCCGCCGCGGGCGCCGTGCTCGGTAAAATCGTGATTTTGGGCTTCATCATTCTGTTCATTCAGCGCCGCCCGCAGGGCATCTTCGCCCTCAAGGGTCGCGCCGCGGAGGCGATGTGACCGTCGTCAAGGCCGAGCTGCTACGGCTGCTCCCCAAAAAGGGTTGGATCGGATTCGGAGTAGCGACGCTGCTCTGCTTCCTCATCCCCATCATCAACTCGCTCACCCCGGTGGACGCGCCGATTCACGTGCCAGACTACCTGGTCGCGCTGTTCGGCAAGTTTCTGTGCTTTGCCATCGTGGCCGTCGCCATGGACCTTCTGTGGGGTTACACCGGCGTGCTGAGCCTGGGGCACGGGGTGTTCTTCGCGATCGGCGGCTACTGCATGGGCATGTACCTGATGCTGAGCATCGGGGACGCGGGCGTCTACCGAAGCAAGCTGCCGGACTTCATGGTGTTCTTGGACTGGAAAGAGCTGCCCTGGTTTTGGAGGCCGTTCGACAACTTCGGCTTCTCTTCCGCAACGAGACGGGCCTGGGCGGCAACAACGGGCTCACGAACTTCAAGACGCTCTACGGCTACGCGCTGGCGGACTCGGGCACCAAGCTCGCGCTGTACACGCTTAGCGCGGTCGGGCTCGTGGCCGTGTTCTTGCTGTGCCGCTTCATCGTCGTATCCAAGGCGGGGCGAGTGCTCTGTGCGGTGCGGGACGAAGAGAGCCGGAGCCGCTTCGCGGGCTACAACCCGACTAGCTACAAGCTCTTCGTGTACGTTCTTTCTGCGGTCATTTGCGGGTTTGCGGGCGCGCTCTACGTGCCGCAAGTCGGCATCATCAACCCCAGCGAGTTCCAGCCCAGTAACTCGATCGAGATGGCGATCTGGGTCGCGGTGGGGGGCCGGGGTAGCTTGCTCGGCGGAGTGCTCGGCGCGTTCATCGTCAACGGCGCCAAGAGCTGGTTCACGGTCGCGCTGCCGGAGGCGTGGCTGTACATCCTCGGGGTGCTGTTCATCGCCGTCACGCTGTTCTTCCCCGGGGGCGTCTCGAGCTTGCTGATCCGCAAGAAGGCGGCCGTATGAGCTCGGCGACCGAAACCATGGACAGTGAAGTCGCGCCGCCCGAGTCGGGCAAGATCGAGCTGGAACCGAAGCCGACGTCCACACCGGTTCCCAAAGGGAAGCGCCTCAGCTTGCTTCCCAAGCAGCGTCAGGTCGAGCAAGGCCGCGTGGACGCGCTCACGCGGGGCCGTAAGGCGCTCCTGTGCGTGGACAACGTGAGCGTCGCTTTCGACGGCTTCAAAGCCATCACCGACTTGACGCTCATCTTGGACGAGGGCGAGCTCCGTTGCATCATCGGCCCGAACGGCGCGGGGAAGACGACGCTCCAGGACATCATCACCGGCAAGACGAAGCCGGACGCCGGCTCCGTGTTCTTGGTCGGGGACAACACGGACCTCACCGCCCTCAACGAGTACGAGATCGCCGAGCGGGGCATCTGCCGGAAGTTCCAGCGCCCCACCGTATTCCAGGGACACACCGTTTTCGAGAACCTGGAGCTCGCGCTGCCTGGGAAGAAGGGCGTGTTTTCTAGCCTGTTTTCGAGGCTTTCCAAGGCCCAGCACGAGCGCATCGACGAGGTTCTGGAGACCATCGGCCTCAAGGAACAAAAGTATCTGCCCGCCGGGTTGCTTTCTCACGGCCAGAAGCAGTGGCTGGAAATCGGTTTCTTGCTCGCCCAGGAGCCGCGAGTGCTCTTGGTTGACGAGCCCGTGGCCGGCATGACCCACCAGGAAACAGAGAAGACCGCCGAGCTGCTCAGCAGCCTGGCCGGCAAGCGCACCGTCGTCGTCGTCGAGCACGACATGGAGTTCGTGCGCAGCATCGCCCGCACCGTCACCGTGCTGCACGAAGGCAAGATCCTCGCGGAGGGCAGCATGGACGCCGTGCAGGCCAACCCCAAGGTCATCGAAGTGTATCTCGGAGGCTCGCACTAAATGCTGGAAGTCAGCGGTCTCAACCAATTCTACGGCGAGAGCCACACGCTCTGGGACATGGAGCTCAAGGTGCCGGAAGGCTCCTGCGTGTGCCTGATGGGTCGCAACGGGGTCGGCAAGACGACGCTGCTCAAAAGCATCATGGGCGCACTCCCGGTGCGGTCCGGCAAAATAACCTTCATGGGCCAAGACATCGCGCCCACACGCGCGGAGATTCGCGCCCGAAAGGGCATCGGCTGGGTGCCACAGGGCCGCGAGGTGTTCAGCATGATGACGGTGCAAGAGAACCTCCGCACCGGCCTCGCCGCGCGCGCCGATAAAACGAAAGAGATTCCGGAGCGCATTTTTGAGCTATTTCCGGTCTTGAAGAGCATGCTCCAGCGTCGCGGCGGTGACCTCTCCGGCGGTCAGCAGCAACAGCTGGCGATGGGCCGCGCGCTGGCGCTGGACCCCAAGCTCCTCATTTTGGACGAACCAACCGAAGGCATCCAGCCCAACATCGTGTCGATGATCGGAGACGTGCTCATCAGCCTCAAGGAAAAGGGGCTGACCCAGCTGCTCGTGGAGCAAAAGCTGCCGTTTGCACGTCGCGTGGGCGACTACTTCTGCATCATGGAGCGCGGCCGCGCCGTTGCGACCGGGAAGATGTCGGAGCTGAGCGACGAGATCGTGAACAAGCACCTCAAGGTGTGACGAGTCTGCAAAGTTCTGATCCACCTCATCGCGAGGCGGGCGGACGCCCTCCACGTCTTCGAAGATTGGGGGAGGGGGAGCGTTGCGAACACGCTCCAGGGTGCAGCAGCGGGGTACGGATCGTGAGCCTCAAGCTCGCTTTGACGCACGTTCCGTCAGTTGCCTCAAGCCGTACCGGAGCAGCTGCTCGACCGAGACTTCACCGGCGAGGTCTTGTCTCGCTCCGGTAAGCGCGCGGCGCACCTCACCTTCGCCGAAGCCGAGATTGCGGACTTCGCCGTCGGTGGGGAGCGTTGTAGCCCGCGAGCTGGTAGGACTCGAAGAAGTCGACAACGACCGCCTTCATCAACGAGCACACGGCGCCCCTTCATCCAGACTCTCCGCCCGTCTTCTTTTCGTCCGCGGCTTCGTCCGCCGGCGGCGGCCTCACGGCCTTGAAGCGCGTGCCGGAGATAGCGCGCGGCTGATTGAAGAGCGGGCGCTGAATCGGAGTCGGGCGGCGCATCCCAATGGTCGGATTGGCGAGCTCGGCGGGTGCGGCACGGAGCCGGCGCTCGCGGAAGGCTTGCCAGCTGAGCAGGCCCACGAGCACTCCGGGTACGAGCGCGCTGACGGCTCCGAACGAGCGTGTCAGCACGGCGCCAAGCGCGGCGGCGCCGAGGAAGGAGCCGAGCGCGGTTGCGGCCGTCCGCAGCCGGGCGCGGCTTACCGTGCGCTCCACGTCTCCCATCATGCCCGGCTTTTTGCCGAACGAGAACGCGTGGTCGACCAGCTCAATCACGAGCTGCGTCAGGTTGCCGGTCATGAACGTCGTCGGCGCCGAGCCGTTGAGGGACTCGCGCATCAGCGCGTTTTGGAAACCCATGGCCGCGACGGCGGCGCACGCACCGAGTCGACCCAGCAGCGGGTGCGAGACGCCTGGGAGCACGTGCAACGCGACGCCGCTCGCGGCGAATAGCAGCAAGCCCCCGGTGATGAGCAGCAAGAGCACCGGCGTCGGAGTGCGGCCCGCGCGCCGCTCGATACGCGAAAGCGTCGCGGCGAGCGCGACCGCGATCACGAACGAGGGCAGCATCCACAAATGCGAGACGCTGCTGGGCGCTCCGCCCGACACCACGACCGCTTCCATGACGAGCTCCCCCGTAATGTGGGCTGGGAAGATCGTGGCGATCGAGAGGATCCCCGCCGCGTCGACGAAGCCCGCAACGCCGCTCAGGACGGCCGCGCGCAGCTTGTCGCGCGCACCTAGCGAAAGGCCCGTCGACTCGTGGCGGACGAGCCGACGCTGGGGAGGCGGCACGCTCAGCCGCGGCGGACGGGTGCTGGAGCTGCCTGGCACGCCTTACTGAACGGTCAGGTCGAGGCGGACTTGCGTAGTATCTACGTCAAAGGATCTCAGCGTGGGACACGCGGAAGACACCTCCGCGCGCACGGCTGGCACGAGCAACCAAGGGCGGTGAGCTCTTTCAGAAGCCGGGGTCGAGCTCGTCTTCGCCGCCGCGCGTTCGCTTGCCGCCCGCAGGCGTAACCGAAGGCGCATGCGCGGGACGCGGCATCTTTCCCACCTTGGCCGCAGGGCGCGCACCATTCGTGACGGAAGGTGCACCGGTCGCGCTCGGTTGTGCGGCGGTTGCACCGTCCAAGTCGATCACCTTGCCAGTCGCGGTCGGCGTCGCAGCGGTAGCAACCGCGGGCGCGAGCTCTGCGCCTACGGCCGGAGCGGCTGCGGCGGGAGCCTGCGTGACGCCGTTCTTGGCGTTCAAGAAGAGGAAGGCCCCGGCGGCTGCGGCGATGCCGAGGCCCAACAAGATCATCAGCTTTTTGCCGCCGCTTGGGCGGAGCTGGGCGAGGTCATCCTCCAGGCTCGGAACGAGGTCCACGGTGGCGGGCGTCGTCGTGCGCGGACCGGCTCCGAACGAAGCGGAAGCGGCCGTGATGCGCGTGAGCGAGCTCAACGTCGGAGCGCCGCTGAGCGAAGGCGGGTAAGCGCTCGCCAGCTCCAGATCCGAGCTGATGATGCCGGCGTTCCTCAGCACGTGCCAGCAACGCTCGGCCGAGATGCGGGCCCGGCGGGGGCCGAACGGGTAGAGCGCCATCGTGAGCTCGGCTACGTTTTGGTAACGCTGCTCGGGATTTTTGTGCAAGCAGCGCAGCAAAATGAGCTCTAGCTCCGCGGGCGCGTCCGGGCGCAGCGTGAGCAACGGCACCGGATCTCGCTCCAGAATGGCGGCGCTGAGCTCCAAAAGGGAGGGCTCGTCGAACGCGGTCACGCCGGTGAGCAGCTCGAACAACACGCAGCCGATGGCCCAGATGTCCGAGCGCGCGTCCACCTGGTCGCTGCGACGAATCTGCTCCGGCGACATGTACACCGGCGAGCCGAGCGCCATCTGCGTCTTGACCAAGTCCCGCTTGCCGCGCGGTAACGCGATCTTGGAGATGCCGAAGTCCAGCACCTTCACGAAATGCATGCCCTGAGCCTGCTGGGTGAGGAACAGGTTCTCGGGCTTGATGTCGCGGTGAATGATGCCGTGAGCGTGCGCGGCCGCGAGCGCTTCGCAGGCCTGCATGATGTACTCCACCGCGACCTGGACGGGCAGGGGGCCCTCCTGGTGCAGGTAGTCGGCCAGATCTTTTCCGGCCAGGTGCTCCATCACGATGTAGGGCGTGCCGTCTTCAAGCGTGCCCACGTCGAACACGTTGGCGACGTGCTCGCTGCGGATTTTGGCAGCCGCGCGCGCTTCACGCGAGAATCGCTCCACCAGCTCAGCGTGCGCCAACCCCTCGGGGCGCAGGAACTTGAGCGCGACCATCTCCCCGAGCTCGAGGTGACGCGCGGAGATGACGTAGCCCATGCCGCCACTGCCGAGCAGGCCCTTCACCTCGTACTTACCCGCGACGACATCCCCCACCACGAATGGGATCTGCAGCGGCTCTTGCGAAAGCGCCTGTAAGCCGCTGGCCGGGAAAGTTTCACGCGGTTGAGACTGCGTCACCCTAATGGCCTCGGCTAAGGAACGGCTGGTCGGCGCCCGCATTAAGGAGCCAGTTGCGACGCCGATGAACGGGGTCTTCCTCACTGGGTGCACGACTTGTAGGTGCCCGACTGTTGTTGCGACATGATGTCGAAAATCAGACCAGAGCTCTGGTAGACGGGCTTCGCGGCGGTTCCGCCGATGCACCACATTTCTAGCGTTCCGCCCTTCACGGCGCCGTCGGTGTCCCAGTCGAGCACGCCGAAGCTGCCGACGGCAGTGATGCCGCTGCCCGCGGCGAGCTTTTGAAATGCCGGCAGGAGGTTGGGTCCCAAGGTCGTGTACTTGGTGGGTCCGCTCGCCAGCTTGCGGAGGCCCGCCGCGATGGCTTTGCCGGAAACGGGTTGGTCGCGCGTCGCGGCGAGCGCGAGCCCGATCGCGTACGCAGCGTCGTGGGCCGGGCCCATGCCGGAGATGGTCGCGTTGCCGCCTGGGTAGCGCACGTCGTAGTCGATTTTGAAACCGTTGTACGCCTCGGCGGGCGTGTCCTTGCCGCTCGGCCCGGTGGTGATGCCGGTGCCGCGCACGCGACCACGCAGATCATCGTTGTTGGTCGCGGCCATGATGAGCTCCGGCACTTTCGTCGAGTCGATGAGGACGTAGTGCGGGCGCACGGGCGCGGTCCACGCCGCCTCCAGAGGCACCATGAACTTACTAACCGCTTCCGCGGTCCCGGCGAGGACGATGATGTCCGGCGCAAACGCCACGTACTTGTCGACGAGCGAGGTTTGCTCGGTTGCGGTGCCGACGTAGCCGTCGATTTCGACGTTGTTGCCGAGGTTGAGCGGATCCGTGAGCCCCTTCTCGTTCAAGATGAGCTCGTTGAGCGAGGTGCGGGTGCCGATCCCGAGCGCGTCGTTGCGGAACACGATGCCCAGCTTCACCGCGCTCACCCCGCGCTCTTCTTTCAGCTGCGTCTCGAGCACACCGAGCTGGCTCATCATCAGGGGGGCGCGCTGCACGTCGGAGGGGACCATGAGCCAGGTCAAGTCCTTGTCGTTCAGCGAAACGATGCTGGAGGCGACCGCGGTGGGCGTGATGACGACGGTGCCGGCCGACGCCGTCACTTTGGTCGTCACGTCGATGGTGTCTTGGCTCGTGTTGGGGCCGACGATGGCGGGCACGCCGAGGTCTTTGACCAAGTGCTCGGCGGCGCGCACCAAGTTCGTGGATTCGTCACAGTGGACCATCACGAGGGGCCGCGGCTCGTCCTCGCTGGACGGCACGCCGCCAACGGCGTTGATTTGCTCGATGGCGAGCGCCGCCGCCTGCTGCCGCGGCAAGTTGGTCGCGGCCGTGGAGCCCTTGATGGAGAAGAGCGAGCCGAGCAAGATTGCGCGGTCGTTCAGGTAGTCGCCGGTGAACGTGGTGCAATCCTCGTTCAACAGTTTTTGACAGCGCCCCTCGGGCTTGATGCACACGGAAGCGGCAAGCTCGCTGGCTTCGCCGCCTGCACCCTCCACGTCGAGGGCGGCCTTGTCCGTGCACTCCTGATTCGTCATGCACTCGCCGACGTACGGCTCTTCGCCTTCGCCTCCGGCTCCGCCGGGTGCGACGCTGCTCGTTCCGCCGCTATCCGGATTGCCGCCGTCACTGGCCGTACCCGATGTGGAGCCACCGCCGGAGGTATCGGTCCCGCCTCTGCCGCCTTCGCTGACCGTGAGATCGTCGAGACCAACCAAACTGTTGCAGGCCGCGATCGTCAGCGTGAAGAGCCCCGCCAGCACGGCACCGTTGTTGAGCGTCAGTGTTCGCATCTTGTAACCCTCGGGCAGCGGCAATTGCGCTGTCGCCGAGTGCAACGGCTTAATCTCAGAGCGGGATAAGCCGCTTAGGCGTTCATGATGGGACAGCCTCGCCTCACGGGCTCTGCGTTGGGACTTTTTTGCACCGCTCTGATTTCCAGTCCTGCGTGGGGCGCAGAAGACGCATCCGCCGCCGAGACCGGCGCCGCGCGTGCCCTAGCCGTTGACGGTCTGAAGCTCGCGCAGGCCAATAACTGCGCCGAGGCCGTCCCGAAGCTCGAACGAGCCGAAAAGCTTTACCATTCGACGTTCGTCGCGATTCGCTTGGGCGAGTGCTACGTCAGCCTGGGCAAGCTGGTGGAGGGCACGGAGCTGCTCCGCAAGTCGCTGCGAGAGCCGCAGCCGACGGAACCGACGCCCGCGCTCGCGAAGGCGCTGGAGCGAGCTCAAAAGCTCGTCGACTCGACGAAGCCGCGCATCGCAGGTCTCACCGTGAAGGTCGCGGCCGTTCAAGACATGCGGGTCTCGATCGACGGCGTAGTGGTTCCGAGCGCGCTCGTCGACACCGAAGTGCCGACGGACCCGGGAGAGCACAACGTGGAGGTCACGGCGCCCGGATTCTTACGCTCCGCCACGCGCCTGAGCATTGGCGAGGGTGAGAAGAAGAACGTCACGCTCACCCTCACGCGCGACCCCAACGCCGCTGTCGCGCCGACCGCTCCCGTCGATGCCCCACCCAAGGAAGCGAGCTCGTCGACCCCAGCGCCCCTCGCTTCTCCACCCAGCGTGAGCGGTCCGCCCGCGGCCGAGCCGGCGCCCAATCGCACGGCCGCCTACGTGGCGTGGGGCGTGGGCGCAGCGGCGCTGGCCGCAGGCGGGGTGCTGGGCGTCATGACGATGCAGAAGCACAGCGACCTGAAAGGCGACTGCACGGACGGTGCGTGTCCACCCGAGCGCCAGGGGGACCTCGACTCGGCGAAGCGGCTCGGCAACTTCTCGACCATCGCGTTCGGAGTCGGCGCCGCCGGCGCCGTGCTCGGCACCGTCTTGTTCTTCACCGCCAGCCCAAGCCGCGCTGACCGCGCCGCGAGCACGCCAGAGCGACGCTTCGTCGGCTTGACTCGGCCTCGCGTCGCGATCGGCCCGACGCAGATCCAGCTCGGCGCCGACTTCTGAGGGCAGAGGGCGATCGGCGAATCCCCCCGTCAGGATTCGCCGGATTCGTCTCAGCCGAGCGCGCTTGCCAGCTTCTTCGAGTCCGAGACCCAGCCGAAGATGCCGCCTTGCGCCTTGATCATGCGTAGACCCATTTCGTGGAACTCCGGGAAGTACGACGCGCAGCAGTCACCGGGCACGATGCACTTGTAGCCGCGGTCGTTCGCTTCCCGCACGGTGGTGTGGACGCAGACCTCTGTCGTCACCCCGCAGACGATGAGAGTCTCGATGCCGCGGTGCTGGAGGATGGAGCCTAGGTCCGTCGCGTAAAAGGCGCCCTTGCCTGGCTTGTCGATCACGGGCTCCCCCGGCAGCGGGTAAAGCTCCGGGATCAGGTCGTGCCCCGGCTCGCCCCGCACCAAGATTCGCCCCATCGGGCCAGGAGCGCCGATGCGCGTGGAGGGAGCGCCGCGCTCGACCTTGGCCTTCGGCGCGTCCGACAAGTCTGGTCGATGACCTTCGCGCGTGTGAATGACGAGAATGCCGGTGCGGCGCGCGAGCTCCAGCAGCGACTTGCACGGGCCCACCGCCCGCTTCAGCAAGGAGACGTCGTTACCGAGCGACTCCCCGAAGCCGCCGGGCTCCAAGAAGTCG
The DNA here is from genome assembly GCA_029266615.1 of Polyangiaceae bacterium. Classification (GTDB taxonomy): domain Bacteria; phylum Myxococcota_A; class Polyangia; order Polyangiales; family Polyangiaceae; genus PMG-095. The sequence continues at coordinate 20,673 of JAQSWN010000181.1, forward strand.
CGCTGCATATCGATCATGATCACGGCCGTCTTCTTCGGATCCAGCGCGATCGGCTCTGGCTCCGCGTCGACGGTCACTTCGCTCGTCATACCGAGCATGCTGCGCGTCGCGCAGTTTCGATTCGTTTTCGGAAAGATTACGGCTTGCGCTGCTTCTTCAGCTTGCCGTCTTCGAACTCGGCGTCGACGTCCGGGTCGCCCGCAGGGTTTTTCCCGGGCTCTTCGCGCTCGTCTTCGTCTTCTTCCTCGTCGTCTTCGTCAGCGTCCGCTTCCTGATCTCGGTGCGCGTTCTTTTCGGCAGCGGTCTCGCTGTCGTCTTCGTCTTCGTCTTCTTCCTCGTCCGTCTCGTCCTCGTCGAGATCGTCCAGACGCGGATCGCCCGGCTCCATCCAACCTACCGGCTCCTTCCGCTTGAACGCGCGGTAAAGACCGTAGAGGCCGATCAGCAAGCCCGGAAAGCTCAGGTATTGGCCCATCGAGATGGCCGCGTCTTGCGGCAATGCCTCGATCTCCTTGTAGCGTTCGGTGAAGAGCCGGCCGCCGAAGTAGAGCACGAAGAACCACGAGATCATCGCGCCCCGGGGGCGCTTCTCCTTGCCCATCAGCCGGTCCGCGATGAGGAGACCGATGAACACGCTGATGCCCAGCGCGATCTCGTAGATTTGGCTCGGGTAGCGCCACGGCACCTGGGCGAGCTCCTCCGCCGAGAAAGCCGTGCGTTCCATGCCGCCCTGAATGTCGGCGCGCGGGAACTTCATGCCCCAGCTCTGATCCGGCACGACCCGACCGACGATCTCCGAGTTGAGCAAGTTGCCGATGCGGACCACGGTGGCGCCGAGCGTCGCCGAGAACGCGAAGCGGTCCGAGCCCTCCAAGAAGGACACGCCTCGCTTTTTCGTGAACAGGTACATCGCGATGATGAGCCCGATCACCGCGCCGTGGCTCGCGAGACCTCCGGTCCAGATCTTGAATACCCAGATCGGGTCCTGGATGGCGTGATCCAGATCGTAGAAAAGAACGTGGCCGAGGCGCGCGCCCACCAGCACGCCGAGCACGCCGTAGACGATGAAGTCGCTCGCGACCTCGGGGCTGCCGCCGCCGCGCTTCACCTGCCAATTGAGGAGCGCGTGCCCGCCCAGGAACACCACGACGAACAGCAAGCTGTAGTAGCGGAGCTGGAGCGCCTCTCCCATGAGCGCGTAGATGAGCCCCGCCATGAGCAGGAACATGATTCCCGTCGTGGTCTGGTCCGTAATCTTGCGCTTGAGTCCCAGCAGCAGCGACACCACGCCGAACGCGGCGACGACCGCCGCCACCGGTCCCTTGGGGAGGGTCGCCAGTACGGGAGAGACGGTCCAAACTATCTGGGGGAGAGCGGCAGCTAAGAGCATCGGGGCGGCGGTACCTTAGACGCATTTTTCGGCGAGGCGACCGCTAAATGCGCGGCGCGGGGCGCGCTATTTGCGGGTTTTTTGCGGCAGAAGCGCGCCCAGGCCGTGGCTCTCCAGCTCTTTTTCGACCAGCTCCGCCCAGCCGCGGTTCGCTTTCGGGCTGGCCGGGCTCGGATGCAAGACGGTCGCGATGCGGCCCGAGAAGCCGGGTAGGGCCGCCTTGGCGCGACCAGTGGCGAAGGCGCCGACGCCGATCACGTGCTCGGGCTGCAGCTCCTGAACCGTGCGCGCGAGCGCGGTGTCGCACGCAGCGAACAGCGCGATCTGCTCGGATCTGGGAAGCTTGTCGGGCGTCCGGTTGGCACCGCTCTCCTCCATGAAGACGAGCGGGCAGTAGTTGACGACGAAGAAATTTCGAAAGAACGCCTCCGCGGAGCCGAAGCGATCCCGCGCGAAGCCCCAGAGCCGCTGGCCGCTCACCTCGCCACGTGCGCAGTCGAAGCCCTCGATCGGGCGCTTGTCGTGCTGCAGCTTGGGCTTGCCGACCTTGCCCGTGACGCCCAGAAAGTCCCGCACCAGGCTCACGTCGCCGAATGGCACGCCCGTCTGCGCCATGCCGAACGGGCCCGGATTCATACCCAGCAAGAGCGCGCGCTTGGGCCCGGTTCCCCATTGCGTGAGGTAGCGCTCGTGGGGGTCTCGCGCGTAGATGAGCGGATTGTAGACGTAGGAAACCGGCGCCGAGAACTTGAGGGCGTCTACCTGCTTCGCGAGCTCTCGGCTGATGCTGACCAGTGACACTGGCTGCACTAGAAGTCGCTTTGCGACGCGAAATCAACGGGCTTTGAGGGCGAGCCGTAGCAAGGCGAAGAAAAGCGCCACGCCCCCCGCCGCCGCGAGCGCGACTGCGAGGCCCGGATCCCCACCACGCGCGAACACCCCGCCGAGCAAGAAGCCGCTCGGCATGAGGACCAACGCGGACAAGAGCGCTCGCCCGGCGATGTCGTCCGTGAGCGTTGGGAACGTTCGCGCCAGGAGGGCGTAGGCGACGTTCATCAGGCCGAGCAGCGCGCCGTGAGCGTGCGCGAGGCGCCAGAGCAGCCGTCGTGTCTCGTTCTCCACGTCCAGGTAGAAGCCGACCTTGAAGCCGTGCAGCGCCTCGAGCGTTAGCCCGAGCGCCGTGAAGACGCACAGCGCCCACAAGCCGCCGCGCAAGTTGGAGGGCAGTCGTTCCGTTGGGCTCATTCGGCGATCGTGATCGGGCGCCGGTCGCGCGCGGCGAGCAGCTGCTGGGCAAGCTCCGTCGAGAGCGGGGATGCGTCGGTGACGCTCGGCATGCTCTTCAGTGAGCGCTCCGCGATGAAGCGCACGGCCGCGTAGTCGTCGCGGGCTAGCTCCGTGAGCAGCTGGCGACGGAGCGCGGGTGAGGGTGAGGAGCCCTCCGAGCGCGCTAGCGCTGCGGCCGTGATCGCGCGCACCGCTGCGTCACCCGCCAGCGCGAAGACTGCGCCCGCGGGCACTTCGATCGTTCCTTCCCGGTCGAGAACGAAGCGCGACCCTGCGCCGAACCAGCTCGCGGTGTGCTTGGATGCCCAGGCTTCGCTTTGCTCGAGGTGACACAGGTTGCAAGCGTTGGGGCGGTCCCGCGTGCGCTGGTCGAAGGCGGGCGAGTCCACGCGATGGGAGCGGATGGCGCCGAGCAGCGCGTAGCTGGTGTGCGGCATGTGGCAGTTGTAACAGAGGCTGCCCGGGGAGCCCGCAGCGTGGTGAGTGTGGACGGAGGGGTTGTCACGCATGCCCTCGTGGCAGCTCGTGCAGGCAGCGTTGCCCAGCTTTTCCGGATCGAGCTGGTCGTTCGGGTCGCCGCGGTGCATCGAGTGGCACGAAAGGCAGGACAGCTTACGCTCGCCGTGACCTCGTTCGAAGCAGGGAGAGCGCGAAAGCCCGTTGTACTCGCGCCCGCCGATGCGCACGGTTCCGTCGCGATAGAAGAGGCTTTCGACGTCGGCGCCGACCTCTGGCGCGCCTGCCGCCGCCAGCGCCTCCGGGCTGAGGAGTAGCTGCGCTCGGCTCAAATCTTGGCCCGGTTGGTAGCTCTTGCTGAAACCGTCTTGCCACCAGCCGGCCTCGTCCTTGGGAAAGAAATACGAATGACAGCGACCGCAGACCTCGGACGCGCGCTCGCGAGTGAGCTTCTCGGGATTGGTGGCGCTCGTGGCCGAGCCCTCCGCGCGGGCCCGGTAGCGTCGCCACGGACTTTGCATTTCGGTTACGTGAGCGGCCGCGGGGCCATGGCAGGCCTCGCAAGCAATGCCGAGCTCTGCCGCGGCGGTCGCGAAGGAGTCGCTCGCGAGGTCGTGCTGCGGTGCTCCCGCCACGCTATGACATTGCACGCAGTTCGAGTTCCAGGTCACGGCTTGCTCGGGCGCATCCGGCGGGTTGAGAAATGCGTCTCGCCGCGGCAGAAGCTGCTGTTCGTCGATGGAGTACACGACCGGCACGGACCGCAGCTCGCCGGGCCGCGCGCCGCGCACCCAAAAAGCCTGATGGTGGTGGGAGCCGGTGAGCAGCTGCACTGGCACGTCTCGTATCGGAGCCGCGCGGAATGCCTGCTCGTAATGACGGCCCGAAACCGCCGACGTTACTGCCGGATCCGGCAGCCGCGCCCACAGCTCGTGGGCTCGACCGTACAGCTCGACGGTCCTGCCCGTGGTCTCGATGCGCATTCGGCCGCCGCTCCTAAGCGACGGCGCCGCGACGTTCGTAAGACTCGCGACCTGAGTCATGCGTCGGTGGAAGCTCGCGTGCCAGCTAGAATACTCGGCGGAGTGGCAGCTGCGGCAAGCGCCCGAGGTCGCGAAGCCTTCGCCCTGCCGACCGATCGGCGCCGGCGCGGGCGGTGCCGTAGAGCCTGCGATCGCTGCCGCCGCGGCCACCGTCGTGACCCCCATTGCCGCGAGCAAAAAAGCGGTTTGGCGCGAGGCGCCGAGGGCGCGGACACCGAGCGCCAGCACGACGGCGACGAGCAACCACTCCAGCAGCACGGCCCCAGGTTAGCGCATTAATCCTGACGCGAGCTGCTCGGGCCGTGCAGACGGATAATCTTCGCGCCCGGCTCGGGATCGATCGGCGGTAAGGCCAGGACGAGTCGCTCGATCAGGCCTACGGCGTGGAGGACGGCACCGAGGGCGATGGGCTCCGAGAGCGGCTCTCGGAACAACAGCGCCAGCACGTACAGGCCCGCGAACGGGCGAGCCAGCGCCTCGACGTCGGCCTCCAGCGTGAGGCGGATGGTATGGCCCTGCGCTTGTCGGAGCTCGTCGCTGCGCTCGCGCAGAAGCCGCATGGCGCGCTCTACCAATTGGGTCGCCGCGGCGTCCGGCGCGGCCAGTGAGGACGCGCCCCAGATCACGGGCGAGTCCAGGTCGAACACGAAGGCTCGCACGGCCCCCGCTCGCTGCGAGAGTCCAGACAGCTCTTCGTCCAGCCGTTGGCGGGCAAAGTCTACGATGTGGCGGGGCCGACCGACGTCGGCCACCGCCGAGTCGAGCGTCATTCCGAAAGTCGCGCTGAGGGCGGCGAGCCGCGCGTGCACGGCGTCCGTGTCCGCGGGCGGCTCCGCGAACGTGGCCACGACGCTCGTTGCTTCTCCAACGGCGTGGAAAATTCGCCCTCCGCCATCGGCCGCCTTGCCTCCGAGCTGTAGGTAAGCGTCGTCCGCGCCGAGCTCCCGTTGCACGAGGGCGAGGAAAGCTTGGAGGGCCGGGTCGGACATGAGGTGGGTGTACGCGGGGAGGGGCTAGCCGACAAGAGTCGCCGTGTTAAAGAGGCCCGCGTGCTCGGCTTTGGCTTTCGCTTTCGCAATTACCTCGCCATCGGCCTCCTCTCGCAGCTGACCGCGTGCGCGCCTCCCCCCGCCGTGACCGCACCGGCGCCGCCCGCGACGCCGACCGGCGCGCCCGGAAGCTGGACGGATCGGCGGCTCTCGGCCGACGAGCGCGCCGACCTTTTGGTCGCGTCTCTCACGCTCGAAGAGAAGCTGACGCTCGTCACCGGCTACTTCGGCGTGCAAAAGGAGTGGAACGAGTACCAGTTCCCGGAGGCTCGCCCACAATCCGCGGGGGTGGTCCGAGGCGTGCCGCGCGTTGGGTTCCCGGTGCAATGGCAGACGGACGCCGGCAGCGGCGTGGCGACTCAGGGTGAGGCTCCTCCCGAGCTCGAGCGAACGCTGCTCCCATCCGGCATCCTCATGGCCGCAAGCTTCGACCCGGCGCTGGCCGAGCGCGCGGGCGCCATGATCGGTGACGAGGCCCGCGCGAGCGGCTTCAACGTGATGCTCGCGGGCGGTGTCAACTTGCTCCGCGACCCGGGGAACGGTCGCAACTTCGAATACGGCGGTGAGGACCCGCTGCTCGCGGG
>JAQSWN010000389.1 GCA_029266615.1 Polyangiaceae bacterium
GTGCTGCTCGTGCTGGCGCTCTCCGTGCGTGAGATGGCAACTCTCGAAGCCGTGCCCTTCGTCTACTTCCAGTTCTGATGAGCGAAGACAAAAAGCCCCTCCAAGGCGAGCCAAGCGAGCAAGCTTCCGAGCGGACCGAAGCGGCGCCGCACGCGGAAGCCGCGACCGAGCCCGCGGCCGAGCCCAAGACACGCGTTCAGGGCTTCCTGGCGGACCAAGACGACGTTCCGCTCGACGCGGCCGGGCGTGAGCGACCGCGCTTCCTGCTCGACTTCCCGAAGCATCCGGACTTGGCGCGCCTGGCCGCGGCTTTCGAAGCCGGAAACTACGCGCTCGTTCGCGCCGAGGCGGAAGCGCTCGCGGAGCGCGCCGAGACCCCCGCGGTGCGGGACGCCGCGCTCGAGCTGCGTCGACGCATCGAGCCGGATCCGCTAGTGAAATACATGCTGGCCCTGACGGCCGCCCTCCTCCTATTGTTGGCTTATTGGGCCTACAATCACTAGGCTCACGGAGAGGGCCGTTCTTGATGAGCATTCGCGATATTGTGCTTTCGCTTTCCGCACTCGCTTTGGCCGTCGGCTGCGGCGGTGAGCCGGAGGCGAAGTCGCCGGACGGCTCCGTGGGCGGACCCGTCACGGACGTGCAGCGCCTTTACCCGCTGGAGCACAACACCGTTTTCTCGTACGTGACCACGGACGAATCGGGGGACACCGGCATCTACATCATCGAGGTCGGCCGTCCGCGGCAAACGATGGCCGAGCTCAAGGTCGCGGGTAACGTCATGCGCCGCTACATCAGCGGGGATGGCGTTCAAGCGCCGGGCGGTGGCTACGTCCTTCGCTCACCGCTGTCGAAAGACGCGGAGTGGCGCGGCGAGTTCGGCGAAGTGAAGGTGAAGTCGATGAGCCGCGCCGTGAAGGTTCCGGCCGGCGAGTTCGGCAATTGCCTGGAGACCTACGAAACGCTGGACTCACCTGCGGTCAGTAAGAACGCCACCAGCGTGTTCTGCCCCGGCATCGGCATGGTCTACTACCTGCTGGAGGGCGAGCAGGGCGGCGTGACGGTATCCAAGAAGCTCGAGCTCAAGTCGTTCGGGCCGCGCTTCGTCGCTGGCGTTCAGTAACCGCCGGCGTTCAGTCGTCCATTTCCGGCAAGAGGGGCGTGATCGTGACGAGCGCCTCCACGTTGCAGCGGTCGTCGAAGGACAGCTTGCGGTCTTTGATCGGCTGGTAGCCGGTGGCCGTGACGTCCACGCGGGCGGGCCCTTGCGTGTACAAGCGGCAACGGAGCGCCCACACGTCCGCGCTTTCGCCCGGCGCCACATCCGAGCCCGCCGCGCCCCCCGCGCCGCCGCTATCCAGGGCGCCGGTTCCCGTTTCGGGGCTCTCGGAGGGGCCACCGCCCTGCACGGTGTCTTCCTCGCAGAAGACGGCCTGCTTTCGGCCGGGCTTTCCGAGCTCGTACGGCTCGCCTTCCTGATTGCTGCCGTACAAGACGTTGATGCGCGTGTCCGGCGGTAACGGCGCGTCCTCCGCGCGCACCACCAAGTTGAAGCTCGGCCCGTCGCAGCCTTCCGGCGGACGCTGGCCGGGACCGCACGCCGCGACCGAAAACCAAAGCAACCCCGCTGCAACTGACCAGCAATCCCGCATGTAACCCACCGCAGCTTACACCGGCTCCGGGCTGGCGCCGCCGAAGATTCGGCCGTCATCCCCATCACGCGGGCAGCAGAAAGCGCGCCCGCGGCGGTTGGGCTTAGCGTCGGCTCGTTCGAAATGAATGTCCGGGACCACGCGCAAGCGGGTCGGCGTCAAGGAACGAGTTTCACTCTCCGGAGTGAGGAATCTTTCCTTTGCTCACAAGTGAGATAGCCGAATACCTATGGGACCCGCGTCTACACAGTAATCCATGCAGCTTGAAACGACGTTGCAGCGCGAGCGCCAAAGCGCAGCGAGGCCGCACGACACTTGGAGGTTTTGCGCTCGCGTCGGCGGTTTGTTGCGGCCTGCCGGTGGGCGTCTGTTACCTTCCAACTCCCTGCTCGGTGGTTGCGCCCGAGCATTCGCTGCGCCCGTTCCTCGAGGCGTGGCCCCCTCTCGGACTGGAGTTGCCATGAGCTCGAAGTTTCTTTCCGTGGCGCTGCTGATGGCGGTTGGCGCCGCTGGCTACGGTTGCCAGGGCAGTGTCGACAGCCCGTCTGACGGCCAAGCTGGAAGTACCGCGGGCATGGCCGGTAGTGGTTCACAACCGGCCGGTACGCCCGAGCAGGTCCTTGCGTCCGCGGCGTGCCAGAAGCCTGCGCCGGGCGCGGCGCCGCTTCGGCGTTTGAGCAACGCCGAGTACCGCAACACCATGCAGGACTTGTTGGCGGCAGTGCCGAGCGCCAACACCGCCGTCGCGACGGCCACCAAAAACTTCGTGGAAGAGGCCGAGTCTCTGGGGTTCCGCAACAACACGGACTTCCTCGGCGTCTCGTCGCTGGTCGCGCAAGGTTACTTGGACGCGGCGGAGTCTTTGGCGCCGATGATCGCCAGCACGGCCATGCTCATGCCGTGCGCGACGCAAGACGCGGCCTGCGCGAAGACGTTCGTGGAGACGTTCGGCAAGCGCGCGTTCCGGCGCCCGCTCCTGCCGGAGGAGGTCACGCGCTACACCGCCGTTTACGAAAAAGCCCAAGCCAAAGGCTACGGCTTTCAAACCGGCGTGGAGTGGATGGCGTTCTCGATGCTCCAGTCCACGCAGTTCCTTTATCGCGTGGAGCTCGGCGCGCCGCGCGGCACGGACTACGCGCCCTCTCCTTACGAAACCGCGAACCGGCTCAGCTACCTCATCTGGCAGTCGATGCCGGATCAGGCGCTGTTCGACGCGGCGGACCGCGGCGAGCTCGCGGACAAGAAGCAGGTAGAAGCGCAGGCACGCCGCTTGTTGAAGGACCCGAAGGCCTCTCGCTTGCTCGAGTACTTCGACCAGTGGCTGGACACGGATCGCCTCAGCACGTTCGACCGCGACGCCAATTTTTACCCGAATTTGCCGGCGAATTTGCCGCAGCTGCTGCAGAACGAGACGCACGCGTTCGTGAGCTACTTGCTACAGAGCCCGACCGGCAACCTCGGGGAGCTGCTGTCCGGCCAGTACAGCTTCTTGAACGCGGACCTGGCCAAGCACTATGGCGTCGCTGGCCCCGTCGGCGCCGCCTACGAGCGAGTGGACATGCCGGGGCGCTCCGGCGTGCTCACGCAAGGCATGCTGCTCACCCATGACAAGCCCACCCGCACGTCCATCGTGCGCCGCGGTTTGAAGGTGCGGCTGGACATGCTCTGTAACCGCGTGCCCGCACCGCCGAACGACGTGCAGCTGGATCTAGAAGGAATCGGCAGCGGGCTGACCCAGCGCCAGCGCTTGGAGATGCACCGCAAGGAGCCTTCGTGCGCCGGCTGCCACACCCTCATGGATCCGCTCGGGGTCGTGTTCGAAGGGTTCGACGCGGTCGGTCGCCCTCGTGTGACGGACGAGAGCGGCATGCCCGTCGTCACCACGAGCGACATCACCGCGACGCGCGACATGAACGGCCCGGTGACGAACGCATCCGCGCTCGGCCAGGCGCTGGCGAGCAGCCAAGAAGTGCGGGACTGCTACGTGACCCAGTCTTTCCGCTTCTTTTACGGGCGAGACTACTCGACCGCGGACCAATGCTCGATGGCGCAGCTGTTCATCGCGTTCCGCGACAGCAAGCAGAGCCTTTCCGAGCTCATCGTCGCGCTCACTCAAACCGACCAATTCTTGTATCGCCCTGCTCCGGAGGCACTGTGATGAAACGATTGAGCCGACGCACGCTGCTGCGTGGTGGTGCCAGCATCGGCCTGAGCCTGCCCCTGCTGGAGGCGATGATGCCGCAGGCGAGCGCGCAAGCTGCCGACACGCCGCGTCGCATCTTGTTCGAGTACCGGAACGAGCTCGTCATCTTGAACAAGCTGAACCGCCGCTACGGCCAGCTGGGCCAAAAGCGCTCGGACGGCCACCAGCAAGGAGGCGCGTCGCTCGCGCCTTGGGAGTCCGGCTCCGGCTCGTACCCGATCGGTGGCAAAGAGGGCGTGACCATCGGCTACGTGCTCGGCCCGAGCGCGGACTACGTGATCGGCGACCGCGTGCTCCAGACCGTTCCGACCGTGAAGTACCGCCATCTGGTGTACCGCGTCGGCCAGAAGAACAACGATATCTGGAACATGCACTCGCACGCGGGCCCGGTCGGCACGCAGAACCCCGTGCAGCCGGAAACGGACCCGTACGCCGCCTACGCGCGCATCTTCACCTTCGGCGGGGACGACGAAGCCGCCAAAGCGGAGCTCGAGAAGCGGCTCTTGAAGAAGCAGTCGGCGCTCGACTTGGTGCTGGCGGAGGCGGGGAGCTTGCAAACCAAGCTCGGCAGCGCCGACAAGGCCCGCATTCAGCAGCACATGGACGCCATTCGCGACATCGAGCGCACGCTCTCGGGCGGTAACGGCGCCATCGGCTGCCTCCCGTTCGAGCTGGGCGAGAAGCTCGATCCGTACAAGGACGACAATCACGAGGCGGTCTGCAAGCTGTTTCAGAAGATCAGCACGCTGGCGTTCGCGTGCGACCTGACGCGCTCCATCAACTTCAACTGGAGCGGCAACACGAGTAATCGGGTGTACCGAAACCTCGGGCTCGAAGAAGGGCACCACGACATTTCCCACAACAGCGACGAAGCGGCGTTCACGAAAATCCGCTCCATTCACAAGCATTTGTGGACGATGTCGACGTCGTTGTACGAAAGCCTCAAGGCGGTACCCGAAGGCGGCGGCACGCTGTGGGACAACACGCTCATCGTGCACTGGAACGAGCTCGGCCAAGGCGACAGCCATTCCGAAAACGACGCGATGGTCATCCTCGCTGGCGGCGCCGCGAACCACTTCAAGCGTGGGCGCTACTTGGACTTTCAGAACAAGCTCACGTTCGCGGACGCGCCGAGCCGGCTGCCTCACCGCGCCCGAAAGCGGCAGCTGCTTGACGTCTACCGTGGGCACGAGCTCCGGAGCGGGCGCGACGCTGGCCGTGGCCGGTGGAGGCGCCACTACCGCCGCCGGAGTCGCCGCGGGGCTCAAGGCGGGAGCGGCGCTCGGCGGACGTGGTGGCGCCGCGGGGCCTTCATGAGCGACCCGCTCGCCGTAGAAGACCCAACCAAACGCCGCCACGCCGAGGGCGGGCAGGGTAGCCAGTAAGATTTGTGACCTCAGCCGCGGCGCCGCCCTGCTCGGCGTCGTCTTGCTGAAGTTGCCCTTGGACTCCTCAGGTGCGTCCGAAATGGAGCGCAGCGCCGCGACCGTCGTGAGCGGTACCACCGGCGGCAGTGGCGGCTTGGGAGAAGACGGCGCCGTGCGCACCGACGGCGGCGGCAAGGAGCTCACGCGCTTGTGCCCGATGAGGTCGGCGATCGATTCCTCACGCCAGATTTCGGTCGGGGCTTGGTCGTCGTCGTCGTCATCGTCGACC
>JAQSWN010000013.1 GCA_029266615.1 Polyangiaceae bacterium
GAGTGCGTTCGGCGGCTCGGCAGGCATGAGCACCAGCGGCGCCGGTGGCACGGGTGGCGCCGGCGGTAGCGGAGGCGTGAGCGGTGGTGGCAGCGGCGGGACCAGCGGTGCGGGCGGCATGAGCGGCGCTGCCGGTATGGGCGGCGTGAGCGGCGCTGCTGGCATGGGCGGCGTGAGCGGCGCTGCCGGCACGGGCGGCGCGAGTGGCGCTGCTGGCATGGGCGGCATGAGCGGCGCTGCTGGCATGGGCGGTATGAGCGGCGCTGCTGGCATGGGCGGCGCGGGAGGCGCGGCTGGTGCTTCGGGCGGCGGGCAGGGTGGCGGTGGCATGGGCGGCATGGGCGGCACCGCGGGAGCAGCCGGAGGGGGCGGGGCGGCGGGTATGATGAGCGGCGGGATGGCGGGTACGAGCGGCGCTGCCGGCGGCGGCGGCATGGGCGGCGGTGCGTCGTGCGCGACCGGCTGGCAAGGCAACGCGATGTGCGACTCTTGCTCCGCGCAGACCCAGTCCGACCTGAAGGCGTGCGCAGCGGTTCTGGATTGCTACGTGATGAACGATTGCGGCCCTGCCAGCTGCTCCAGCAACGACGCGACGTGCGGCGCCAACAAGCTTCAGAAGGGCACCGCCGCGTATCCAATCGCCAAGCAGGTCTACGACTGCATGTGCGATTGAGGCCCGCCTATTTCCTAGGTCTCATCGACGCATGAGGCCTAGGAAGGGCTCGCCACGATCGCCTCCCGACGCTAGACCTGAGCCGGTGTCGGATTCACTGCTTGCGCGCATCGCGGCTGTTGGTGGTTGGGCAGTCGCGCTTGGGCTCCCGCTCGTGCTCGGGGGGCTGGCTTGCTCCCATTCGCGTGGTTTCGTTTCACCGGACCCTCATTCGACCTCGGCTCCGATCGCTTCGAGCGAGGTACCGATCGCACCGAGCGCGGCACCGCTCGCCTCGATCGCGACTCCCGCTCCGGTCACGTCGGCCACCGTGTCGGCGACGCCGTGGCCTCCCGCCCCACCGGGCGCTTCGAGCGACTTCTGCATCGAAGGCGTGGACGCATTGGACGAGAGCACCTGCTACGTGCTGCCAGACGCTCCGACGGAGGAGCTGCTCATCTACCTGCACGGCATCGTCCCGCCCACGAAGATCAGCCGCCAGAAGACGAATTTCGAGACGGTCGTGAAGGCCGCGTCGCGTCGCGCCAATGTCGCTGCGCTGATGCCGCGTGGACGCGCCGGACTGGCGCCGAAGGGTCACGAGGGGTGGTGGGGATGGCCAACGTCGCGCGCTAGCTACCAATCATTGGCAAGCGAGCTGCTAGCCGAGTTGGACGACAAGCGCCGGCGCCTCGAAGTCCTCACGGGGCGACCATTCCAGCGCGTCTACCTTGCGGGCTCTTCGTCGGGCGCTTACTTCGTCACGGCGCTGGCGAGTCGGCAAGCGCTGCCGGTAGACGGCTACGGCATCATCTCCGGCGGCGCGGATGTTCCGGACGTGGACTTCGCGAAGTTGCGACGCACTCCGGTTTACATCGGCTTCGGTACGTACGACACCGTGGGCGCCGGAGCCCGCGCATTCGGAGCTCGGCTGGCGCGCGTCGGCTTCCCGGTCAAAGTCGCGGCCCACCCGCTGTCGCACGGCACCGCCGAAATCTACCTCGACGAAGCCTTCGCCCACTTTCGCGCCGAGCGTACGGATTGAGCGGGGGTCGCGCGGGGCGCGTCACGCGGTTGCGCGCGGGCAGGGCGCGTGCGAAAGTGCGCTCCTCATGGCTCGCGCTCGCTTCAGCTTTCACCTCCGCGCTCGCGCCGTGGTAGCTCCGCGCGACGGCCATCACGCCGTGCATCATCCGCATCTCGCGGAGTGAGCCGGCGCCAAAACCAACGAAACCGCAACGTTTCGAGCCCGCTCCTCCTCAGGCAGCAGGTTCGACTTTCGTCGCGGTTAGCGGGCATGGCTCCGACCGCGATCGGAGATGCACCCGTGACCGAAACACCGCCCGATAGCCGCCCAGCTCCCTTTTCCGTCCCCGTTCTCACGTACCCACGCGCGCAGGCGACGGTCGCCGAGCGCCTGGCCCGGCGAGCGTCTCTCATCGATGCCGACCTGGTGACCCGCGTGCACGCCCTCTTCACCCAGGTGAAGGAGCACGGCGACCGCGCGGTGCTGGCCGCGACACGCGCTCACGATGGCGTGAGCCTCACCACGTCGCACATCCCCGAAGCCACGCTGCAGGCCGCGATTGGTGAGCTGCCGACGTCGCTGCGTGCGGCCATCGACGTGGCTAGAGAACGCATCGAGCGCGTGAATCGCGAGCTCGTCCCTCGCGACGTCTTTCGCGAGATGGAGCCCGGCGTTCGCGTCGGGGAGCTCTACCGACCTCTCGATTCGGTCGCGCTGTGGGTCCCGTGCCGCAAGGGGCCGCTGCTCTCTACCGCCCTCATGCTCGTCACCGCTGCGCGCGTCGCAGGCGTCCCCCGTATCGTCGTGCTGATGCCACCACGCGCCGATGGCTCGACGGATGCCGCGACCCTCGCCGCCGCGCGGTTGGCGGGGGCTCATGACTGCTACGTCGGCAACGGAGTGGCCTTGCTGGCGGCCGCGACCCACGGCACCGAGAGCCTTCCGCGCGTAGCGGGCGTCTTCGGGCCGGGCCCAGGCGCGATCGCGATTGCGATGGCAACGGCTGGGATGTTCGGGTTGAAGACGGTGGTCGGTATCGGGCCGACCGACTGCGCCGTCCTCGCCGACGAGAGCGCCGAACCGCGTCTGGTGGCCTGGGACTTGGCGAGCGAAGCCGAGCACGGCCCCGACTCCGCGTCGCTACTCGCAACCTCGTCGGAGTCTCTGGCGCGCGCTGTCGCGACCGAGCTTGGGGCCATCATCGATGGGGCGCCCGCCGCCCGGCGCGAGAACCTCTGCCAAGTCTTCGGCGAAGCCGGGCGCGGTATGCTGGTCGTCACGCCGGACTTTTCCGCCGCGTGCGCGCTAGCGGCGATCTTCGCACCCGAGCACTTGTCGATCGCCTGTCGTCCCGAGCGCCGAGAAGCGGCCCTGGCGTCGGCGGTCGCCGGGGAGGTCCTGCTTGGGCCCTACACTCCGTTTGCCGCCGCCAACTACGCGCTCGGCATCACGGCCGTGCTACCGACGAACGGAGCTGCGCGCTCCATTTCCGGCGTCACTGCCCGCGACATGCTCCGCACCACGACGGTTGGAGAGTTGGACGCGGCCGCGCTGGCGGCGCTGACACCCACCATCGTTGCCCTGGCTCGCTACGAAGGGCTGCCGTGCCACGCGTCTGCGGCCGAAGCTCGGTAGCCATCGAACATTTCGTGCGCAATGTCTTGCATAACAGAAATCTGTGCATTATGACGACGGTCATGAACGTCGAAGCCTGTCTCTAGTCGCCAGAAGCGCCCTTCGGGGCGGTCTGGCGACTTTCATCGAAAGGTTCGGTTCATGACGCATCTGCGCGGTAAAGCAGGCCTCGTTACGAAGCTCGGCGTGCTTCCGGTCGTTTGCTCGTTGGCATTGTCACCTCTCAACGGCTGCGCGAGCGCACCGCTCGACAGCGACAACGGGAGTGAGGAGCAGGTCGGCTCGCTCGGGGTCAACTTGGAGGTCGCTTCCGGCGTCTCGCTCGACACCGTGGCGTACACCATCGCGGGTAACGGGTTCAAGAAGGACGGCACGATTGACGTGAGCGGCGCGCCCACGATCAGCGGCACGATCGGCGGCATCCCCGCGGGGAGCGGCTACACGCTGACGCTTACGGCCACGTCGACGGACGGCAAGACGACGTTCAGCGGCTCAGCAAAGTTCGACGTGACGGCGGGCAAGACCTCATCGGTCACGATCCGGCTCAAGGGTACCTCTGCGACGGGTAACGGCAGCGTCGCCGTGAACGGATCGCTCAACGTCGCCCCCGTCGTCGACGAAGTGACCATCACTCCGTCGTCGGTGAACGTCGGAAGCTCCATCAGCCTGCGCAGCGTCGCGCGGGACCCGGATGAGTCGCCCGCGGCCTTGACCTACTATTGGTCAACGACGGGCGGCGTCATCTCCGACCCCATCGTGCCCAACGCCACGTTGACGAGCGACCGTCCCGGCACTTTCACGGTCAAGCTCACGGTTTCAGACGGAGAGTTCACGGCGACGTCGTCGACGACCGTCACCTTCGTCGACGACGAGGGAGGCGGCGGCGCTGGTGGCGGCAACGGTACGGCCCAGCCCAACGTGCTGCTCATCATCGCTGACGATTGGGGCGCAGAATCGACCAGCTTCTACCCGGAGCTGGTCGGCAACAGCGGCGCGGTGCCGGTGCCGAGCGTCGAGTCGCTCGCCAACAACGGCCTCGTGTTCGACAACGCCTGGTCCACCCCGGCGTGCTCCATGACCCGCAGCACGATCGTCACCGGACAGTACGGTTACCGCACGGGCGTCACTTCCGTGGGCGCGGTGCTACCGACGGACACGGTCACCGTGTTCGATCGGCTCAACCAGGGCAGCCCCGACTACGCGCATGCGTTCTTCGGCAAATACCACCTGGGTGGCGGCTTGTTCGATCCGCTCGCCGGCGGCACCTTCGCAGGCGCGCCGAGCATCCTCCAGCACGCGCGGGACCTGGGTATCAAGGCGTTCCAAGGCATTCTTGGCGGCGCGGTCGTCGACTACTACAGCTGGAACATCTTCGACATCAACGGGCCCGCCAAGCCCACGACCACCTTCGCCACGACGGCTCTCACGGACCTCGCGATCGACTTCATCCAAGATCAGAAAGACAAGCGCCCCGGTAAGCCTTGGTTCTTGTACCAGGCCTACAACGCGCCCCACGCCGCGAACGGTGGCAACAGCCCCTACCAGGTGCCGCCGCCCTACTTGCACTCGGTCGATCTCTCGGCCGTCGGCAACCCAGCTCCCGGAACTAGCGCGACGAATATCCCCGTTTACAAGGCAAATATCCAAAGCTTGGACACGGAGATTGGTCGCTTGCTAGCGGAGGTGGATCTCGAGAACACGGTGGTCATCTTCGTGGGCGACAACGGCACGCCCTCGGTCGTCAAAGACGAGGGATCTCGCATCCGCGGCTCCAAGGGCAGCGCTTACGAAGGCGGGGTCCGGGTGCCGTTCGTCGTCGCTGGTGCCGGCGTCACGCGACGCGGTCGTGAGGACGACCTCGTGCAGACGAACGACATCTACGCCACCGTGCTCTCCTTGGCGGGGGTGGAGGCGGACAACGTCAGTAGCAGCTACAGCATCGAGCCGCTGCTTACCGACGAAACCGCGACCACCGGCCGCACCCACTCCTTCACGGAGACCTCGAACGGTACCAGCAACCGCCGCTACGCGATCCGCGACAAGCGCTACAAGTTGGTTTCGAACCTCGGCGTGCGGGAGCTCTACGATCTCGTCGCCGACCCGCTGGAGACGACGGACTTGCTGGCCAGCGCGCCGCACGCGGCGGTCCGGGCCAGTCTCCTGGCAGAGATCGACGCGTTGAACGCCGACGCTCGCCCCGGCTACTTCCCGTAAAAAAGAGCTTGGCGCCGCTCTCACCCGCACGGGGAGGGAGCGGCGCCGAGGACCGAAGACCTTTGAGAAACTGGCTGATCCTAGCGGGCGCAGTCGTTTTCGCGGCGCTGCTGGCAATCTCGAACCGTGACCAGCCGCGCGTCATTCCCCCGGCTCTGACGTCATCGGTTCCCGCGCCTCGACCCCTGCTCCGCGGCCGCGAGCACTTCGTCGGCTCGGCGGTGTGCGCGGATTGTCACCGCGCGCAGAGCGACGCGTACGCAAACTCGCATCACGCCAAAGCGCTCGCGACGCCGACCTCATCGCGGTTCGAGGGTCAATCCTTCACCTCCAAGCTCGGCGGCACGACCGAATTTTCGGTGCGCGACGGCGTGCCCTTGGTGAAGACTCCCGCTCCCGTCGGTAAAACGGCAACATTTCCGATCCGCTACGTAGCGGGCGTCTGGCCCCTCGAGCAGTACGTGGTCGCGACGGAGCGCGGCAAGCTACAGTCGCTCGGCGTCGCCTGGGACGCGCGCGGGTCCGAAGCGGGCGGCGCCCAGTGGTTTCACGTTTACGGCGCGACTGGCGTCGCTCCGAACGACTCGCTCTTCTTCACCGGTTCCGCGCAGAATTGGAACCACATTTGTGCGGATTGCCACTCCACTTGGGTGGAGCGCAGGTACGACGTGGCCGCGGACAGCTTCGACACGCGTTGGGCCGAGCTCTCCGTCGGATGCGAGGCTTGTCACGGACCCGGCGCCGAGCACGTTCAGTCGGCCCGGGCCGGAAAGGCCGAGCCTTTTGCGACCCGGCTCGCGCGGTCCGAGCCATGGATGCCTTCGGAAACCGGCAGCCCGATCCCGCGCGCGAAAGACGACGTGGAGCTCGAGGTATGCGCCCCTTGCCACAGCCGTCGCTCTCCGCTCAAGGAGGGCTTCGTGGCGAGCGATCCGTTCCTGGACTCTTTCGAGCCTGACTTGCTTCGGCCTGGCCGTTACCACGCGGACGGGCAAGTGGAAGGCGAGGTCTTCGAGTGGGGCTCGTTTAAGCAGAGCCGCATGCACCACGCGGGAGTCAAATGCTCGGACTGCCACGAGCCGCACTCGGGCAAGCCCCTCGCAGAAGGCAACGCGTTGTGCGTGCGCTGCCACGAGCGCACGCGCTTCGACGTGACGGAGCACTCACGGCACCAGGGATTCGGCGCGCCGCGCTGCATCGACTGCCACATGCCTCCCGTAACGTTCATGCAGGTGCACGAGCGGAGAGACCACTCGATACGCATCCCGCGGCCTGACCACAGCGTCGCGTTTGGGGTCCCCAACGCATGCAATGGCTGCCATGGCAAGCAGCCCGCGAGCTGGGCTCAAGGCTGGGTCGAAAAGTGGGCCCCGGCTGCGAAAACGAGAGCACATTTCGCGGACGCGCTCGCTTCCGATCGCCAGGGAACGCTGGACGCCCCGCGCAGATTGCGCGCGCTGGCTGGCGACGTCGCGGCTCCGGCCATCGCCCGCGCCACCGCGCTCGAGCGCCTCGCCAGCTATCCCTCGGAACGCACCCTCGGCGCCCTGCGGACGGCGCTCACCAGCTCGGACGCGCTCGTCGTGTATGGCGCCGTGAAGGGAGCCGCGACGCTCGCTCCGCCTCAACGCTCCCCGTTGCTGGCGCCTGCGCTTCGGCACGAACGTCGTGTGGTGCGCATCGCGGCCGCAAAAGCTCTGGCCGGATTGCCCACGAGCTCACCGGACGCGCTACAGCGTGCTTTTGCCGAGGTGGAGCAGAGCTTCGAAGTGAGCGCGTCGCGCGCGGAGACGCACGTGGAGCGCAGCGCCTTCGAGCTCGCGCGAGGGCGGCTCGCGGAAGCCGAACGCGCCTTGCAGAGCGCGCTTCGCCTCGACCCTTGCTCCATCGCCGCACACCTCAACTTCGCCGACCTACATCGCCAGCGCGGCGACGAAGTCGCGTCGGAGCGCGCCATCCGCGCCGCGCTCACGTGCGACCCCCAGAGCGCGTCCGCTCACCACGCGCTCGGGCTCTGGCAGGTAAGAAGCAAGCAAGCGCTCGCGGCGCGCGCGAGCCTCAGCAAGGCCGTTCAGCTGGCGCCCACGGACGCGCGATTCAGCTATGTGCTGGCGGTCGCGCTCGCCGGCAGCGGCGACCGGGCGGGCGCGATTCGAGTGTTGGAAGACGCGCTGGAAGAGCGCCCCAACGACGCGAACACGCTGCAAGCTTTGCAAACCTACCTTCGCGAAGCCGGCCAGCTCGCTCGAGCCGCGGAGCTGCGCCGCCAGCTCGAACGACTCACTAACGAGTAGAGTCCCCGGTAAGCGGTCACGGACTTCTGGGTCGGCACGTGGGCACGTTCGGAGCCGGGAAAGGAATTCCTGCCTCGATGCGAATCGACTTACAAAGCCGATGCGTCTATCCGCAAGCTCGACGCCGTGTAGACGAGTCGAATGCTGGAGGTCGCATCGGGCGCAGACTTTCACGCGCTCGCCCGTCGCCCACCGCCACGAATAAGAGAGCTCGAGCTGCTGTGACTCGAGACAGCTCCTGAAGGCGCCTTCCGTGCGGCAAGCCGACGGTATGCCACGCGTGGCCGCCTCCGTAGGACCGTACTTGCTAGTGAGGTTGGCCTTCAAGGCCACGACGTTGCGCGACCAGCTCGCGTTCGGGCGGTGCTCGAGCGTGACGCCACATGCGCGGCCGGCGCAGAACCGCACGGCCGTCGTGGCTTCGAAGCCTAGTGGCGCCGCTGTCCCCGAGCAGCGGCCGAGCTGCGGCTCGAGCTGGCTCCAAGCGTACCCGGCCTCCTCGCACCGCCGTTGCGTATCCTCGCGCGTCTTTCCGAACTCGAAGCCACCCGCGCCGGCCGGAGCCGCGCGGGGAGGCTGCTGGGGACCCAAAGCCTGCTGCACGCGCGCGATACGCCTCGCTTCGCGGTTCTCCTCCTCTTGCGGCGTTTCCGCTTCCTCCCGACACGTCACTTGGTTCGAGCCCTGCCCGCTCACCAAAACGTCGAACGCGCCATCGCGATTTCGGTGCCGCGTACTTTCATTGATTTGCGTACAAACGAACGTGCGTCCGCGGCAGCTCGCGACCCAGGTCTGCCCCGACTGCACCAAGATTCCATGACGCCGCTCGTCCGAAATCTCGATCTCGTCCGGCCCGCAACCTATGGCGCCGGCGCTTCGTGCCTCCTTGCCCATGCAGCCCGTGAGCAACGAAAACCCCAAGATCAACACCCCACTCCTTCGTGCGTTCATTGGTACCACCGCCGCCGTCCATAGCAGCCTGCATGCCACGCAAAACTCGGCGAGATCCTCTACGCTCAGCCCGCCAGTTCGTGCCCGTTCGTCCACGCCTGTGAATCCGTTGCGTCGGTGACGATCGCGAAGCCGTCATTGCCGCGGGACCGGCTCTGCTCGATTCATGATCCAGATTGCCAATCTCCGAATGCATGGCAGCGCAGTCGAGCTCAGTTCCACGGATCATTGTCACCGCCCGGCCCTCGACTCGGCGCGAAGCCGCCCGCGGCAAAGTGACACAGCGGGGGCCAAACGGGGCGAGGACGCCTGTAAATCGCCGCGCGATGGGTCGAATGGCGACGGCACGACGTGTGCAGGGTGGCGGCGTCGGATGATGTCGCAGCCGGATGACGTGCGGGGAGCACACGCGGCCGCGTTCACGTCCTCGCTCTTGATCGCGCAGCAAGTGGCCGGCAAGGCGACGCGGGACGCGCTATTTCTTTCAAGCTTCCATACGTCCAAGCTGCCGATGGCGATGGCGGTGGGGGCCTTGCTGTCCGTCGCGGGCATCTATTGGCTGTCGCGGTTGATGGTGGCGAAGACACCGGCGCGCGTGATGCCCGTGCTCTTCGGCGTGAGCGCGGTCGGCTTCTTTGGTGACTGGCTGCTTGCCGGCTCGGCCCCGAAGACGGCAGCGCTGGTGGTCTATTTTCAGACGGCCCTTCTCAGCCCAATCATGATTTCGACGTTCTGGTCGCTCATCAACGAGCGATTCGATCCGAGGACGGCGAAGCGGGCGGCGTCCAGGATTGCGGCGGGCGGCACGCTGGGCGGGGTGCTGGGCGGGCTCGCCGCCTGGCGCGCTTCGACCGTGATCCAGCCGTTGACGATCTTGCTGGTGCTGTCTCTGTTGAACGCGGCTGCCTTGGTTGGCACGTTGGTGACGCGCGCCCGGCATGAGGCGGTGGCGCCCGAGAGCACGGAGCTGAGCGATGCCGCCGCGATGGCGTCTCCCCTCGCGACGCTGCGTGACGCGCCATTCTTGCGCAGCTTGGCGCTATTGGTCGCGCTCGGAGCCGCGATCTCCGCGCTGCTCGACTACGTGTTCAGCGTGGAGGCGACGGCCGCTTACACGGATGGGCAGTCGCTGCTCTCGTTCTTTTCGTTGTTCTGGTTGGTGGTAGGAGTCATTTCTCTGGTGCTGCAGATGGCGCTGGGCCGCCTGGCGTTGGAGAAGCTCGGCCTCGCCGTGAACATCACGATCTTGCCGGGACTCATCTTACTAGGCGGAGCGTTCGGTCTTGCGGTCCCGGGGCTCGGTAGTGCATCTCTCCTGCGGGGGGCGGAGGCGGTGCAACGAAACACCTTGTTCCGTGCGGCCTACGAGCTCCTTTACACACCCATTCCTGAGTCCAGCAAACGCGCCACGAAGGCGGTCATCGACGTCGGCTGCGATCGGCTCGGCACCGTGGTCGGAAGCGGATTGGTCCTGCTGATGGTGCACTTCCTTCCGGGACCCTCCTCATCTTGGCTCTTGGCCGCGGTGGTTGGGCTGGCGGCCGTGACGTTGCCGGTCACGCGCCGTTTGCATCTCGGGTACGTGCAAGCCCTCGAGGAGGGCCTGCGTGAAGGCGCGGCGAAGATGGCGGGCGCTACGAAGCGTGCGGCGCGCAGCGAGCAAGGCCCGCATTCGAGCCGTAGCGGGCAGGGCCAGCGTGAGGAGCTCATCGAGCGAATCGAGGAGCTGCAGCCCGGCGGCCTATCGGCCTTGGTCGGCGAGCCGCGAGAAGCGGCTAAGGCGCCAGACGTCCCCGCGCCGGGCGCGGCAAACGGCGGTGGGGACGTGCTCGCCACCGCTCGAGCTCTCGTTGCCGAAGACGCCCAAGAGGTCGAGCGCGCTTTGGGTCGGCTCGAGCCGCGCGACCCCGCTGTCGCATACGCCATCGTGCTTCTCGGGCATCCGCAGCACCACGGGCGCGCGGTGGAGGCCCTGCGTTCGCACGCGTCGCAACTCACCGGACAGTTACTGGACTCGCTGTTGGATCCAAACGTCGACTTCGTGATCCGGCGCCGCATCCCCCGGGTGCTGGCGGCCTGCTCGACGCAACGGGCCGCGGACGGATTGCTGCTGGGGATCGCCGACGAACGCTTCGAGGTCCGTTACGAATGCGGCTTGGCGCTCGTGAAGCTCACCGACAAAAACCCGGAGATCGTGATCTCCGAGGCGCGGGTGCTGGACGCGATCCGTCGCGAGGTGGAGAGCGGGCAGGAGCTGGCCGAGCAGTCGGCGGCCCGAGGCGAAGCTGAAGACGGGAGAGCAGAGCAGCAGTCGCTCGTCGAAGGGCTGGTGCGCGACCGCGTCGAGCGCAGCTTGGAGCACATGTTCACGATCCTGGCGCTCATCCTCGAGCGTGAGCCACTGCGGATGGCGTTTACGGGTCTCCACCACGAGGATCAAAAATACCGAGGCACAGCGCTCGAGTACCTGGATACGGTGCTCCCGAGCGAGGTGCGGGAAATTATCTGGCCGTACTTGGGCGAGTCCGCGCCGCTCGCGAGCGCCCGCCCCGCGAGCGAGCTCCTCGCAGACTTACTGGCGGCCACGAAGTCCTCACAAAAGCCGCTGAGCGCCGATCACGAACACTAAGGGAGTGTCCCTGAATTGGGATCGCTCGCGCGTGTCCGTAAACGCGCCCGTGCCTGTGGCCGTGCCCGACGGTCCGTGAGTTACCGTCGGGCCCGTCTGTTTGGGAGGCCGAGGTTTGTGGCGCGGGCCTGGCCCGCGCGCGCCGCTGGAAGACCGCGTTCAACGGGTTCGACCGTTGGGCAAGCAAGGGTATCTGGCAGCGTCGGTTTCGAAACACGACTCAGACGCATTTCCCGTCCCATTGGATTGCCAGGGCTCCTTGCCGGTCATCCCGTCTAATCGCAGCCGCGCCGGTAAATTGGCGTACGACAAGCAGCTGTACAAGTCCCGCTCCGAGATCCCCGCGGCGCCCGCGGCGCGCGCTTGCCTGGCACGCGCCACAAACCCAGGCCTACCGGCCCCCAATACCGCCGACGATAACTTACGGACGCGTCGGGCACGGGCACGGGCACGGGCACGTCTCGGGATTGATCACCTCTACTGCTCGAAGGCGGCCGGCGCATACGCCCGCGGAATCGCCGGAGCGAAAAGTCGCCGCGGCCGGCTCGGTCCGGAATCGAGCTAGCGATGGGAGCGACCGCTACTCGCCCCGCGCGCCGCTCTCGCTGGTCGCGCGAAAAAGCGTTCGCCTCGAAAAAAGGGGCACTCTGTAGACTCAGGCCGCAGTCGCAGAAGTGACTAAGTTTCGCTAACGATTTCAAGTGCAGCGCGCCGGAAAGTCGATCAGTCGCATCGGTGACCATCACCCGAAGCACGCCCGTGGATTGTCACCGCTGCGACGATGCCGTGATGTGCGAGCGAGAGCCCGAATTCGTTCAGCAAATTTAGTCTAAACCGCGACATCGTGCCGAGTCTCGAACACCCCTTCTTTTTTAAAATTTCGACAAGCTCGACGCGCGGCTCGGGACCCCTCGCGTCGCGGCACCGCCCGGCGCCCTAGCGCGGCCTCAGAGAGCGCTGCAGAGCGGGAGCCCATCCAATGAATCCGGCAAGTCTCCGAATGGTGCGGTGGGCGCCGGTACGTCGTGCGTCGCGCGCGCAAGCACGTCCGAAGCTTGGAAGTCGTGGCACGTGGCGCACACCTGTCCGCCGACGATGACCTGAACGTCGCCCTCTGCCGTGCTCCGTAGCGGACGCGGAACGACGCAGCTGGGGAAGCTCACAGCCAGGGTGTGACCCGGCGGTGTCCCCGAAGCCACCGCGCGATCGGTCACTCGGAAGCGGACCTCGCACGGCTCCGAGATGCGGCACAGCGAGCCCTTCACCAAATAGCCGTTCAAGAACACGCGCTCGTCCAACAACGGACGACGCAGGAACTCGGCGACGCCGAGCTGGAGGGGAGCCACCCCGGTTGCTTGCTGCGGCTCGGAGTGCATCAACCCGAGGAGCGCCGCGCTCCCCACCGTGGTGAGCATCACGAAAGTAGCGAGCAACTTGCGCTTCACAGCGCTCTCTTATCACGGCGGCTACGTGGGCACGATGCCGCGACGGCCTTCCCAGCTGCCGTGCTCGCTCAGCGCGCGGAAGCGAAGCGTCGTGAATTCGCGATGTAAATCGCGGCGTTTGCGCTCTCGCATCGCGGCCACGTGGCGCCTTTCGTCCGCGGTTCCGCCGCGGCCGCGCACCATTGCGAGCATCTCGCGCTGCGTGCGCCACACGGAGATTCGAGCCGAGGGCCATGCAGGTCATGCATTCGGCGTGGCGGAGACGGGGTACCGTGCGGGACGTTGGGGGGGCCAGCAGGGCGTCGGTGGTCGTGAAGAACGAACCCTCAGCGAGGTGAAAGCTGAAAAGCGCCACCCGCGCACGTTAGCCCCGCGTTGCGAACAGCGTCACGAGATCGCGAAATTCGTCCCTGTTCGACTCAAGATGTCGAGGCGGCGACCGTTCCGTGGGGGGCGGTCGTGAGCGTGCGGAGACGGGTAGGGAGCTGCGAGGGCCGAGCCAGTTCGGCATGGGCCTGATACTGGGGCTGGAGCAGAGGCGCGGCCAAACGCTCGACGCGTCGGCGCGGAAGACGGCGAAGAAGCTGGCGCGAGCGTCTGCTTTCTGGACTTGAGAGCGCCGAACGTTTTAGCTCACGCCATGAACGAATCCACTCACCCGGTCGTCCACCACTTGGAGCATTCGCGCTCGCTGAGGGTGCTGTGGCTGCTCGAAGAGCTAGGGCTACCCTATGAGATGAAGCGCTATGCGCGCGACAAAAACTTCCGCGCTCCCCCTGAGCTCGAGGCCGTACATCCCCTCGGTCGTTCCCCGGTCGTCGAAGTTGACGGCCATGTGCTCGCCGAGTCCGGCGCCATCATCGAGTACCTGGTAGAGCGCGCGGGGGGGCAGCTCCAGCCGCAACCGCCGGAGGAGCTTCTTCGCTATCGCTTCTTTCTGCATTACGCCGAGGGCTCGGCCATGCCGCCGCTCTTGGTGCAGCTGTTGGCCGACAAGATTCGCAGCCAGAAGGTGCCGTTCTTCGTGAAGCCGATCACCCGAAAGATCGCGGACGGGCTCCAGCAGAGCTTCTCGGGGCCCGCGATCGCGACGCATTTCGGCTTCGTCGAGAGCGAGCTTTCGAAGCGTCCCTACTTTGCCGGCGCGGGCTTCTCCGCCGCGGATATTCAGATGATTTATCCGGTCGAAGCGGCGCTGCTGCGCGGCAAGGGAGAGTGGCCGAGCCTCCGCGCCTGGCGTGACCGCGTGAGGGCTCGACCCGCATTCCAGCGCGCCGAGTCGCGCGGCGGCCCCGCCATGCCTCCGCCGCAAAAGCTCGCTGAGTAACCAACCGTGAGCTTTACGCCCGCGGCACCTCGCTCGGTCGGCCGCGCCCGCGCTCGTTCGAGGAGACTGAACGAAAAGCTTCCGCTACGCTGTGGGCATGACTCCCCGCCGAATTGCGATAGTCGTGGCGGCGGTGCTGGCTGCGCTGGCAGTGGGAGTGTGGCTGTACCAATCGGACGAGGAGCGCGTGCGTGACGCGGCAGACGCGATCACCCGGGGCGCGAACCTAGGACCGCTCGAGCTCACGCGGGCTCTGGAAGAGCACGCGGTGGAGAACGTCACGATAAGCGTGTCGGACTTACCGGAGCCGCTTCAGGGGCGCGGTGCGATCGTCGCGGCCGCGAGCCGGACGGCCGCGGCCGGGCGCAAGCTGAGCTTTCGAATGCAGCGCGTCGAGGTCTCGGTCGAGGGCAGCCATGCGCGGTTGAATGCCGAATTCGTGGCCACCTTGCAGCTCGGCTTGCGGGGTCTGAGCCAGTCGCGAAGCGGCGTCGCTCTCTTCCAAAAGATTGACGGCCGCTTCAGACTGGTCTCCGCAGAGGTCGGGAGCGAGCGTTAGCAGTGATTGGCGAGGGGCTGCTCTGCGCCAGTCGAAGAGGGCGACTCGCTCAATCTTTCCGGATCTCTTCCGCTACCTTCTTGTCGACCTTGTCGATGACTTTGCCCGTCTCGTCGACGGCCTGCTTTGCGCCCTCCTCGACTTTGCGACCGGTCTCTTTGAGGTCCTTCTTCACCTCTTCGGTGTCGACCTCCTTCACTTCTTCCTTGATGGCTTTTCCGGTGTCGTCACAGGCAAACGAGGCCGTCGCGAGGACGAGCGGAAGCGTGCGGAGCAGAATGCGCATGCGCTTCGCCAAGCAAGCTGAGTGCCATCGCGCAATGGCGGAGGTCCCGGGCCACGCGTGTCGCGGTTTGCCCCGACTGCGCACGAGCGTCACGTCTTTCGCTCGCTGCGGCCCCGTGTCTAACTCGGGTCGAAGCCACCGGGCGGCCCGCTCGACGGATGAGATGCGTGCGCTAGCTTGAGGCTTTTGTACGCTTCGGCGGCCGAAGCTCCCTATGCCTGAAGGTCATACGCTCCATCGCCTGGCTCGCGACCTCGACAAGGACTTGAAGGGCAAGAAGCTCGAGGTCTCCTCGCCGCAGGGCCGGTTCGTGGAGGCCGATTCTCTGAGCGGAACGACGCTGCACCGGGCCTTCGCGATCGGGAAGCATTTGTTCCTCGAGCTGGATCGCGCGCTCGTTCACGTTCACCTCGGCCTGTTCGGCAAGATGAAGCGCAAAAAGGTCGAGCTCCCGCCGCGGGCGAGCGCGCGACTCCGCCTTACTTCCGGCGCCGTCGCGTGGGAGCTGACAGGGCCGACGTGCTGCGAATGCCAAACCGCGGAAGAGTTCGAGGCGCTGACAGCGCGCCTGGGCGCGGACCCGCTCGGAGACGCTCCTCGACCACGCTCGCTTGGCGAGCGACTCCGCCGCTCCAAACGCCCGATCGGCGCGCTCCTTCTCGACCAAACCTTGTTCGCGGGCATCGGTAACGTGTACCGCGCGGAGATTCTATTTCTCGCCAAGCTCAATCCGGACGCGCCCGGCCGTTCGCTCACGGCGGCGGACGTGGACCGGGTTTGGCGGCTAGCGAAGGAGCTGCTGAAGCGCGGCGCCGAGCACAATCGCATCGTGACCGTGAAGGGCGGAACCCGTCGTACCAAGCGTGCAGAGGCGCTGTACTGCTACAAGCGCAGCAGCTGCCGCGTGTGTGAGTCGACCATCGTTCGCAGTATGACGGGCGGCCGCGCGATGTTTCATTGCCCGGAATGTCAGCCGCTCACGGCTCCGGTCCCCTCTCGCTGATGCGAGCGGCACGCCTCCTGGCAGCAGCAACTTTGGGAAGCGGCGCTGCAAAAGCGGCGCGGTAGGGCGGAGTCCGTGCCGAGCGCCGTGAGGGTAGTCGAGGTCACGAAAGCGCAGCGGATCCAGCTGCAATAGAAATAGGTCGGAGGGCCTTCGGCGGGGCCCAGCCCTCAGCTTACAGCCCTGAGCTCACCACTGCCGCCCTTGGAGAAACTCACTAGTTGAAGGCGCGCGTCGAACCACGATGCTCACTCCGGGGGGTGATGGGGCCGAGCAAAACCTTCGCTCGTCGGGCTGTCTCATCGCGGGCATGGACGTTGAGGGCGAGCTTTGATACGGATGCGGCGCAGGTGGAGGACTTTCTTTGAGCCGGTCGAGCAGGATGAACATGGCGGCGCGGTGGCTGGCGGCCCTGCTTTACTGCTGGGTGGCCCTCGGCTGCAGTGGCGGGGGAGACGGCAAGGGGCCGCGCGGTGGCACCCGGCAGCTCGGCGAACGTTGCGAAACTACTGAAGAATGCGCTTCGCTGCTGTGTGTGCGCCTGGACGAGTCGGGTGGCATCTGCAGTAAGTCCTGTCAGGACGCTCAGGCATGCCCAGCTTCCGACAACTGGGACTGTTTGGGGGCCCCCGGTCAGTCGTTTTCCGTGTGTGCGTGCCTCCCACTCGGGGAAACGGAAGTGTGCGGGGACGGGCTGGACAACGAGTGCAACGGCGTCGTGGACGACTGCCAGTCGTGCGCGGGCTCACCGGTCCCGCGGGACGACCCCGCAAACTGCGGAGCTTGCGGCAACGCTTGCCGCGCGGACCAGGCATGCGACGGCAAAGAATGCGTGTGCCCCGACACGGCGCCGGAGGAGTGCGGCGGCGCATGCACGTCCGTGACCACCGACGCGCTGAACTGCGGAGAGTGCGGCACCGTTTGCGCGCTCGGCCAGACTTGCTCCCAAGGCAAATGCGAGTGTGACGACTTCGTGAAGCGCGACTTCTGTCCGGGCACGGGCTGCTTGGACTTCGAGAGCGACGCCAACAACTGTGGCAGCTGCGGCAACGTGTGCACGCTCGGGCAATCCTGCGTGAGTGGAAAGTGCGCGTGTCCCGCGGGCGGCCCTCAAGACTTCTGCTCAGAGCTCGGCTGCGTCGATCTCGCGAGCGCGGCGACTAGCTGCGGCACCTGCGGCAACGCCTGTAGCGTCGGACAGAGCTGCGTTGCGGGCAAATGTGCGTGTCCAAACGGGCAGAGCGCGTGTGACGGCAGCTGCGTCGACCTCTCTACGGACGAGCAGAACTGCGGCGCTTGCGGTCAGATCTGTCCGCAGGGTCAGGCTTGTGCGGGCGGTGCTTGCGGCTGCAGCGCGAGCGCGCTGACGAGCTGCGGCGGCGACTGCGCCGACTTGGCGAACGACGTCGACAACTGTGGCACCTGCGGCAACGTGTGCGCGGACGGCGAGCAGTGCAGCGGCGGATGCCAATGCCAAAGCGCCGTGTACTGCGGAAC
This sequence comes from Polyangiaceae bacterium, assembly GCA_029266615.1. GTDB lineage: Bacteria > Myxococcota_A > Polyangia > Polyangiales > Polyangiaceae > PMG-095. Next base: position 17,520 of record JAQSWN010000013.1, read on the forward strand.
CAGCTGCATGCCGGCGGGAGATCCCCAGAACTGCGGCGCCTGCGGCAACGCGTGCTCGGCCTCGCAGTACTGCAACGGCGGTCGCTGCGAATGTCAGGGCTTTGGCCTGACCAAGTGCGGCGCCGCTTGCTACGACGTCTACAACGACGCCCAGCACTGCGGCAGCTGCGCGCGGGCGTGCCGAAGCGGAGAGCAGTGCGTTTCGGGCGACTGCCAGTGCCCGTTCGGGGAGACGTACTGCGCGGCGGCGGGTAAGTGTGTCTCGCTTTCGAGCGACCCCGCCAACTGCGGAAGCTGCGGCAACGTCTGCAACCCGAGCGAGGCGTGCTCCTCCGGGGTCTGCGCGTGCCCCCAGAACGGTCAAAAATTCTGCGCCGCGGAGGGCAAGTGCGTCGACACTTTGAGCAGCACCGCCAACTGCGGGAGCTGTGGGACCAAGTGCCAGGCCACGGAGGTGTGCAGCCTGGGCAGCTGTGACTGCACCGGCTCGACGCAGACCTACTGCGCCGCCGCGAACGCATGCGTGGATGTCTGGACCAGCAACCAGCACTGCGGAGCGTGCAACGTGGCTTGCCCGGCCGGCACCCAGTGCAGTTTCGGAACCTGCTACTGCGCAAACGGCAACGAGTCGCTCTGCGGTTCGAGCTGCGTCGACCTGCAGACCAGCACCGCGAGCTGCGGCAGCTGCGGCAACTCGTGCGAGAGTGGAGAGGTTTGCACGAGCGGTCGGTGCCGTTGTCCGAATCCCACCGTTGGCGCCGCGGTGAGGCTCACCGAAAACGAGCTGACGGATACGGCGATGGTCGCGGCTTGGGACGGGACCCACGTCGGCGTCGCGTACTTCCGTCAGGTCGCAACCACGAGCAGCTACTACAATCTGCGTTTTGCGCTGCTGAACCCCGACGGGACGCTCTTCAAGGACGTGGCCGTGACCAGCTACGCGGACGGTGAGCTACGCGCGGCTGCCACCAGCTTCAGCAGCGAAACCTCGTGGGTGAACAACAAGCCGAGCCTGGTCTGGAACGGCCGTGAGTACGCGGTCATTTGGAACGACCTGGACGCGACTCAAGCCATTCGGAACAACGTCAAGCTGGTGCGCATCTCCGCCGCGGGCGAACCGAGCGCTCCGGTCACGGTGGTTTCCGGGCAGGAGCTAGGGAGTGTGAGCGGACCCTCCGTCGCGTGGTCGGAGCCGTATGGCGGCTACATCGTGAGTGGGCACTCGGAGCAAAGCGTTTTCTACCGGCGCGTGGGCGCCCAAGGAACGGCCCTCCAGCCTCGAAACAGCTATCCGTCGACGACGGGGTGCCGCGCGACGTCCACGGCGGTCTCGCCGCTGGGTTTCGCGGCGGTGAGCTGCAACACTTTCTCCGGCGTCGTCGGCTTCTTCAACGCTGACGGCTCGCGCACACGTGAGCCCGTGACGCTCGGGTTGGCGTTCATCGTCGGTGACACCGAGACGCTCTGGGACGGCACTACGTTCGACACGGCCATGATGTGGAGCGATGGCAACATCAACCTCTACCGAGATGGCCGCTCGGCGTCCGTGCCATGGGTCCAGCTGCTGCCGCACGACTCCAGCGCCAAGCGCTCGTCGTTTGCGACTACTTGGCTCGGCGGCGCCCTGGCACTGGGAATCGTCGACGACAAAACGTTTCAGCTGCGCCGTTACCGCCTTTCCACGGACGTGAATGCCGAGGCGACGAGCCTCCATGATCCAGTCACCGTGGTCTCCACGCCGAACGTCATCAACACCGCGGAGCTGGTCGCGGCCGGCTCGAGCAAGCTGCTCGCGATCTGGCAGGACGATCGCTGGAGCACCCGAGGGGATCTATTCGCCGCTCCTATCGACCTAAAGGCGTGCCCATGAGCATCGAAGTTCGTTCACGTTGGGCCCTCAACTGGGCGTTGCTCGGCGCGGGGCTGGCGCTCGCCGCTTGCAGCAGCGACGGCGAGTCGAGCTCCGAGCCGGCCGGCCCGAGCATGGGCATCGTGGAGGTGGATCCGAACCGCATCCCCCTCGGCGAGGCCGGGCGCCCCGCTCAGTCGGGAGGAAGCAGCGGTCAGGGCGGCTCGGTCAACACGGGCGGAAGCTCCGGCAGCGGTAGCGGCGGCAGCGGCTCGAACAAGCCGCTCGAGCGCATCGGCAAGCCCTGCGAGACGACTGCGGACTGCGCCCAAGGCCTGACTTGCCGTGAAGACTCCGACTACATCGCGCACCAGCAGTGCACGGTTAGCTGTGCCGACAGCGAGACGTGCGAGGGCGTGGAAGCGGGGTCCTTCTGTATCGGTGCGAACGTGTGCGTGCACCGTTGCGAGACCAACGCGGATTGCGGACCGAAAACGCGCTGCGGCACGGCTGGGTGGTGCGAGCGAACGGGCCCCGGCTCGGGGGTTCCGTATTGCGGCGGCGTGGCGACCCCGTGCTCGTTGGCGACGGACACGAGCTGCCTATTGTCGTCCGGCTGTCGCGACGACAGCGAGTGCACCGGCTTCGCGGAGAGCTGCTACTCGCAGTTCGACAGCTTTTCGTGCAACGACCTGGACGGCTGTTTTTGGAGCTCGAGCTCCAATCAATGCAGCGGCTCGGCCTATTCGTGCTCCACGTTCAAGCTGCGGACCTCGTGCGAGTTTCAACCCGGTTGCCGGTGGAGCGCGCAGTGCAACGGCACCGCCCGCAGCTGCGACGACACGCTGGCAGCGCTCTGCAGCAATCAACCCGGCTGCCAATTGGTGACAGACTGATGGGAGCGGGAAGCAGGATGCACGGGGCGCGCCCCTCGCGGCGACCAAGCATCGGCGAAAGTTTCCTCGTTTGCGCGCTACTCGCCGCGTGCTCGGACGACGCGGTGACCCCCCGCCGCGGGACCCAAGGGACCGCCCGGACACGATGGTCGGGGGCAACTTAGCCGTGCTGCTCGCCGAGAGGTCCACCTGGTTCGGACCCACCCGGCTCAAGCTGCAGCGCTTCGTGCTGCCCGCTTCGGCGACGTCGACGGTGTGTCCGTGAGCTGCAGCTTCAAGCGCGGGAGTGAACCAGTAAGACCGCGGCTCGTAGTTACCGCGGCGCGATTGCCATACGGATGCAGGCGGCGCCGCTGTTGACAGATCACGCGCGCGAGAGCATCCTCAACCGCAAGTAGGGTAGGTACAGGGATACACATTTTTGCGTGAGGGGCTCTCGAGCGTCGCTGCCGGCCTGGCGAAATCTGCCGCCGGATGTGGGACGCACGGAAATGAGCGGCAGGGCTCGATGCGTTGGCGGCGTTTTATCGCCGTTTGCACCGACCCTTGGTCACGGCAGAGCTCCTGTTCTGCACCCGGCCCCAAATTGCTCGCGCGGGAGCGTGAGTCTTTACGAATAGGAACATCGAAATTGAATAGAAACGACAACTCTTTGGGAGCGGAGCTCCAAGCTTGAATCGACCGCTCGTAGACATCGGCGTCAATCTCACCAGCAAGCAATTTAGCGCCGACTTGCCGCAGGTCATCGCGCGGGCGCTCGCCGCCGACGTGCGCTTCATGATCGTGACGGGGCTCACGGCCCCGCTGAGCCGGGCCGCAGTGGCGCTCGCGAGGTCACGACCGGAGGCGCTGTGCTGCACGGCGGGCGTTCACCCCCACAACGCCAGCAGCTTGGATCCGCTCGCCTTGGCCGAGCTGCGCCAAGTTGCCCGCGCGCCGGAGGTCGTGGCGGTCGGAGAATGCGGTCTCGATTACGATCGAGAATTTTCCCCTCGCGACCAGCAACGCCAAGCCTTCGAATGCCAGTTGGAGCTCGCCGCCGAGCTCGGCAAGCCCGTCTTCCTACACGAACGTAGCGCGCACGAAGACTTCCTCTCCATTCTCAAGAACGCGCGGGCGCGGCTCGTGGGCGGTGTCGTGCACTGCTTCACCGGGGACGAACGGGCGCTCACGGCTTACTTGGAGCTCGGGCTGTGCATCGGCATGACCGGGTTCATTTGCGACGAGCGGCGCGGCACGCACTTGCAGGCGCTGGTGCGTCGCGTCCCGCCCGAACAGCTGATGATCGAGACGGACGCGCCGTTCTTGCTCCCGCGTGACTTGCGGCTTCGGGAGCGCCGAAACGAGCCGTGCCATTTGCCCCACGTCGCCAAGAGCGTCGCACGGTTTGCGGATCGGGACGAAGCGGACGTGCGGCGCGACACCACCGCCACCGCCTTCCGGTTGTTCGGTTTGGAGGCGCGCTTTGGCTCGCGTTGATGCCGCGTGCGGCGGCTACCCCGTTCGGCCCTCTGCGCCGGCAGGCGACCACGCGTTGGTCAGGCTCGAGCACGCCCTGCTAGGAGTCCAGCGCGGGCGCGGGCGTGACGCGGGTGGGCAGCTGCCTTCGTTCTTCCTCCGCTCGCCGCACCGTGTGGACGTGCGGCTGGCCGCGTCGTTGGTCTTCGCTGGCGCGTGGGGAAGCGAGAGCACGGCCTGCGAAGCCGCCGTGACTTCGAAGTGTCGCTAGAAAGCGGATTGAGGCGACGCTCAGGTGGCCACACCGCGCGTGAGGAAGCCGGCGAGCTTGGGGACACCAGGTACGTAGTACTCGTCCGCCGCCTCGAGGTTAAAGCCTGCGGCGGTTAGCAACTTTCGCGTATCACGGTTGAGGTTGCAGCCCCCGAACAACAGCTTTTGCAGCCGATTGAGGCGATGCTGCCACTGCTGAACTCCACGGTCTGGCGCGAGGCCGTGCTCCGCGAACAGCAGCTCGCCACCAGGCTTCAATACGCGACGCATCTGGCGGAGCGCCGCCGCGGGATCCGGAATGGAGCAAAGCGTGAACGTTGAAACCACGCAGTCGAAGCTGTGCTCCGGTGCGTCGATGTCTTCGCCAGCGAGCCGCACGTACTCCACCGGGAAGCCTGCATGCGCGATACGCCGACGCGAGAGCTTCATGCTTTCGCCAGACGGGTCCACGGCTACGACGCGCTCCACCGCCTTCGGGTACCAAGGCAGGTTGCGCCCCGTCCCAAAGCCGACCTCCAGCACCCTGCCGCGCGCGCGGCTCAGACACACGCGTCGCTCTTCGTCCAGAGCGGGGAAGGCCATGGCCGCATCCAGCAGTCGGGGAAGAACCCACCGTTCGTAAAGTCCCATGGCGATCGCGAGATTAGACTGTAAAGTGGGAGTCAATCCAAGCCGTCAGGGCTCTGATGCCGGGCAGATCGCCTCGGCCAGAAACGGACTGCCGCGCTAGCTTGCCTCGAGCGGAGCCCTTATTCGCGCGCGGCTTGCAGGTATGAATCGTGCTCTGCGCGTGGCTCATGCGATCACGCGGATGGAATGGACTTGCGTGCAGCTGGCTACTACTCGCCGGCTGCGGCACCGAAGTGACCGGCGAAGAGGAGTCACTCGGCACCGTGCAGCAGGCGTTGTGCGCGCAGCAACTGCTGCCTCGCGTTGCCGCCTTCGCTTCGACGGTGGAAAACGTGAGGTACCCGGCTAGCGCCGCCATCGACGGAAGTCTATCCACGCGCTGGTCGAGCGTGTACGCGGACCCGCAGTGGCTGGTCGTAGATTTGGGCGAGGTGCGCCACATCAGCCGCGTCGTCCTGCGTTGGGAGAAAGCGGCCAGCCGGCACTACCGGCTCGAGGTGTCGGACAGCCCGGACGGCCCTTGGACGTGGATTCACGAGGACGGCCGCGGTAGCGGCGGCAACGTCGCCGTCAACGGCCTGGAGGCGACGGGCCGGTACCTGCGCGTGTACTCGCTCAGCCGCACGTCGGGGTTTGGGGTTTCGCTCTTCGAGGTCGAAGCCTACGGCGACACGGATCCGACGTGCTTGGGGGGGGCACCCGAGCCGCCGCTTCCGTGCGCGTCCGAGAAGCTCGTCAATCTGTCGGCCACGGCTTCGTCGTCAGAGGGCCGCAACTACCCCGCGGGCGAGGCGGTCGACGGCATCATTCAAAGCGGCTGCGGCGTAGAAAATAGATGGGCCAGCGCGTACAGCGACCCGCAGTGGCTGCAAGTGCGTTTGCAAGGCCTGACTCACATCGACCGCGTCGTGTTGCACTGGGAATGCGCGGCCAGCGCCAACTACGAAATTCAAGTCGCCAGCAACGCCGAGGGGCCTTGGGCGACCGTGTACAGCGATACCGCGGCCAATGGCGGTAGAGACGACATCACGGGGCTCAACGCAACGGGCCACTTCGTCCGCGTGCTGTCCCGCGCACGACGCACGGCGTTCGGAAACTCCTTGTACGAGGTGGAGGTTTTTGGCGACACGAGCTGGAACTGCGGCGCACAGTCGTGTGTCAATCCGGACGCCGCCAACTCGACGACCCTGAGCTTGCATGAGCCGGGGATCGGTGCTCGCTACGGCACGACCACGACTCCGCGCGGCGCCGTGCGGATTGCCCAAAACCCAGTCTCCAAGAAAGTTTACGTCCTGCTCGGCGACGGCAGCTTGCGCGAGCTGAGCCTTACGACCTTGACCACGGCGCCCGCGGTGGCGGGCAACGCGATCCTGAGCGAGCTTCCGACGGGAACGTTTTTGACGAGCGTGCAGGGGTTCGCCTTCGGCCCCGAGGGAAACGTCTACCTCGTCGCCAACGAAGATCACGGCGCGACCAACGTCGGGTTGGTCGTCAAAGGAACCGCCAACGCGACCGCCACCTCCTGGACGTGGTCGATTCTGGCGCGTAGCGCCGAGTATCCGGACAGCGGTTCGTCCTTCGACCACCATTGGAACGGCGTCGTCGTGAGCCCGGACGGGAAAGACGTGTACGTGGCCAGCGGGTCTCGCACGGACCACGGCGAAGTACAGGACGCTGGCGGCGCATACCCGAACCTAAGAGAAATCCCGCTAACCTCGCGTATCTTTCGGCTGCCCAGCTCGGGCGCCGGCATTTCGCTACCGAACGACGACGCAGGCCTCGCCAGCTACGATTTCGCGCGCGGAATCCGCAACACGTTCGACTTCGCCTTCGCCCCCGACGGCAAGCTGCTGGGCGTGGATAACGGACCCGACGCGGACTACAGCGAGGAGCTGAATTGGCTTCGCCTCGGCCGTCACTACGGCTTTCCGTGGCGCCTCGGCGCGGAGGACAACGCGATGCAATTCGCGAGCTACGACCCCGCGCTGGACCAACGCTTGCGCCCTGGCTACGCGGGCACGGAGTTTTACTACAACGATCCAGCGTTCCCGCCGAAGCCGCCGCAGCTCGTCGATCCCATCGCCAACCGCGGTCCTGACGGCGACCTTTTCCGCAATCCGCAGACCGGCGCGATCGAAGACGCGAGCGCGCTCGGGCGAACGCTCGGCACTTTCACGGGCCACCGCTCGCCGCTCGGCTTGAGCTTCGACGTGGAAGGCCGGCTCTGCGGCTCGCTCAAACGCTCCGGGCTGATGCTCAGCTTCGGTGCGGCCGTGCCGGCCACACCGGCGAACGGCATGCTTCCGGACCAGGGCCGCGATTTGCTCGCGCTCGAAGTTTTGCCCGCCGGAGAAAGCTTCCAAATTCGAACGCGCAAGCTCGTGAGCGGCTTCGCTAGGCCCGTCGACAGCGTGCTCATCGGCAACAAGCTGTACGTCCTCGAATACGGCGGAACGAGCCGCGTCTACGAAATCTCTTTACCGATGCCCGGCTGACGTCCGCGTGAGGCATCGCAGCGCGTCGGCAGCGCGCGCCATACCGCGCTGCCGACGCTACGACACACCCTCTTTACAAGGCCAGGTTGCGAACGAGGATGAGCGAGTTGCCGTCGCCATCCATGTCGTCTTGCCAGCCGACGACGAAGCGGCCCTGGTCGTCCAGGCCGGTGGAGGGGACGCGCTGCTGGCCGCTGGCGTCGCTGTTGACGGTGAAGTCGGCGCGGCGCTGCGCGGCGCCGTTGGTGAACGAGCGCGCCAGGATCTGGTACGAGCCGTTTTCGTCCTGGTCGTCCTCCCACGCGACGGCGAATGAGCCGTCGCCGCGCACGCCCACGCTGGGCGAATACTGCTGGCCGTCCGCCACGCTGTTGGCGGCCATCTCCGCGATGCGCTGAGCGCCGGTGACGGTGAAACCGCGTAGGTACGCTTGGTAGAAGCCGTTGCCGTCCTTATCGTCTTCCCAGGCGATCACGTGGTCGCCGTTGTTGGCCATGCCAATGGTCGGACGCGTGTGCTGGCCACCGCCGCCGCTGCTTACGGCCTTTTGCGCGAAACGGCTGCCGGCGGTGCTGGTGAAGCCGCGGTGGAAGATCTGAAAGTTGCCGTCGTCGTCCTGGTCGTCTTCCCACGCGACGACGAAGTCGCCGTCGTCGTCCGCGGCGATGGCAGGGTTGAATTGCTCACCCGCGGCCACGCTGTTGACAGTGAAGGTCGCGATGCGTTGCGCGCCCGCGGCCGTGAAGCCGCGTCCCAGAATCTGGTAGTAGCCGTTGTCGTCCTGGTCGTCTTCCCAAGCGACGACGAAGTTGCCGTTTTTGTCACACGCGATGGCGGGGCGAGACTGCGGACCGGAAGTCACCGTGTTCACGGTCAAGTCGTGGAAACGCTCAGTGCCGTTGGCGTTGAAGCCGCGCACCATGATCTCCGGCACGCCGTCGTTGTCCTGGTCGTCTTCCCAGGCCACGACGAAGCGCCCCGCGTCGTCGATGGCGACGCTTGGGTGGCGCTGCTGGCCTGCGGCCACGCTATTGACCGCGATTTGCCCGAACAGCGCGTTGCCGTCCGGATCGAACCCGCGCGCGTATATCTGTCCGACGCCATTGCCGTCGTTGTCGTCCTCCCACACGGTGACGAAATTGCCGTTCGGCGCGACGGCGACCTTGGGGTCAAGGTGCTCGCCCGTGAGCTGCACGTTGGCCATGCGATCCTTGAACAGGATGTCGCTCGCCTTGTAAAGGTAGGCGGGCAGCGCGCCGAGATTGTGGCTGATGTTGTAGCTCAGCTGATTGTGCTTGGTCGCGGTTGGGCTCGTTGCCTGGTTGTAGGGACGGTACAGCGTGGCCCGGCAGTTCGCGAAGATGGCGCAGTTGCCGTCCTCCACGCTGAGCGACTCGACCGAGATTTGATTCTGAGCGGGTTTGAACGTGAGCACCCGGAGCCAGCCGTTGCCGAGGTTGCGCCCGTTGCCAAGCACGGGCTCGTTCTGGAAGTCGGTCAAGATTTCGTGCACGTTGTTGCCGTTGTTGCCGGTGCGCTGGCGGTAGGAGACGCCCTGGATGTGCCCGCTCACGGACATGAACACGTTGCTGTGGCGCGCAATCAGCTCTTCCCATAAGTCCACACCGTCACGGCCTTCGAGGTCGTAATTGTCGGCGCAGCCCTTGGCGTGCTCCGCGTTCGCATCCATGTGGCAGTGCGTAGCGACGATTACCCGGCGGTCGGGGTGGTTTTTGATGACCTGGTTGGCCCACGTCACCACGTCTTTGCGGGGCGTAAACTCCACGCTGACCACCATGAACTTCGCCCCGCCGGACTCGAAGTACGTGTAGTTGTTCATGTTGGACGAGTCGTACGCGCCCCCGTAGAACGACTCCCCCTGGTAGCGCGCCTGGCCGAAGAAGCTCGCATAGAGGGACTCGCGCTTGTAGACCTGCGCGCTCGGGTAAATGTCGTGGTGGCCGATCGTCATGCTGTAGGGCGCGCCCGCCACGTCCAAGAGCGAGTGCGCGGCGCTAGCGACGTCATACTCGGCCGTCGTGTCGTGGTTCGTGATGTCGCCCAGGTGCACCGCGAACTTGATGTTGCGCGCGGCGCGGTTGTTCACGATCCACTGCATCTGGTGCTGGTACACGCCGTAGGACGAGAACTCGCTATAGTTCTGGGTGTCCGGTATGAGCACGACCGAGAAAGTTTCCTGAGCGTCGGCGTGCTGAGTCACGCAGCCCAGCAGCGCCGCGAAGGCGCCGGCCAGAAGCGAACGGTGGCTTTTCCTCATCTCCTGAGTCCTCTTTCCCAAGCTCCCGAGCGTGGATTCGCTCGCGAACCCGCACCGCTAGAAAGCCGAGGTGTCGAACGCGTGCGGAGCTGGATATTTCTCGACGCGGTCGCAATCTGCCGCGTCGAAGGTCTGGTGCCGATGCGGCTCCGTCATCGCTGCGCGGTCTTTGCGTCGCGTGGTCGTCACGAAGCCTCGTTAGCGTCGCGGACGCATGACTCGAGCGGCGGCAGGCGTGGGGGACTTTGAGCCGGCGGCGCCCCGTGGCGTCGGCGCGTTGCGATGGCTACGTAGCGCTGCGAGCGAGCCGTTGCTGCACTTTACGTTGCTGGGCGCACTCGTCTTTGCAGGGCACCGCGTGCTCTCTGGCCCGGCGGAGGTGCCGACGCTCGAAGTCTCAGCGGCGAAGCAACGCGAGCTCACCACGCTGTTCGAGCAGCGACAGGGCCGCGCCGCGACGGACGAAGAGCGCCGGCAGTTGGTGCAACGCTACGTCGAGGACGAGGTCCTTTTTCGCGAGGGCGAGCGCCTGTCCCTCCCGCAAACGGACCCGATGCTCCGAGCGCAGCTGCTGGCACGCGTGCGCAGCCTGCTGCAAGCGGAAGTGAGCGAGAAGCCGCCGACCGAGCCCGAGCTGGTCCGGTATTACGACGAGCACCGCGGCGACTACACGAAGCCGGAAACCATCAACTACCGCGAATACTGGTTCAAGACCGGGCCAAACGCGAAGGACGACGCGCGCCGGCTAGCGCTCGCGCTGCAACGCGGCGAGGAGCCTCAGGGCGCGGACCTGCCGAGCCCGATCAACTACACCGGGCGGGGGCTCGAAGAGCTGCGCACCGTGCAGAGCCCGGACCTCGCGCGACGGATTTGGAGCTTGCCCACCGGGGTCTGGCGGGAGCTGCCGTCCGACCGCGGTCTGCACGTCGTGCGAGTGGACGAGCGCACGCCCGCCCTTGACCTCCCCTTCGCGCGCGTGCGCGAGAGGGTGCTGGCCGAGTACCGCAAAGAGCAAACGTCGCGAGCCTTTCAGGCGGAGGTCGCTCGGCTCACCTCGCAGTGGCGAGTGCGAGTGGCGGGGCAGCCATGAAGCCCTCGCTGCGCCTCTTGGCATTGCTGTGTCTTCTGCTGTGCGCGAGCCATGCCCGCGCTCATACCGCGACCTTCAGCGTGCTCTTGCTCGAAGAAAGAGCTCCGGGGGAATTCCTCGCGAGCTGGGAGCAAACTCCGACCCTCAACGACCCCAGCGCGGCGTTCGACCTCCTCCGACCCGTCTTCCCCGAGCACTGCCGACTTTCGCCGCCTCGCCTGGACTGCGGGGTGAAAGGGCTCTCCGGAGAGCTGGGCTTCGACGGCCTCGGAGAGCTCGGCACTTCCGGCATCATCAAGATTCGCTGGCGAAGCGGCAAAGCTCAAGCACTGAGCCTCTCGTCGGCGGCGCCCCACGTTCGTGTCGCGCCTACCCAGCAAGCCGAGGTGGCGTTCCGTTCGGTCGCGAGCTTCGTGCGCATCGGAGTCGAGCACATCTGGCTGGGTTGGGACCACCTGCTGTTCGTACTCGGGCTGCTGTGGTTCGCGTCGTCGTGGCGCGCGCTGCTCAAGACCGTGACCGCTTTCACGATCGCGCACAGCCTCACGCTTGCCAGCGCCAGTCTCGGGCTCTTCGTCTTGCCCACGGCCCCGGTCGAAGCCGTCATCGCTCTCAGCATCGCGTTTCTGGCCGTCGAGATGGTGCGCGAGGTGCGGAGCCGCAAGCCGAGCATCACCCGCCGCGCGCCGTGGGCGGTGGCGTTTGCGTTCGGGCTCTTACACGGCTTCGGCTTCGCTAGTGCGCTCTCCGAGCTCGAGCTGGGCAAAACCACGCTACCGCTCGCCCTGCTGTGCTTCAACGTGGGGGTGGAGGTGGGCCAGCTGCTGTTCGTCGGCGCCCTCATCGCGGTGAAACCGCTTTGGCGCAAACTGCAGCAGCGGCTCGGGCCGCGCGTCGCGCTCTTCGGCCAGTACGCCGTCGGCACCGCGGCGATGTTCTGGTTCTTCGAGCGGGTCGTGGCGTTCTTTCCGACGGTCTGAAGAGGGTCGGCGATGTTTCTTAATCGCCCACCCGTGCGAAATGCGCTTCACAAGTCGCGGCAGCTCGAGGAAAACAGGGGGCGATGGCGCCCTCCACCAAGCAAACGAGTAAACACTCCGCGGACAGCCACGACCTGATTCGGGTGCAGGGCGCCCGAGAAAACAACTTGAAGGACGTGAGCGTCGAGCTGCCCAAGCGCCGGCTCACCGTCTTCACCGGCGTTTCCGGCTCCGGCAAGTCCTCCTTGGTGTTCGGTACCATCGCGGCCGAGTCCCAGCGGCTCATCAACGAGACCTACAGCGCGTTCTTGCAGGGTATGATGCCGTCCCTCGGGCGACCGGAGGTGGACGTCCTGGAAGGGCTCACGACTGCGATCATCGTCGACCAGGAGCGGATGGGTGCGAACGCGCGCTCGACGGTAGGCACCGCCACGGACGCGAATGCGATGCTGCGTGTGCTGTGGAGCCGCCTCGGCAAGCCGCACATCGGGTCCTCCAACGCGTTCTCTTTCAACGTGCCGTCGGTGACCGGCGTCGGGCAGATCGCGGTCGAGAAGGCGGGAGGGAAGAAAGTCGAAAAGAAGACATTCTCCGTGAACGGCGGCATGTGCCCTCGCTGCGAAGGCATGGGCTCTATCAGCGACATAGACCTCACCCAGCTTTACGACGAGAACAAGAGCCTGAACGACGGCGCGCTCACGATCCCGGGCTTCTCGATGGAAGGCTGGTACGGGCGCATCTTCAACGGCTGCGGCTTCTTCGACGCGAACAAGCCCATCAAAAAGTTCACGAAGAAAGAGCTGAATGACTTGCTCCACAAGGAGCCAACGAAGATCAAAATCGAAGGCATCAACCTCACCTACACCGGGCTCATTCCTCAAATTCAGAAGTCGTTCTTGTCGAAGGACGTCGACGCGATGCAGCCGCACATCCGCGCGTTTGTGGAGCGCGCGGTCACGTTCACGACCTGCCCGGAGTGCAGCGGTACACGCTTGAACGAGGCCGCGCGTTCCTCCAAGATCAAGAAGCTCAACATCGCCGAGGCATGCGCCATGCAGATCAGCGACCTCGCGGAGTGGGTGAGCGGCTTGAACGAGCCGTCCGTCGCCCCACTCTTGAAGTCGCTGAAGCACACGCTGGATTCGTTCGTCGAGATCGGCCTCGGCTACCTCAGCTTGGACCGAGCGTCCGGCACGCTGTCGGGCGGGGAAGCCCAGCGCACGAAGATGATTCGTCACCTCGGCTCTTCGCTGACGGACGTGACTTACGTCTTCGACGAGCCGACGGTCGGCCTTCATCCCCACGACATTCAGCGCATGAACGAGCTTTTGCTGCGCCTACGCGACAAGGGCAACACGGTCTTGGTCGTGGAGCACAAGCCGGAGGCGATCGAAATCGCGGATCACGTGGTGGATCTCGGGCCTGGCGCCGGCACCGCCGGTGGCCAAATCGTCTTCGAAGGTACAGTGGAAGGGCTACGAGCCAGCGGTACGCTGACGGGCCGGCACCTGAGCGACCGCGCGTCGTTGAAGCCGACGGTACGTAAGCCGACTGGCAAGTTGGAGGTGCGCGGGGCCAGCTCGCACAACCTCAAGAAGGTGAACGTGGACATTCCGCTCGGCGTCCTCGTGGTAGTCACGGGGGTGGCTGGCTCCGGCAAGAGCTCGCTCATTCACGGCTCCGTGGCCAAGCGAGAAGGCGTGGTGACCGTCGACCAGAGCCCCATCCGCGGCTCACGCCGCAGCAACCCCGCGACGTACACGGACCTGCTGGAGCCGATCCGCAAAGCCTTCGCCAAGGCCAACGGCGTGAAGCCCGCGCTGTTCAGCGCGAACTCCGAAGGCGCCTGCCCGACCTGCAATGGAGCCGGGGTCATCTATACGGACTTGGGGATGATGGCTGGCGTGAGCTCGGTTTGCGAAGACTGCGGCGGAAAGCGCTTTCAAGCATCGGTGCTGGAGTACCGGCTCGGCGCGCTCAACATCGCGGAGGTGCTGGACCTGCCGGTGGCAGAAGCGGTCACTTTCTTCGGCGAAGGTAAGGGCCGCACGCCGGAAGCGCACGCCATTCTGCAGCGGATGGCCGACGTCGGGCTCGGCTACGTGCGGCTCGGGCAACCGCTGCCCACTCTTTCCGGCGGCGAGCGGCAACGGCTGAAGCTGGCTACCCACATGGGTACCGAAGGCGGCGTCTACGTGTTGGACGAGCCGACCACGGGTCTCCACTTAGCCGACCTCGCGCAACTGCTGGGGCTTCTGGATCGCCTCGTCGACTCCGGCAAATCCGTGATCGTCATCGAGCATCACCAGGCGGTGATGGCGCATGCGGATTGGATTATCGATCTGGGGCCAGGCGCGGGGCACGACGGAGGGCGCGTCGTGTTCGAAGGCACGCCGGCCGAGCTCGTGAAAGCGAAGTCCACGCTCACGGGCGAGCACCTCGCTGCGTTCGTGGGCGGGCGCACCAAGGCAACTCGTGGCCGTTGAGTTGAAAAGCGGCCGTCGTCCCCGCTGTGCTGTTCAATCGTGAGCGGCGCGGTCGTCGCAAGTGGTTGAAATTAATGCAGAATTAGCATGCTAAATGAATCGCGGGAACATTGGCCAGTCTGCCAAATAAGGTTCAGCTCGGGAGGAGCCGAAGCTGACGATCTGCGAGGTCGAGCCGCTCTGACACTCAACGCCGCGAAAATTTTCTGGCGCTGGACGCCGTCGTCGCCGCGCTGGCGCACCCGGCGCGGCGACAGATCCTCATGACCATTCATTTCCGTGGCGCCGCGACCGCGGGCGAGGTCGCGGGGCGCTTTGCGCACAAATGGCCGACGACGACTCGGCACTTGCGCGTGTTGGAAGACGCCGGCTTAGTACGACACGAGAAGCGCGGGCGAACGCGCGTCTACACGGTGGACAACTCGCGGCTCGCGCTCGTGCGCGAATGGCTCGGCTGGTTCGAGCACGAGGCGGAGCGACTTGATGGTGATTAGCCGAACGCTGGCGCCAACTACGGCCCGCCGCTCGCCGCTCGCCAGGTGATGCCGAAGTAGATGAGCAAGCCAGCCGTGATGGCGGCCACGCCCATGATGACCCATACCGCGAGCAACCTTCTCCAGCCGGCGGGGACCGAGGTGAGTAAGCGCTGCCGCTCGGCGGCGGCCACGGCGGCGACCAGCGCGACTGCCGGCAAGAGCAAGTTCCACCCGGTCCAGCCCGCGCCCACCGGCTTCAGCTCCGGACGCGCCAGGAGCCGTACCAAGAAGTCGTCGATGACGTGGAAGGCGAGCGCCAAGAGGCCGTAGGTGAGCGCGCCGGCCAGCGCCGCCGCTCTCACCTGGCCGAGCAATGAGAGCACGCGAGAGCTGCTTTGCCAGATCTTGCGGCGCACGTAGACGAAGCCGAGCAAAGCGGGGGTCAGCGACGTGCCGACAATCGCGAGCGTGATGAGACCGAGCTCCAGACGGCCGAATTTGCGGCCGATGGCGAGCTCCACACCGCTGATGGCGATGCTCGCGGCAGCCATGGCGAGCACCGCCGCCGCGAACATGACGAACAGGAGTCGGGGACGCGCGCTTTGTACGTCGCCTTCGGAGGCGGAGACGAGCTCGGTGCGGCGCGCGCTGGGAGCGGGGGACGGCGCGGCCGCGGGCTGAATCGATTCGCTGAAAGCATGCGCGCTGGGTAGCGCGTCGAGCGCGCGCTCGAACGCGGCCATGTCCGGGTACCGCTGGTCCGGATCTTTGGCCATCGCGCGCTCGATCACGAGCTCCACGTGCGCGGGGATCGTGGGTACGAGCGAGCGCGGTCGTGGCGGTTCCGAGCTGAGCAGCGCCAAGATGGTCGACTGCGGGGAGTCCTCTTGAAACGGCGCACGCCCGGTGAGCACGGCGTAGAGTATCGCCCCAAGACCGTAGACGTCAGCCCGGTGGTCCACGCGCTGGCCGCGCGCTTGCTCGGGCGCCATGTAGGAAGGCGTGCCCATGATGAACCCGGTCTTGGTCAGGTTCTGATTGTCGCCGCCGCCTTGATGAAAGCGCGAAAGGCCGAAATCCAAGATTTTTGCGAACAAACGCGGCGGCGCGCCCTTCTTGAAGTCCCCGACGAGAAAGATATTCGGGGGCTTCAAGTCGCGATGAATCACGCCGCATGCGTGCGCCGCCGCGAGGCCGCGACATAGCTGGCGAGTGACGGAGAGCGCGTCCGGCACGTCCAGCCGCTGCACTTCCTTGAGGTGGTCAGAGAGGTCGACGCCTTCCAGGTACTCGCAGACCAAGTAGGGCATTCCTCGCGGAGTGCTGTCGATGTCCAGCACGCTCACCACGTTCGGATGCGAGATGGCCGCGGCCGCCTCCGCTTCGCGTTGAAAGCGAGCCAGCACCTGTTCGCTCCCGGCTAGCTCGGGGTGCAACACCTTGATCGCGACTCGCTTCTGCGCGATGCGAGTGTGGCGCGCCAAGAAGACTTGCCCCATGCCGCCTTCGCCGAGCAAGCGCTCGACGACGTAGGTGCTATTCAAAGTCGCGCCGACCAGGTCTTTGCCCGACTCCGGCGAGTCAACGCCCGACCACGACTGCAGGATGTCACCAGTGCGGAGGTGCTGGGTGTCGTCGATGCTGGGCATGCGTCAGAGGGCCTCGAAGCATAGCCTGGCGCCTAGCGTGCTTCGTGCCCCGGGCCTCGGCCACGCTGCAATTGTGAGCAAACCGCGCAGAAAGGCGCCCAGACGCGCACAGCTGAGTGGCAGAGGGCCGGCACCCGTTTAGGGTGACCTCGACGACGACCCTGCGCTCATCCCCCAATTAGGGGAATGTTCGGCGTCGGGGCCGGTCGCCATGCTCTGAATCATGATCGAGAGCTCAAGCGAGGAAGTTTTATCATTCTGGTTCGGTGCTCCGGCGACCACCGCGGAGGCCCTCATGGCCAAGTTTCGTCGCTGGTATCAAGGCGGCGCGGAGCTGGACCTCGAGATTCATACCCGGTTCGGGCCGCTCATCGAGAGCGCTCTCGCCGGTGGGCTCGACGACTGGACCAAAACCTTGAGCGGGCAGCGCGCGCTGGTGGTCGTGTTGGACCAGTTCGTGCGAAATGTGCACCGCGGTACGCCGCGCGCCTACGCTGGTGACCGCCGCGCCCTGTCTCTTTCGCTCGCGATGCTCGAACGCGGCGCCATGGCGTCGCTAGACAGCGAGGCGCAGCTCTTCGTGATGATGCCGCTCCTTCACGCCGAGGACGTGGTGATGCAGGCCCGCGCCGTGGAGCTCGCCGACGGCCTCGTTCGGCGGGAGGCGCGCGAGGAGCTGCGCCCGGCGTGGGCGGTGGGCGCCGAGCGCGCTCGGCACTACCAGAGCGTCATCGCTCGTTTCGGCCGCTTTCCTCACCGAAACGCCATCCTCGGTCGAGCCACGAGCGGAGAGGAGCAAGCCTTCTTAGACGCGGAAGCCAAAGCCGGAGGCCCGCTCGACGGCAAGTGAACACCGTAGACGCGGAGGCGCGTAAGCGCCTAACCTCCTCGATCCATCTTGGTCGAGGAGGTTCCGATGAGGGCTCGGATTGTATCTGTCTTGTTGGTCGGCGCGGGGCTGTGCGGATTGGTCGGCTGCAGTGACGATTCGGAGGCGGGTAACAAGGACGACTTCATCGCCAAGCTTTGCGCCGAGTACATGGGCTGCTGCAAAGCCGCGGGTCGGCCGTCGGACGGCGCGCAGTGCCGGGCCTTTTACGGCGCGTTTGCGCCGGCGGGCGGCTACGACGCCTCTGCTGCGCAGGCGTGCTTGGACGAAGTACGCGCTCGGCAGGATCAGTGCGACACGAGCTCTGCCAGCGCGCCCAGCTGCGGCAGGGTCTTCTCGTCCGGCGGCACCAAACAGCCAGGTGAAACGTGCGATACGAACGCCGATTGCGTCGCGCCGGACGAAGGAGAGGTGGAGTGCGTGAGCGAGTTCTTGGACGGCGCTACGGTTCGGCAATGCCAGGTTCAGCTGCCAGGTAAGCTCGGCAGCTCCCCATGCCTGGGCACGCGCGACGGTAATTTCACGAGCTATGCGGGCGTGGATGGGCTTCCGCCCAGCGGCTACATCTGCGACAAGGCGGACGGGCTTTCCTGCAATGGCCAGACCGGGGCCTGCGAGAGCCTGGCCGCCGTCGGCGCGAGCTGTGCGGGCAGCGCTCAGTGCCTGGCGTCCGCCTATTGCGACTTCAGCGCGCAGCAATGCAAGGCGCGGTTGGCGGTTGGCGCCGCCTGCACTGCGCAAGAGCAATGCGCGGAGTCCACTTACTGCGATGCGGACACGGATACTTGCACCGCGCACCTCGCACCGGGCGCAGCGTGCACCACCGACGCTCAGTGTGCAGCCGACGACTGCACCAACGGAGAGTGCGGCGCCGGCAATGACCTCGGCGTCACCCTCCTGTGCGGGAGCTGAGCGGCGATCCCCGGAGCCGCGTCAGTCTCCTAAAAACGCAAGGCCTTCTTCCAAGGCCTTCCAAACCGTCGCTATGCGCGGCACGTGGCGTAGCGAGCGCGGCGTGACCAACCACAGCGAAAGCTCGGGTGGCGCCGGCAGCTCCCGGTCTAGCTCTACGAGCTCGGGATCGAGCTCGAGCACGCTCTTCGCGAGCAGCGCGACGCCAATTCCCGCGCGCACGGCCTCGATCTGCGAGACGTAGCTGGAAACGAAGAGTCGCGGCGCGCGCCGCAAGTGTCGCTCCAAGTAGCGGCTCTCCAGGCTCGCGCGCTCCCCCAGCTCCGCGCCTACGACGGGCAGCTCCGCGCGTGGCACGCCGCGGAAGCGGCGGTGACCGATCAGCGCCGTCTTCATGCAAGCGATACGCTGAGCCACCAGGTCGCCGCTCTTTGGGCGAAAGAAGCGCAACGCCAGCTCCGCTTGGCGGTGCCCCAGCTCCTCCACGTCATAGCTGGCAGACAGGCGCACGGTCAGCTTCGGATTCGCCTCGTGCAAGCGCGGCAGCACGCGTGGGATCACGGCGTGCACCGCGATCGATTCGGTGAGCGCGAGGCGCACGACGCCTTCAATCTCGCGCTCGTGGCCGCTCGCTTCGTCGATCAAGGCGTGAAGCTCGGCTTCCATGGCTTGCGCGTGCCGCTGCACCTTCGCGCCCAGCACGGTGAGGGACGAGCCTTGCGGGGTGCGTTCGAACAGCGCCGCCGCGAGCTTTGCCTCCAGCCCCGCCATGCGGCGGCTCACCGTCGCTTGATCCACGCCCAACGTGGCGCTCGCGGCGGTGAAGCTGCCCACGCGGGCGACCTCCAAGAACAGCCGAAGATCGTCCCAGTCCGATAAAATGGGGCGCTTCTGGGCTGGTCTGCGGGGCATGCAACCATGCATGGCTAGCATGCTCCTGTGCGTCTACCCGAAGTTTATCGCATGCCCTAATCGTTGGGCATGCACCTCGTTGTCCACGGCCACCCCTCTTCTGAAAGCCTCAGCGACGCCCTGGCCGAAGCGTACGCGGAGGGACTTGGCCGCGGGGGCGCGCAGTTCGAACGCCTGAAGCTGCGCGAGCTGAGCTTCGACCCGAATTTGCGCCAAGGCTTCAGTCAGCGGCAAGCGCTCGAGCCGGATCTGTTGCGCGCCCGGCAGCTGATCGAGCGCGCGTCGCACGTGGCTTGGTTCTTCCCGACGTGGTGGGCGGGGCCGCCCGCGCTCGTGAAAGGCTTCGTCGATCGCACGTTCTTGCCGGGCTGGGCGTTCGCGTACCGTGGCTCCGGTAACGGCTTGCCTGAGGCCCTATTGCGCGGTCGCTCCGCGCGCGTCGTCACGACCATGGATAGCCCCGGCTTCTGGTACCAACTTTGGCACCGTGGCTCGCTCCATGGCTCCTTCGTGAACGCGACGCTGCGCTACGTCGGCTTCGGCCCCGTCGCAACCACGACTCTATACAGCCAGCGCGCGCGGACCGCCGCCCAGCGCGCGGCGTGGATAGCGAGGCTCGGTCGAGAAGGCGAGGCCGATGCCAAAAGTCGCGGCGCCAAGCTGCAGCTGGGGAACGCCACGACCGAGGCGTAGCCTACTCCTCGACCTCGACCTCGACCTCGACCTCGATGTCGAAATGGTAGACGTCTTCGCGCGTCCCGAGCTTCGTGTACAGCGCTACCGCGGGTGCGTCGGGCGGGTCGGCTTGGACATAGACCACGTAGGCGCCTCGCTCCCGGCCGATGGCGCGCAGAGCGTTGATGAGCGCGGTCGCGAGCCCCGCGCGCCGGTGCGCCTCCGCCACGGCCAAGTCGTAGATGTAGATCTCGCTGCGCTCTTGCTCGAATTTTCGTAGCTCGTACGCGGCCAGCCCTCCAACGACCTCGTCTCCCTTCAGCGCCACCAGGGCGATGAACGTAGGGGTTGCCAGCAGGGTGTTCAGGTACGCGTCGCTGGGTCTTTTCGAGTCATAGGCGTCCGGATCCTCGAACGCCGCGCTGAACATCGTGAGCATGCCATGGGCGAGCGAGACATCGCCGGGGCGGAGCTGGTGGACGCGGTAAGTCATTCGCCCCGGTACGGCGCGCACCCGCGAGCGGTCACCGGCCGCCGAAAAAATTTTGCATGTGCCACACCTGGCGGAAATCAGGGCGGGGGAGACTCGCTCTGACCCTTGTCGTTAGCACCCCAGCACACGACGCTGTTGTTTTCGCGGAGGCCGCAGCTGTGGCCGCCACCCGCGGAAACAGCGAGGAAGTTACCCCGCGGCGCATCTATTCTTCCGTCTTCCTCGTTCCCCCAGCACAGCGCGCTGTTGTCCGCTTGAATGCCGCACGTGTGCTCGATACCGGCCGAGACGCTCCTGAACCGACCGCCTGGAGTCATGCCGGTCGTGAGGCCCCAGCAGTAGAGGAAGCCATCGGCCCGCACGCCGCAAGCATGCCAGTAGCCCGCGTCGATGCTGGAGAGCTCTATCTCTTGATTGACCTGGGTTTGCCCGTACTGATCGTTGCCCCAGCAGGTGGTCACGCCTTTGCCGTTCAGCGCGCACGCGAAGTAATATCCGGATGCTACGTCCACGAAGCCGCTCTCTTGCGGCTCTTCTAGGACCAGTAAGCTCTCCTCGCCCTTCCCCCAGCAGGTCAAAGTAGAGTCCGCTTTGACCCCGCAGCTGGTGCTGAATCCGCCCGCGCTCACGTCCAAGAACCTGCTCGTGGGCGCATCCGCCTTGCCGTACGCGTTGTCACCCCAACAGGCGGCGCTGCCGTCCGGTCTGAGGCCGCACTGGTGCAGCACCGCGCCGTCGATCGTTTCGACCGTCTCTTCCGTCGGCGTGATCTGTCCCCATTCGTTATTGCCCCAACAGTAGACCGTATGGTCGCCGCGCAACGCGCAGCTGTGGGTCTCGCCGGCCATGACGCCGATGTAGCGCGTGAGTTGGCAGCGCTCGCCGCGGTAGCGCTCAGGACATTCGCAGCTGTAGCTCGTGCCCGCGAGGGAGCATTTGCCGCCGTTCAGACAAGGGTTCGGCGTGCAACCGAGGACCGGGACCTCGCACGTCTCTCCGCTGAACCCGGCCGGGCATTCGCACACGAAGCCGCCCACTCCGTCTTGGCACGTGCCTCCGTTCTTGCAGGGCGCGTTGGCGCACTCGTCCACGTTCTCTGCGCAAGTCGGGCCCTCGAAGCCCGGCGCGCACGTGCACACGAAAGTGCTGGACGCTTCGGCACAACTGCCGCCACCCTCGCAGGGGTTCGGCTCGCATGGGGTCGCCTTCGTCTCGCAGCTCTTGCCGGTGAAGCCGCTCGGACACGCGCAGACGTAGTCCCCGACGCGGTCTCCGCAGACCCCGCCGTTCTTGCACGGGCTGCTCGCGCAGTCGTCCACGTTCTGCTCGCACTCGTCTCCGCCGAAGCCGGGCGCACACTCGCAGTGGGGCGCGCCGTCGTCCGTCACGCAGCGCGCGGTGTTCTGGCACACCAGGTTCCCGCAGGTGGACGAGCCGTCGTTCATGGTGCCGGCCGTGCCGGCGGTATTAGCGGTGCCGGCCGCGCCCGCGCTACCAGCGGCGCTGCCCGGCTCCACGCCTTCGAATTGCTTGCCGCCACACGCGCTCGCCCACGCCAAGGGCGCGACCAACGCGAGCCACAGCGGTGCGACCTGCCGAACCGACTTCGCCAGCATAGCCTTCATGGGTCCCACGCCCGGGCGAATCGAGTCAAGTCCTTCGGCGAATCGGCTGCCGCTCCGCTTGGTTAGGCTGCCTCCGCTGGTTACGAAAGCTCACATTTCTACAGTGAACGACTCTTCCCTAGGATGGCTACGATGCGCTCCATGAACGAGGTGGTGGAGTTGCGGCTGCTCGGCGTCGGGGACGAAGCGCAGCTGCTGTCTTTTCTAGCGCCTCGCTGGCTTGCTTCCGACACGCTCTGGGTGGCGCCGCGCCTACGAGGCGCTCGGCTACCGCATCATCGGCGACTTTGGCCTGGTTCTTTTTTAAGGTAGCCGCTCGCCGTGGCCGCGTAGCACGGCGCGCCGAACTGGTTCAGCTCGCAGAGCGGAGGGCACCTTGGGTCGAGTACTTTTCGAGCAAGGTGGTCATCGCGGCCCGCGACTCCGCCGCGAGTGGGCCCTGCCGCGCGTCGAGCTCTTCGAACGACCTGCAGAGCGCGGCCTGCACGTTCGCAGGTAGTGTGCGCGCCGCTCTTTCGAACAGGTCATGCTCTTCGTGAGCCATGTGAGAATACAGAAAGTGGATGAGCTCGCCCGCCACGCCAACGAAGTTGCGCGCGTCATCCCGTGACCATTCGTTGCGCTGGCTCGCGAGGTGCGTGAGCACCTGAATGAAGTAGTGCTCCTGCCGATGCTCGCGTCGCATGACTGCGAGCGGTCCGTCGTACCAATCGAAGCCGTGGGCCGCGAGGACCGGGGTCAAAATCGACTCCTCCTTCTCGTGGTGCCCGAGTTCTCCACAGTCGGCCAAGAATGTCACGATGGTCCGGAGCTCCGTACGGTCTATCGGGGTGCCTTCGCCTGCTACGCCAGCGAGCGTTCCCAGCACCCGGAGTACCCGGTCCATGTACGCGTGCTCCTTCGTCAGGTGCTCGAAAGGGTCGCTGCGACGCGGCCGCGTGGCCGCCAAAGGTGGGGCTTGCACTTCCTCCTCGCAGGGAAAGTAACAGGTCGAGATCGTCGAGCTCAAACGGGCTAGCTGTTCCGATAATTGCGCGGTGGGCTGACGCGGTAGCGCCTCCGCGGACCGCCCCGCGGCGAAGGCGGTGGCGAGCGTCACTCCTAGCTGCTCGCCGACTGGCCGCGCGCGCGGCAGGTGCGTTAGTTGGCGCTGCACTACTTGGAGGCAGTGCGCGACCGCTCGCGGGCAGCTCGTGTCTGACATCGCGAGCGCGAGCAGCCGTGGCAGCTCCGCCTGATGATGATGGTGGCGCCGGTATGCCGAGTGCAGGCCGATGGCGTGTAGGAGCCCAGTCCAGCGCACGTCATCGTAGGCGCGCTCCCAGCCCGCGGGAGACAGCACCGGCGTGAGGGCGGCGATGGACCGAACCAACATGTCGGCGCGCTCGATGTTGCAACCCATCTCCAAGAAGGCGAAGGCGTTGTCGTGGGTCATGCTGCGTTGCCGTTCTCCTTCGAAGCGGTTGCCCAGCGCCAGCGTCGCCTCGAGCGCCTCCAGCAGCGCCCCTTCCGACCCTGGAGCGTTCTCCTTGAGCTGCTGGACGAGCATCCCTACTGTCGTCCAAAGCTCGACGGGCGCGACCACCCGCGCGACCCGGAGATTTTCGCGTGCCGCGAGCAGGGCCCCGAGAACGCTGGAGCGGTTGTCTGGGTCGAGGACCAGTTGGCGTAGCGCCTCCGAACGGTCACGCTGGCTCGCCGCGTCTGGGGTCCGGTCCATGAGCGCGAACAACGGGCCGAGCTCGAGCTTCCGAGAGGCGGATAAGTCGAAGCTCAGCCGCTCGTACCCGAGCACCACCCGCGCCAAGGCTTGTGAGCGTTCCACGTATCGCCCGGTCCAAAACATCGCTTCTGCCACGCTAGAGAGCAACATGTTCAAGCTCCAATTCTTTGGTCGTCGCACACGATCCAGGTGTCTTTACTGCCCCCGCCTTGGGACGAGTTCACTACGAGAGAACCTTTGCGGAGCGCGACTCGCGTGAGGCCTCCGCGAGTGACGTACCCCGTCTCGCCGCTGAGCACGAACGGTCGCAAGTCGAGATGTCTCGGCTCGACGCCGTCTTCGCAGAGCGTGGGCGCGGTCGACAAGGAAACGATGGGCTGGGCCACGAAGTTTCGCGGGTTCGCCAGCACCGCTTCGCGGCAGCGCGCGCGTTCGAGCACGCTCGCCGCGCTGCCGACCATGATGCCGTATCCGCCCGACTCATTGACCGGCTTCACCACGAAGGATTCGAGGTCGCTCAGCACATGCTGGCGATGCGCAGCGTCGATCATGCGGTACGTTTCGACGTTCTGTATCAGGGGTTCTTCGCCGAGGTAGTAGCGGATGAGATCCGGCACGTAGGAGCAAACCAGCTTATCGTCGGCGACCCCCGCCCCCGGCGCGTTGGCGATGGCGACCTTGCCCGCCTGCCAAGCACGTAGCAGGCCCGCACAGCCGACGAGCGACGCCGCGTCCAAGACCGCGGGGTCCAGGAAGGCATCGTCGACACGTCGGTAAACGACGTGCACCCGCTCCAGCCCGGAGATGGTCTTCATGTAAACGCAGTCATCGTCGAGAACGACGAGGTCGTGCCCGCGGACCAGCTCAACCCCTAGCTGCTGCGCCAGGTAGCAGTGCTCGAAGTACGCAGAGTTGTACGGGCCCGGCGTGAGCAGCACCACCGTCGGGTCGGCGACGTTGTTCGGAGCGAGGCTCTGCAGGAGGCCCGATAGGCGACTCGGATAGCCGTCCACCGGCTGAATTCGCTGCGCCTCGAACAACTCGGGAAATACGCACTTCGTGACCGCACGATTCTCCAGCATGTAGGAGACGCCGGAGGGGATTCTCAGGTTGTCCTCCAGCACGTACAGCGTCCCGTCGTCGTCTCGAACGAGGTCGCTGCCGCAGACGTGAGCCCAGACGCCGAACTTCGGCCTGACGCCTACGCATGCAGGCAGAAAGTGCTTGGAGCTCGCCAGCACCTCGGCCGGAAACACCCCGGACTTTATGACGCGCTGAGCGTTGTAAACGTCGTCGATGAAGAGGTTCAGCGCTCGCACGCGCTGCTCCAGGCCCCGTGCGACGCGGTCCCACTCGCTCTCGGCAATGATGCGGGGGATGACGTCGAATGGCCAGTCCCGGTCCACGTTCTGCCGCTCCGAGTAGACGGTGAAAGTAATGCCCAGCGCCCTGATCGTGGACTCTGCTGCGCGCTGCCGCGCCCGCAGCTCCTCGACGGTCATGCGGCTCAGGAGTGCCCCCACGCGGCCGGCGAACGATCGTGGCTCGCCTTCGCTCGAGACGAGCTCGTCGTAGCCCTTGTTTACGGAGTAGTTGAGAAAGCTCACGACTCGGGCAAGAGCAAGGCGCGCGCCAATCGTCACCCCACGCGCATAGACCGGTCAAAAGCGACGCGAAACATCGGGGCAACGCGCAATGCCCGCGAGGTGGCGCAGCGATTGCGCACGCAGTGCTCGTTTCGTAGCTGGTGTAGAAGTTGCCTAGGGGCGGGCATGGACGACGACTCCGAAAGCCTCTCCACACTGTCACTCGCCGAGGTGATGAGCATGCCTGCCATCGCGATCGGACCCGACCTGAGCGCCGCGGAGCTGCGGCTGTTGGCCCAAGAGCACGAGATTCACCACTTCCCCATCGTGCACGAGGGCAGGCTCGTGGGGATCGTCTGCGTGAGCGACTTGGAGGGAGACGCCCCGGAACACCCGGTCATGGATAGAGCTTGGCGGCACGTCGTCACGGCGACGCCACCGAGCTCTGCCGACGACGCAGCGAGGCTCATGCGGCTGCACGGCGTAAACTCCGTGGTCGTGGCAGATGAAGAGGGAGTCTGGGGCATCGTCACGCGTGACGACCTGCTCGAAGCCGATCCGGAGTTGGCGAGACTGCTGGTAGACTCATGAGCGCGGGACGTCCGGTGGGCGCAAGTGGTGCGCCGGACGCGGCGGAGTGCTCCGCTTCTGCGCGCTCGCACGCAGGTTCGTGCGGCGAATCCCGGCTCTTTCGGGGCGGGCGCAAGATTGTCGTAGCGACGCTAAACTCGCGCCTCGCATCGGTGACGGCCGTGTTTCGCGCCGCGCGCCATCGTGAATAACGCAACTAGGTGGGGTTGGCCTGCCGTGTGCAAAGGGTCACGCCATTCCGATGCAAACTCACTCCGAAGACACGAAGCCGCTCGAGCTCAACCGTTATGTGAACCTGAAGCTCGCCGCGCTCGGCGTACCCACTAGCGCCGAAGTCGGTGACGGCGAGTTCCTGGAAGTCACCCGCCCGCTCCTACGCAATCATTTCGAGAAGGACGAGCTGCTTGGCTGGCCGCTGTGCCCCGTGGATCGGCGCATTCAGAGCTACCTCGAGAGTTACTTGAACGACGTGAGCCCGGACGGCGTACCCCAGCTCCCCCGCCGAACTTTGGTGCTGGACCGGCAGGGACTTGGGCGGTTGCTGTCCCTGCCGAATAAAGGTGACGAGTTCAGGTCGCCGTTCCTCACGTCGTATCGCATCGAACAGGGCGTGCTGCATAACCCCAAGAGTGATAGGCGGACCACCAAGGGCGTGTTTCACGTCGCGGAGGGCGGCTTCCCGGTGCCTGTCGACAAGCAGGCGGTCCCGAAGCAGACCTTGGCGCGGCTGCTCGCGGCTGCGTTCGCGCCGCCGCCAGACGTACTCACGCTGCCGTTCACGGCGGCGGAGCCCGAGGGCGCGCAGCTCTTCGTCTCGCTGCTCCTACGTCCGCTGGTGTGCCCAGCGACCGCGACCGAGCCGGAAAAGCGCATGGAGGTGCGTTTCATTGCCCCCGGTAGCCTCGTGAGCAATCTGGACTTCGTCGAAAGCATCTTCGGGAATGCGGGCGACCCCTTTCTGAGCGAAAACGATGCCGCCCTGGATCCCGCTTCTTGGACCGGTCACACCGGCTGCGTGATCCTGGCCCCGCACCTCGTCGGCCTCAAAAAGGTCGACGTCGGCCTGCCGCACTACGACATCGCCACCGAGCGCCAGCGCCGCGACGGCATGTGCTACCGCGACGCCGACGAGCTCTACAATGACGGCAATGCGTTCAAGATCACTTGCCGCGACTCTCGCGGCGTGATCGTGACCGTGATCGCCGACAACTATTATGGTTACTGCAAAAAAGAGGTGAAGACGCAAATCAGCTACTCAGCCAACTTGTTCGGTTCGTGCGAAGA
The DNA here is from genome assembly GCA_029266615.1 of Polyangiaceae bacterium. Classification (GTDB taxonomy): domain Bacteria; phylum Myxococcota_A; class Polyangia; order Polyangiales; family Polyangiaceae; genus PMG-095. The sequence continues at coordinate 44,770 of JAQSWN010000013.1, forward strand.
AGAGCACGCTGGCGGAGTGCTGGCCTTCCCGAGCTACGTTCTCGGTCTCACCTTCCATGCCAGCGCCGGCCTTGAGCTCAAGCCCACCACGTTCGTGAAAGCGCTCGAGCTCTTGGGAGAGCGGGCTCGACTCCAGCCCGAAGGCTACGCTGTAGACGCCGCGTACGCGGACGTCTTTTACGTTCCCGAGGACGCCGCGTTCAGCGTGCAAGAAGGGTTGGTGCGCTTCCGTGCCGGCGGCGAAGAGCGGACGCTGACACTGCGGCCCGAGCACGTGTTCGTGCTACCGTCCGGCTACCGCGTTCAGCTCGAGAAGCACCCGCACGGGCCGTTTTTTCGCCTCGTCGGTACACGGGCGGAGGGCGTGCTCTGCCACAAGCCGTGCACGGTGTCAGGTGGCGGCAAGAGCGAAATTTCGAAGTCGCTCAAGCCGATGCTGCAGCCCGCGCCCGTATTCGTAAAAGACTTCGACCACGACTTGGCCAAGGTGGTCGAGATCTGCAAGCGCGACTTCTCCGGTTGTTTCAGAGAGCCCCCGGTGGACGGCAGAGCTACGCGTGCGCTGCTGAGCCCCGAGCGGTCACTCGGCTCGGTGGTCAAGTTGCTGACTCCCTCCAGCGACTACACGGACGAGCACAACGCCTGGTTGCACGCTCTCCCTCAAACGATTCGAGAGCTCGTGTTCATAGTGAAGCGCCTCTATCGGCCGGAGTGGGGGGACGACATTCGAGCGCACTTCAGCGTGGACAGCGTCAATGGTTACGCGGGCCACGAGCTCCGCTTCGAGCAACAGCGGCTGCTCACGAACCAGTTGCGCGTTGGCTTCGAGGCGGGGAGTGCCACGTGGCGCATGTTCAAGCTACGGCCCGATTTTCGGCCGAGCGACAAGGTCCAGATGGAGGACGACATCACCGCCTCCGCGGTCGTGCCCCGGACGCACGTCCACGGCCTCTCCGCCGGCCACCCCCGCCAGAGCGTGAAGATTGTCGCAAACTGCGAAGAGTACCTGTTTCAGCGGCCGGACGACGCGGTCCTTCGGGGCTTCGACGCCCAGGCAGAGGCCGACCTGGCCACTCCGGGAACGTTCATCACGAACTTCGAGCCACTCGATCGCTCGCAGGCTAGGGCGCTCGTAGACAAGGTCGCCGAGCTCGAGCTGTTCACGCCGCCCGTCAAGCAGCTCCTCAGCGACTTCGTACATACGCCTCGCACCAGCTACGTCGTGTCCTCCGCTCACCCGCGCATGGTAGACGGCAAGCCTTCGAAGAACCCGCGCTATCTGCAGCGCCGACCGGACCGCGTGAACCACCGCGACGCGTACTTGGCCGAGGTCGTGGGGCGCCTCGACGGAGAGGTGCCGCTCGACAAGCCACTGCTGAAGGTCGTGCACGCGGTGCTCTCTGGCCGCCGCGCGAACCGGGCGCAGCCAGAGATCTCCTTGCCGCCCCTCGCGGCGTTCGGCCCACTGCACTACCAAGAGCTCCCTGAGCTGTTCATGGACTTCCTGAGCAGCTTGACGGGCAAGTCGCCGTCCACGACCGGCTTCGGCAGCGAAGGAGCGCTGACCAAGGCGCCGTTCAACGCGGTTTGGCCCGTCGTCGACATGAACAACGCGGTGGTCTCCGCCATCCTGACCGAGTACGCTGGCTTCACGAGCGTCGCCGGTCAATTGGGGCCGCGCTACCGAGTGGACCACGACGTGAGCATGCTCGTGCCGGAGGTTTGGTGCCGCATGAGCGAGCGCGAGCGCGAGGCCGGGTTCCTCATCGAGAACGGCTACTTGGAGAAGGTCGACGACTTCGAGCTCGGGGGTCGCACGGTGCTCGCCAGCCGGCTCGGCTACCGCATCACGCCCCGCTTCGTGGAACGCTTCTTGGGTCGAATCTTTCAAACGCCCAACGCGGTCTTCAGTGAGGACATGCTACGGCCCGAGCTGCAAGGGCTCGAGTCCTACGCCGCCGGCATCGACGCGATCGTCGACACCCAGACCCGAGTCGCACGCGGCTATTTCGAAGACGGCAGCGTCGAGGCGGCCTGTCCGCCGCTCAAGGCCTTGCTGCACATCATGGCGCACGGCCAGTACCAAGGCATGGCCATCGACGACCCGTGCTTCAGAGCGCTGTTCGCGCGCGCGGTCGTGGTGAAGAGCGATTGGTACCGCGAGCGGCTCGTCACCAAACAACGCCGCGACATCGAGCTATTTCGCCGCCACGCCGCTGCCCTCGACGAGAAGCTTCGTGGCGCGGCTCGGCCCTCCCCGGAGCTGCTCGAGCGGCGAAGGTTCGTCGCGCGGGAGCTCGAGCGAGTGAGCTCCAGCGCTTATGTAGACGAGCTGGTCGGCACTATCGGTGCGGACCCCTTCCACGGCCAGTCCGACGGCACCTTGAGCTGACGTCCGTGAGGCATCATCGTCATGTCGGAATTTCTCGCAGGGCGCCCGCTCATCGTTCTCTTCGGCGTAGCGGCGCTCGGCTACCTCATCGGTCAAGTTCGCGTGCTCGGTTTTTCACTGGGTGTCGCCGCGGTTCTGTTCGCTGGCCTGTTCGTCGGTTGGGCCGTGCCGGGCGGCGCGCTTCCAGACCTCGTCGCGCAGCTTGGCCTCGTGCTGTTCGTCTACACGGTGGGGCTCGCGAGCGGTCCCGGGTTCTTCGCATCGCTGAGGCTGCGGGGCGTGCGCGACAACGGGCTTGCCCTCGTCGCGTTGTGCGCAGCCTTCGGCGTGGCATGGCTGCTGGGCAGGTTGGCAGGTCTGCCGGGGCCACTGCTGGCCGGGCTTTTCTGCGGCGCGCTCAACAATACACCGGCCCTGGCGGCCATCACCGAGTCCATGCAAGTCGCCGGCGCCACCGCCGCTGCCCTCGCCGTGCCGGTCTTGGCATACTCCATCTGCTACCCGCTCGGCGCGCTGCTGCCGCTCGTCGCTGTCGCGTTCGCCCACCGAGTCTTCAAGGTTTCCTATGCGGCGGAGAGCATCTCGCGTGCTTACCGAGGTCACGGCGAAGAAGCGATCGTCAATACGACCGCGCGCGTGGAGCTCGACTGCGCACAGTCCGCGGGAGAGCTACATCACACACGAAAGTTGAACGTCGTCTTCTGCCGAATCCGGCGAGGGTCGCTGACCAGCGTCGTTCACGACGAGACGTTGTTCCAGGTCGGTGATCTCGTTTCTGTCGTCGGTCCATCGAGGGACGTCGACGCCGCGGTGGCGCTTCTCGGCAGCGCCTCCGCGGAGCACTTGGAGCTCGACCGTTCGGAGCTGACCTACCGGCGTATGTTCGTGTCGAACCCGGAGGTGACGGAGCGTCCACTTAGCCAGCTTCACCTGCCGCAGCGGTTCGACGCTCTGATTACCCGAGTTCGGCGCGGCGACGTGGACTTAGCCCCGGACGGGCACTTCGAGCTCATGCGGGGGGACCGAGTCCGCGTCGTCGCGCCAATCGATCGAGTGCACGAGATCGAGCGGCTCTTGGGCGATTCGGCGCGGCGCGTGGCGGAGGTGGACATCATTACCTTCGGTCTCGGGATCGCACTCGGTCTGCTGCTCGGGGCCGTGAGCATTCCGTTGCCAGGTGGCGCGAGGTTTTCGCTAGGGCTTGCCGGCGGCCCCCTGGTCATGGGTCTGATCCTCGGTCGGCTTGGACGGACGGGGCCTTTGGTTTGGTCATCGCCGTACGGAGCCAACATGACTTTGCGCCAGTTCGGGGTCGTGCTGTTCCTGGCCGGGGTCGGCTGCAAAGCAGGCAGCGCACTCTCCGCCGCCACGAGCGTGTCGGTCGTGGAGACCTTACTCCTCGGCGCTACCATTACCGCCACCGTCGTCCTCGTGACGCTGTTCGTGGGCCGCCGCGTGCTCGGCGTACCGCTGTCGGTTCTGGTCGGGATTTTGGCGGGTATTCAGACTCAACCTGCAGTCCTAGCTTTCGGAGTGGAAAAGACGGGAAAGGACCTACCGAACGTCGGGTACGCGACCGTCTTCCCCCTCGCGATGATCGCGAAGATTCTGCTCGGTCAGCTGATGCTCCAACTTGGCGGCGTCCACTAAGGGCAGCTCGGCCGCGGATAGGGACCGCCGTGGCGGCGTGCCACGGCGGGGTTCGCCGCGACGACGAGAGTTAGACATTGGGCAACTCGGCTGCTCCGGCGCGCCGAGTTGCCGCGAGCGCCTCGGGGAGTAGTCCTTAACCCACCTTTGGAGCTACGTAAAAAGCTCAGCATTTTGGCCGACGCCGCGAAGTACGATGCCTCGTGTGCGAGCAGCGGCTCGAAGCGCGCGACTCCGGAGCAGGGGCTGGGCAACACGAATGGGATGGGCATTTGCCACAGCTACACGCCGGACGGCCGTTGCGTTTCGCTGCTGAAGATTCTGCTCACCAATAGCTGCAGCTACGACTGCCAGTACTGTATCAACCGCAGCTCAAGTGATGTTCCGCGTGCGCGCTTCACGCCGGAGGAAGTCGCGAACCTGACCCTCGACTTCTACCGCCGGAACTACATCGAAGGCTTGTTCCTAAGCTCCGGCGTGCTCAAGTCCCCGGACGACACGATGCAGCAGCTGATCGAGGTGGCTCGGCTGCTGCGGGAGGAGCACCGCTTCGGCGGCTACATTCACCTCAAGGCGGCGCCCGGGGTGAGCGCGGAGCTCCTCGAGCGCGCCGGGACGCTCGCAGACCGCGTCAGCGTCAACGTAGAGCTCCCGACCGTGCGGGACCTCTCGGCCCTGGCTCCCGAAAAAAAGATGCCGCAAATCGAGAGCTCGATGAGCGCGCTCCGCGAAGCGCAGGTGGCGCGCGCGGACGAGCCGACGCGGTTCTTGCCGGCCGGGCAGAGCACGCAGATGGTCATCGGCGCGACGCCCGCGACGGACGCAGAGATTCTGCGAACGGCCGATCACCTTTACCGGTCGTTCAAGCTGCGCCGCGTCTATTACTCCGGCTACAGCCCCATCCCTCGGGCCGACGCTCGCCTGCCCGCGGAGCGTGCGCCGCTGGTGCGGGAGCATCGGCTCTATCAAGCCGACTGGCTGATTCGCCACTACGGGTTTCGTCCGCAAGAGCTCACGGCGGACAACCTGGACTTGAACCGCGATCCGAAGCTCGCCTGGGCGCTCGCGCACCGTGAGTTCTTCCCGGTGGACCTCAACCGGGCGCCGCGTGAAGCGCTGCTCCGCGTTCCGGGCCTCGGTGTGCGGAACGTGGACCGCGTGCTCGCGCTGCGCCGGCATCGCGCCGTGCGGTTCGAAGACTTGAAGCGGCTCCGCGCGGCGGTGGAACGGCTCGCCCCGTTCGTCGTCACCGCGGACGCCGAGCAGCGCCATAAGCCAATACGGCTTTTGGACTCTTCCAAATTGGGGGAGCCGCCGGCTCAGCTGGATCTGTTCGCGGTGGCGAAGAGTGCACACGGCGGACAGCTTTGATTCGAGCTCGGCCGGCGACGGGCCTTTCAGGATTCCGCGACGCGGCTCGCCCTTTGCTGCAACGAAACGTGCCGCCCGAACGAGTGGTGTGGCAGCCGCCTGGGGCGCAAACGGAGCTGTTCGGCGACGATGCACCGAGCTTCGACACCAATCTCGACTATCGGCCGCCGGTGCCGCGGGCCTATTTCGAGCTGGCCGAGCAAGCCGTGTACCACCGCAGTCCCCAGCGCTACGACGCCCTGTACCGGCTCTTGTATCGCCTCGTCAACGGAGAGCCCGAGCTGCTGGAGGTGGCCAGCGACCCCGAGGTGAGCCGGGTGCGCTCGCTATCGCAAGCGGTGCGAAGGGACGTGCACAAGACGCACGCCTTCGTGCGCTTTCGGCGGGTGGAGAGCGAGGAAGGGGAGCGATTCGTGGCGTGGCACCGGCCGGACCATCCCATCTTGGAGCTCGCGGCGCCGTTCTTTCGCGACCGGTTCCCGAACATGTGCTGGTCCATCCTCACTCCCGACGAGTCCTGCTACTGGGATGGCCAGCGGTTACTCTACGGACCCGGCGCGCCGCGCAGCGCCGCTCCCGAGAGCGACGAGCTCGAAGAGCTCTTCCTCACGTATTACCGCTCCATCTTCAACCCGGCCCGGCTCAACTTGCCGGCCATGCAAGCCGAGATGCCGGCGAAGCATTGGTCCACGCTGCCCGAGGCGCGCGTCATGGGCGAGCTGATGCGCGAGTCACCCGAGCGTGTACGCGAGATGCTAGAGGCGCCGAAGAGTGCCGCGCAGGCTTTTCTGCCACGAACGGAGACGTTGCCGGAGCTCACTCGCGCCGCGAAATCTTGCGAGGCCTGTCCCCTCCACGAGCCGGCGACACAAGTCGTGTTCGGTGAAGGGCCGGATCGCGCCGAGCTGATGCTGGTCGGCGAACAACCCGGCGACGAAGAAGACTTGCAAGGGCGTCCGTTCGTCGGACCAGCGGGGAAGGTTTTGGACGAGGCCTTGGCACAGGCCGGAATTTCACGCGCAGGCGTTTACGTCACGAACGCGGTCAAGCACTTCAAATTCGAGCCGCGCGGCAAGCGTCGACTTCATCAAAGGCCTCGCGTCGGCGAGGTCGTCGCGTGTCGCGCGTGGCTGGACGCAGAGCTGCGTGTCGTAAAGCCGCGCGTCATCGTCTGTTTGGGCAATACGGCCGCGCAGAGCTTCGTGGGCAGCCGCTTCAATCTCCAGCGCTACCGCGGGCGCATCTTTCAGCAGCCTTGGGCGGAAGCGTGGCTCGCCACGTACCACCCGGCGGCGATCTTGCGCGCCCCCACGGCCGAGGCGCGCGCCGAAACTTGGACCACGCTCGTTGCGGACTTGCGCAAGGCGCGAGCCTTTCTGTTGGGTGAGCTCGCAACCCCGACCGAGTCACTCGAAAGCCGGTAGGGAGCGATTCACGACTCAGCCGCCGCGAGACAGCAGAAGGGCCGCCACACCCGCCGCGACGACGAGCAGCAGCACGACCACGGGCCAGCGACGCTTGCGAGTGAGCGCTTGCAGGTCCAAATCCGTGGCCTCATTGCCGAACAAGGGCGCGAGGCTTCGCCGTATGGGGGCAAAGCTGCGACGGAGCGGCTCGAGGCTCTCGCGTAGTCGCACTGGCAACGGCGGCATGCGCCGACCGCCTGGCAGCACCGGCATGCCGCGCGGGATCTTCATCTTCACTTCGCGCGAGGGCGCCGCCGGCATCAACGCGCTGCGATCGTCGCGCTCTTCGCTTTCGGCGGCTCGTTTGATGCGCGTCGATGACTCGTTGTTCTGCGGTTCGTGTATGAACGAAAACGAACAGTTAGCGCGCGAGGAATTTTGCCTCTGCTCGTTCCCAGCAGGCATTGAACGAGCGGGAATGGATGAGGGGAGGGTCGCCGAGCCGCAGCGCACTTGGCGCAAGGGTTCCGTGTCGCCGTTCGGTACAGTCGGGCGTCTGACGTCAATACCTCGGGGCCGTCGCCGGCTGAGGCCGCCGGCAGGCACCGTTCAGCTAGTGCTAGTGCTAGGCGGACGCGAAGCGGACGCGGGGTCTGGGGCGAAGCCCCAGCGAGAAAGACACTAGTGCGGCGCATGCCGCGTAGCGGACAACCGCGCAGCGATTGTTGACCGCAGATCACATGCGCTGCACTAGCGGGAGCTTTGCGGGGCGCGAAAGCGGGTGAGGTTGGCGATGACCGCGATGAGCTCGGCCGGCTCCACCGGCTTGGGAATGTGCATCATGAAGCCGGCGTCGAGCGCCTTGCGGCGGTCTTCGGCCCGGGCGTAAGCGGTCAGGGCCGCAGCAGGGATGCTCTCGGCGCCGGGCAGGGCGCGGAACTTGCGGATGAGCGCGTAGCCGTCCTCGCCCGGCATGCCGATGTCGGAAAGAAGCAGGTCCGGCAGCCCCTGCGCCACGGCGGCCATCGCCTCGGCCACGCTGCCCGCCGCCGTCACCTTGGCGCCGAGTTGCTCGAGCACGGCGACGACCAGGTCCCTCGCATCGCCCTCGTCGTCGACGACCAAGATCTCGAGGTCGACGAGCTCGGGGCGCTCCGCGGGCTGCGCGTGGCCCACCACGGTCGTGAAGCGCGCGGCCGTGCCGCGAATTTCCGGGCGGAGCGGCGCCACCGGCAAGCTCACCGTGAACGTACTGCCCTGTCCCTCGCCTTGGCTCTTCACGGAGATGCTACCGCCGTGCAACTCCACGATGTGGCGCGAGATAGCGAGGCCGAGGCCGAGGCCGCCGTGGGCGCGGGTCGTCTTACCGTCTTCTTGTTTGAATCGCTCGAAAACGTGCGGCAAAAACTCCGCCGCGATGCCTTGGCCGGTGTCGGCCACGGAGATGTGGAGGTTGGAGTCCACGCGCTCGAGCTGAACGTTGATGCGCCCGCCGCGGGGAGTGAACTTGATGGCGTTGCTGAGCAGGTTCCACACGACTTGTCCCAATCGGTGTGGGTCGCCGATGACGGCCCCGGCTCGCGGATCGAGCGCGGTGATGATCTGAATTTTGCGGGCGTCGCTGGCGAGGCGTAGCGAGTCGATGGCGTATTCGATGACGTGCGCGAGCCCTACCGACTGCGGCTCCAAGCGCAGCTTGCCGCTGACGATACGCGCGACGTCCAGCAGATCTTCGATGAGCTGGGCTTGGGTCACGGCGTTGCGCTCGATAGTCTCGAGCGCTCGCTCTTGCCGCTCCGGCGGGAGCTGCCCCGCTCGGAGCAGCCGCGTCCACCCCAGCATCGCATTGAGCGGCGTCCGCAGCTCGTGGGAGATCGTCGCCAGAAATTCGTCCTTGAGGCGGTTGGCTTCGTCGGCCGTGTGCTTCGCCTCGATGGTGGTGCGAAGCAGCTGCGCGTTGTCGATCGCCACTCCCAAGCGCTGCGCGAAGTCCTCCGCGACTCTTAGATCCGCGACCGTGAAACGGCGCCCGGACTCCGCCGAGCTGAGGCTGATGGCGCCGATCACCTTGCCGCGCACGTGCAGCGGCACGCACATGGTGGATTTCAAGCCGAGCGACGCGCGCGAGTGTAGCCGCTCCGGATCCAGGGCACTGGAAGACAGCACGTCTTCCGAGACGTTGGGGTAGATTTCCGAGACGCCAGTTTCGACCACGCGCGCGACCCCGTGAGCGTCCCCGTGCTGCGGCGGCCAGCGTCGCCACAGCTCTTGCGCCTGCGCCACCTTGGCCACGTCCGTGTGCGCGACGCTGACGCGCCGGAACGTCCCGTCCGGCTCCGACAAGTCCACCGCCGCCCAGTCTGCGACCAGCGGCACGGCGAGGCGCGTGACCGTGCTGATGGTCGTGGTGTAGTCCTGGTCATCGCCAGCGCGGCTGAGCACGACGCTCACCTCGGCGAGGAACCGGAACAAGTCCTCGTTGCGCTTCTGGTCGTCGATGTCCGTGCAGGTGCCGAACCAGCGCGTGACCCGGCCTGCGTCGTCGCGCGCTGGCTCGGCGCGCACCAAGTGCCACCGGTACGTCTTGTCGCTCGCGCGCAGCAGCCGAAATTCGGTCTCGTACGACCTCCCGGACGCCACCGACTCGCTCCACGAAGCGATGGCCCTGTCCCGATCGCCGGGAAACACGAACTGTAGCCAAACTGCGGGATCCGAAGAGCCGGAGTAGCCGGTCCAGCGTTGGTTCGTGTAATCGAGCACTCCGTCCGGCCGTGCCGTCCAAACCACCTGCGGCATGGAGTCTGCGAGCGCGCGCAAATCTCGCTCGTGCTCCACCCGCGCGGAGATGTCGCTGGAAGTTCCGAAGAAGCGCACCGGCGCGCCGTCCGGCGCGTAGTGCACTTTACCGCGTACCTCCACCCAGATCGTCTTTCCATCGGGGCGGGCGACGCGGTACTCGAGCTGGTATGGATTGCGGTCGCGCATCGCTTCGGCGATGCGCCTTTGGACCCGCTCGCGATCGTTTGGGTGCACGAACTCGAACACCTCGGCGAGGGTTCGACTTGCCGTGTCGTCTCCGATGCCCCAGTGCTCGCGCATCTGCGCGCTGAGCGTCACCGAGTCTTCGGTGATGTTCCAGTCGTAGAAGCCCGTTTTCGAGCTCTCCAGCGCGAGGGTGAGCTGATCTTCGCTGCGCTGCAGGCGCTCCTGGGCGCGCTTCTGCGCGGTCAAATTCTTGAGCACCAGCAGCGTAGTCTCTGGTTGCCCGAACTCGGCGGGAATGACGTCTGCGGACGCCTCGATGAACCGCTTGCCTCGGTTCGTCTCGAGCTCGAGTGCATGGTCGTGGAGCGGCGCGCCGCCCGCCGCCTGGCGCAGCTCTTCCGTGCCCGCGCCGCTCAGCAGCTGCGTCGCCGCGTAGTTTTGGAAGACGATGTCGCCGCTCGCCGGCTCCAGGAAGAGGGTAGGGGACGGCAAGCGGTTGAGCACCGACTCGAGCCAGCGGCGCTGGTGCTCCTGAGCGCGCCGGGCCAATACCTGTCCCGTCACCTCCGAACCCATGATCATGATGCCGTCGATGTCACCGGCAGCGCTGCGTCGCGCGGCGTACGTCAAATCGAAGTAGCGCGTGCGGTCCGTGAGCGTCACCGCTATCTCGCGCAACGCCGCGGTGACGCCGGTTCGGTACACTTCGTCCAGAATGCCGTGCACTTCCACGGATTCGGGCTGAGCCTCGCGCACCGCTTGGCCCGTCGCGTCGAAGCCGAGCGCGCGGATATGCGCCTCGTTGACGAACTCGAAGCGGTGCTCGGGCCCGGCCAGAATGCAAACCATCTCCGGCGTCTGCCGGAAGAGGTTCGCGAAGTTCTGATCGTCAATCATCTTACGTTCGGCACCTCGGGCTCACGGGGCGGCCGACGCGCGCCGGAGCGCGCTGAGGAGTCCACGCACGACGAAGCAGCGCGGCAGAGCTCTCACTCCGATAGCCGCTGCCTAAAATCGATCAGCGACTGCTTCATTTCGCGCGCTAGCTGCGCGGTCGCGCCGAGCACGCTGCCGCCGTCTGCGGTGACGCGATGCTCCAAGCTTTCCAGCTGCGTCTCGAGCTCGGCCCACTTGTCCTTCGCGTCCAGCTGCGCCAAGTGCACGCGCACTCGGATCTCGTCGCGGAGCTGCGCCAAGCTGCTGAGTTGAACGGATTCGTCTTTCGTCTCTTCGCTCATACGCGGGTCGTCTGCAAGCTTCAGGCCGACTATCAGGGGCCGGTTTTGTCGCAGGCCCGTCGGTCTAGTGAGGCAAGAGAGCAATCGTGCGGCCGCACGTGTGGCAACTTTGATGAGCGACCCTCATCGCCTCCGACGCCTCGCGATATAGTCGGCCGCTCTTCCAAGCGTTGCAGTTACGCGACCCGACCTTCCGTCTGGCGAGCACAGCATCGGTTCCTCACCTCGCGCGCCGCGAGCTTCGACTGGTACTCACCTTCGGCGGCTCCGTCTCCATCGAGCGGGATCGGCGGCGTCGTCGGCTCACTGCGTGGGGCGTCGCTCTCGGCGGCTTCGCAAACCCCGTTCCGTCCCCGCATTTGCTCATCCATCGAGCCTATCGGGTGCGACTCGGCAGCGGGCTCGGCTCTGCTAAGAAGGCGCATGCGCATTGCGACCTGGAACGTCAATTCGTTGCCGGCACGGCTGGAGAAGGTGAGCTGGTGGCTGGAGCGCGTTCGGCCGGACGTGCTCTTTCTGCAAGAAACGAAAGTGACGGACGACGACGCGCCCTTCGAAGAGCTGGCGCGCCACGGCTACCAGCTCGCGCACCATGGTGAAGGAAGGTGGAACGGTGTTGCGATCGCCAGCTTGCACCGCATCTCGGACGTGGTCGTCAATTTTGGGGTGCCGCTCAAGCCCGCCCTAACGACGGATGCGGGGGACGACGAGCCGTTTGCCGAGGCGCGCATGATCGCGGCCAGCGTGGGCGGCGTGCGCGTCGTGAGCATCTACGCACCCAACGGGCGCGCCCTAGGGTCTCCTTTCTATGCCGCAAAGCTCGCGTGGTTCGAGCGCCTCCTGCGCTGGTGCCGCGAGGCAGGCAACTCCGCCGAGGCGCTCGTGATCGGTGGAGACTTCAACGTCGCGCCATCGGATTTGGACGTTTGGGACGCGACCGCGTGCCACGGCGGCACGCACGTCTCTGCGGCCGAGCGAGAGGCCGTGCAGCAGCTGCAGCACTGGGGGCTCAAGGACGCGTTTCGGGTTTTGCACCCCGAGCTGAAGCGCTTTACCTGGTGGGATTACCGGGCGGGCGCGTTCCACAAGAACCTCGGCATGCGCATCGATCACTTCTTGATCAGCGATTCGGTCGCGCAACGTCTGGTTTCAATCGACGTGGATCGCGAGGCTCGCAAAGGCAAACCGACACCGTCTGATCACGCCCCGCTCGTCATGGATCTTGACGCGCCGGGAACGCCCTTCGATGCAGGCTGGGGGGCGCCGAAATCCTGACGTGGGAACCGTCCACATTCAAGCGGCCGCAGATGCGGTCTCCGGCCCTCTGTCCCCGCTTCCGCTCGCGCCACTCTCGACTACGACTCGAGACCGCGTCGATTGCTCCGGCGTGAGGTGGGGCGCGCGCTGCTCGCGGGTCGAGCTCAGCGCTCTTGGTGGTAGAGCCGCATCGCAATTGGCGCGCTGATCGCGACGATGACGCCGGACGCCGCGAGCACCCATAAAACGTCGCCCCACGCGGTCGTACCGTGCATCAACCCGCGCGAAGCGTTGGCGAGGCGGGTGACCGGATTGTGGCGGACGGCGGCTTGGAGCCAGCCGGGCATGGTCTCGATCTTGACGAAGATGTCGCTCGCGAAGGTGAGCGGCATCAAGAACAAGAAGCTCGTCGTCATGACCGACTCGGGATTTTTCACCTTCATGCCGAAGATGATCCACACCCACGAAACCGCGAAGGCGAAGACGAGCACGAGCCCGAACGCGAGCAGCACCCCCAGCACCCCCGCGCCCGGCCGAAATCCGAGGATGACCCCCAATACGACGATCAAGGACGCGGCGACCGAGTAGCGAAACAAGTCACCGGCTAGCGCGCCGAGCACGGGCGCTGGCTGCCACATGGGCAAGGAGCGGAAGCGGTCGAACAAGCCCTTCTGTATGTCGGTGTTGAGGCCGACGCCGGTGTACACGGTGATGAAGAGCACCGTCTGCACCAGGATGCCGGGCAGCAAATACTGCAGGTAGACGCGCGGAGAGCCGGCCAGCGCGCCGCCGAACATGTACGTGAACAGCAGCGTGAACATGATGGGCGTGACCGTCACGTCGAACAGCTGGAACGGCACGTGCTTGATCTTGAGCATCGCGCGCCAAGCTAGCGTCGCCACTGCGGAGAGCGCAGATGGCGGCGTTGGGCGCGCATGAAGCGAGAGGGCGTCACTGGGCGAGGGGGTGTTTTCCATGCTCACGATGCGGACTCCTGGCTCGGCGCCGCGACACCTTCCGCGGGTCGGCCCGTTAGTGAAAAGAAGACGTCGTCCAAGCTCGGAACCCCCAGCGCGAAGTCCGTCAGCGCAATGCCCGCGCCCGACAGCGCGCTCAGGATGCTGGCGGCGGCGGCGGCGCCCGACACATTGACGGAAATCGCGGTTGGATCCGTATTGGGCAAGATGCCGTCGCCCACGACCTTGGCGATGAGCGACTGCGCTTCCGCGCGCCGCCCCGGATCCGCGAGCTGAAGCCGCAGCGCGCTACCGCCGATCGATGCTTTGAGCTCCTGACTAGTGCCTTCCGCGATCACCCGCCCGTGATCGACGACCGCCATGCGCTCCGCCAGCTTGTCGGCCTCTTCCAGATACTGCGTGGTGAGCAGTACCGTCGTGCCCTCGGCGGCGATCTGGCGAACGAGATCCCAAACTTGGTTGCGGCTGCGCGGATCCAGCCCGGTCGTCGGCTCGTCCAGGAACAGCAGCTCCGGCCGGGTCACCAAGCTTGCTGCGATGTCGATACGGCGCCGCATACCGCCGGAGAAGCTACGCACCTGCTTGCCGCTCGCTTCCGATAGACCGAACGCGTCCAACAGCTCCGTTGCGCGCAATCGCGCGTCGCGCCAGGACATGCCGAGCAAGCGGCTGATGAGCACGAGGTTTTCGTGCCCCGTCAAATCTTCGTCCACTGACGCGTACTGGCCGGTGAGGCTCACCTTTTGCCGCACCTCCGCGGGTTTCTCCACCACGTTCAGCCCCAGCACGTGGGCGGTGCCGGAGGTGGGTTTGAGCAACGTAGCGAGCACGCGAATCGTCGTCGTTTTGCCGGCGCCGTTCGGGCCGAGCACGCCGTAGACGCTGCCGCGCCGCACGCTGAGGTTCAACCCGGAAAGCGCGCGCGTCTCCCCGTAGTGTTTCGTGAGGCCCTGGGTCTCGATGGCGTGCGTCATGGCGGCCGCTACTCATCGGAAGGCGCCCGCGCGATGTCAAGGGCCGACGGTCTGGGAGCTACTCCGCGATGGGAAATCTCGGTCGCTTCGGCGAAGGTTTCGTTCAAGGTCATCCACGGTCGCCTGTGCTCTTGTCGCCCGCTCGCCCGCCTCACCCGAACGACGGCGCGTGGCCGTCGGCGCCACCCACTGGTATAGCCAGGCCATGCAGGTGAGTGACCACACCGCGACCTGGGTCGCGGAAGAATTCGAGCGGTCAATCGTTCCGACCTTGGTCGACTACATTCGGGTGCCCAACAAGTCGCCCGCGTTCGACCCGGACTGGCGCAAGAACGGTCACATGAACCGCGCGGTGGAGCTGCTCGTGGCGTGGGCTCGCCCGCAGCTGCCTGCAGGCGCGACGCTGGAGGTCGTGCAGCTCGGTGAGCGCACGCCCGTCATCTTCATCGAGGTCCCGGGAACGGGCACCAAACAGGACGACACGGTGCTCCTCTACGGTCACTTGGACAAACAACCGGAAATGAGCGGCTGGCGCGAAGGTCTCGGGCCCTGGGAGCCGGTCCGCGAAGGGGACAAGCTCTACGGTCGCGGCGGCGCGGACGACGGCTACGCGCTGTTTGCGTCTCTCACCGCGCTGAACGCGGCGCGGCGTGACGGATTGCCGCACGCTCGCGCTCTCATTCTCATCGAAGCCTGCGAGGAGTCCGGCAGCTACGATCTGCCCGCCTACATTCAGCACCTGGCGCCTCGTTTGGGTGAGCTCTCGCTCGTCATCTGTCTGGATTCCGGCTGCGCCAACTACGACCAGCTTTGGTCCACGACTTCACTCCGGGGGGTCGTCGTGGGCAAGCTCGAGGTTTCGCTGCTCACGGAGGGGGTCCACTCCGGTGACGGCACCGGCGTCGTCGCGGCGAGCGAGCGCGTCGTGCGCGTGCTGCTGGACCGTTTGGAGAACAGCACCACCGGTATGATGCTGGTGCCGGAGCTGGACGTGCCCATCCCCCTGCAGCGCCAGCAGCAAGCGGCGCGCTCGGCGGAGGTGTTGGGCGCCGCCGTTTACGACAAATTTCCGCTGCAGCCTGGGGCTTCCCCCGTGACGGAGAGCGTGACGGAGCTCATCCTGAATCGAACCTGGCGTCCGGGTCTCGCCGTCACCGGCGCGGACGGCTGGCCCGCGATCGCCAATGCCGGCAATGTGCTGCGGCCCTTCACGCGGCTCAAGCTCTCGATTCGTATCCCCCCGCGAGTCGACCCTCATGTGGCGACGGCGGCGATCAAGCGCCTTCTCGAAGCCGACCCGCCGTACGGAGCGAGGGTTTCGTTCAGCGAGGCCGGGGGCGCCGCGGGCTGGGACGCGCCGGAGCTTTCGCCCTGGCTCGAGCGCAGCCTCGAACAATGTTCCCAGCGCCATTTCGGCAAGCCAGCGATGTACCTGGGCGAGGGCGGCACGATCCCGTTTATGTACATGCTCGGAGAGCGCTTTCCGAAGGCGCAGTTCTGTATCACCGGCGTGCTGGGCCCGGGCTCTAACGCGCACGGTCCGAACGAGTTTCTGCACTTGCCCACCGCCCGCCGGCTCACGCTCTGCGTGGCAGAGGTACTGGCCGCGCACGCGTCGCGCTGAGCAACGCCTCACGGCTTACTCCCCGACGCGACTCGGCTCCGCAGCGGCGAGCGCTCGATAGATCAGGCGGCGTCGGTAACGGAAACCCGCTCGCCTCCGAGCTCGGCGGCGATTTGGCGCCCGTCGTTCGGAAACGCACGCGGCCGTGCGGAGCAGATAGAATCAGCAAGGAACTTAACCGGTTGAAACCGGCACCGCACCTCTGCCTAGGCCTGGTTGTGGGGGGGCGGCGGCCGAGATTTCGTGCGAAGCTCACCGCGTGAGGATGAAGGCGCGCGCGCTGGCGGTTGGGGTAGCTTTGGGATTCGCCGCTTGCGGAGGCAATCCGTTTGGTACGAGCGATGACGACACGCCGAACGGCATGGGCGGCTCAGCCAACGAGGCCGGCACGTCAGGCAGCGCCGAAGCCGGTGAAGGCACGGGAGCCGTCACCACTGGCGGCAGCGCTAACAACGCCGGTGAAGCAAACGGAGGAGCAACTCCTCCGAGCGGTGACGGCGGCATGCCCCCGAGCGTCGGCGGTAGCTCGTCCAACACGGGCGGTGACGCCGGTGCAGGGGGAGAGCCCCCGGTCGTGATGGAGCCGGTCTTCACCATGTCGAAGCTGATCGACGACATGGAGGATGGGAACAAGACGCTGCTGGAGACGAATGGCGATTGGTTCGTGATCAAGGACGAAACGGCAGCCGGGGTGATCACGCCCCCCAAGGAGAAGCCGTTCACGATGACCACGCTCACGCCCGCGCGCGGCGCGAGCACGAAGGCGGCGGTCGTCACCGTGTCCGGATTCCTCGGCTGGGGTGCCGCATTGGGCTTCGACTTTCTTTACGCGAACGGTGTTCGGCAGCCGGCGGACTTGGGTCCCGCGCTCGCGGTTAGATTTTGGGCCAAGGCCAGCCAGGCCACCACGGTTCGGTTTCAGTTGCCCAACGCGGACACGGACGAGCTGGGAGGCAAGTGCACCACCGCTGAGAAGGCCTGCAACGCGCACTGGACCAAGGCCTTCAACGTCGGCACCCAGTGGCAGCAGACGACCATTCAGCTCTCGGAGCTGAAGCAAGACCTGCCGGGGCGCCACGTCCCAACCTTCGACAAGCAGCACGTTTACGGGGCCTTCTTCGTGATCGGCCCGAACCAGTCCGTGACAGTCTCGATCGACGACGTGGCGCTCGTGCACTGATTCAAGTCGCACGGAGCGCCGAAAATTCTCCCGGATTCGCGTTGCAAATCGCGGCGAGCGTCGCGATGGCCGACCAAATGTCCGCGCCCTCCAAGCCCGTTCCCAGGATGGGCATCGTCAGCCGGTCGTGCTCCGGATCGGTCGCGCCGGCAGCGCCCACGCTTGCTTCTGTCTAGCCGAGCGAGGACGCGAGCTTGGTCGTGCACTGCTCGTACGACACGACCTGACCGGTCTGGTTCAGGAGCTCCTTCCAATCCTCCAGCTTGCGCCGGTCCGCGCCGCTCATGTCCTGGCGCTGCAGCGTGGCCAGGTCTTCTTTCACCACGTCCAGAATGCTCTTGCCGCGAGCTACGGCGTAGCTATCCGGAGAAGAGAAACCGGCGTCAGCTGGCCAACGAAAAGCGCGATGCTACGAGCTGCATTGCCAGCTGCCGGCGGAGCACCGACAGGCTCGCTTGGGCGTCAGCGCGATTTTGGCAGCGCCTCCGGCGGCGCCCTCCGGCGGCGGGGCCGCGCCGCCCGGGCACGAGGGGTCGACGACGGAGCAGAAGGAGGTGGGGGTCGGCGCGTAGCACAGGCATTCGGTGCCGACGTCGTACATGCACAGCGCATCGGCCTGCGCGGCCGTGCACATCCCGCTCGGGAGCTTAGGGGGGCAACGCGGGTCTACCGTGCTCGTGCCACCCGCGCCGCCACTACCGCTGGTGGCGCCCGTTCCACCCATGCTGCTGGTGCCCGCGGTCCCGGCCATTCCGCCGTTGTTGGTAGTTCCCGCAGTGTTCGAGCTGCCCGCGGTGTTCGAGCTACCCGCGGTGTTCGAGCTGCCCGCAGCGTTCGTGCCGCCCGCCCCTTGCCCGGCGGCGCTGCCGCCAGAGCCGCTGCCCGCGGAGGTGGACCCCCCGCTAGGGTTGGGGTTCGAGTCGTCCGTGCTGCCGCCGCAGGCGACGGCCCACAGCGTGACGAGCAGCGAGCAGCCGAGGTATCTGGACATGGGGAGCTCCAAGGAAGGGCGCGCCGTCTAAGGCAACGGCGCGCGGGTCACGAATACCACGATACCGAGCTTAGCGGCCCTCGCCCAGCGCCGCGGGCGCCGCTAAGCGCGAATAGTGGTCGAACGTATGCTTACTTCTCACCTGGCGTGCGCCGGCCTAGCTCCGCCGCTTCCGCGAGGCTGATGCCAGCGACGAGCGGGTCCGCGTGACGATGCACGAGCAGCCAATCCTCACCTTCACGGCGGTACACGAGCGTGACGCGTAGCGCCCAGGGCTGCCCCGGTAGCCCGCCTACTTCGGCGTTCGTGCGCTCGATGATCGCCAGTGCCACGAGGTCGGCAGAGCCGTACGCTTGAACGACTTCTTGCTCCAGGTTGCCATTCTTGAAGAAGCGACCAAGGCGCTCGAGCTTTTCCGGGGTGAAGCCGCCACGAGTCGGCTCCCCACCGAAGGGCGAAAAGAGGGTGAAGTCTTGCCCCATTCGAACGAGCGACTGGTAGCGTCGAGCGTCGCCCTGCATCAGCGCGGCGTTCGACTCCTTGGAGCGTTGGATCAAAAGCGGCACCGCGCTTGGCGCGCTCGGCGGTGTAGGACGCGCGCAAGCGAGCGTAAGACCGGCGAACCCGAGACTGCGTTGGAAGAACTTGGAAAATACGTTGGAGACGTTCATGCCCCGCAAGATGCCGCGCGAGCCGTACTGAACCAAGTGACACGATTGCAGCGATGTGCTGCATGAAACTAACGACGCCGTCTCCGACCTTGGGTCGCGCAACTTGCGACGAGCCGGAACAACCACGCCACCCCCGCGTCCGCCATGGCCGACTCGGTAGCGATCACGCTGAGCGACGAGCGCGTGAGGGGTGAGAGCGGCGCTGGCGGCTCGACCAAGGCCACGCCGAGGCGGCGTGCGTGCGGCGCGGCCAAACGCGGAACCGCCGCGAGCAGGTCCGTTTCGGCGACGAGCGCCAAGGCGAGCAAGAAATGAGGAACGGTGGCGGCGACGCGCCGAGTACGGCCCAGCTTCTCCAACGCGACATCGACATTGCCGTGAGGGTCGCCCGCTCCTGATACCAACACGTGGGAGCAAGCGCAGTATCTTGAAATCGTGAGCTTCGAGCCGAGCGGATGCCCGACCCGCATCGCGATCGCGAAGTCTTCGTCGTACAGCCGAGATGCGCGAAACCGCGGTGGAACTTCCTCCAGCGGCTCGATGACGAGATCCGCTTGTCGTGCATCGAGCGACGCGAGCGCCTGCTGGGGTAGGATATTCTGCACGTTCAAGTCGATTCGCGGGCCTTGCTGCGCGAGCGCACCCATGAGCGAAGGCAGCAAGCTCGTAAAGACCGCGTCTGGCGCGCCGATCGTGAAGCGGCGTGTGGAACGCTGCGCGTCGAAGGCCTCGGCGTTCGCCAGCACACCGCGCACGCGCTGGAGGACGTCGGCGATGGGCGCGGTCAGCTCGCTCGCGCGCTCGGTGGGGACGACCCCCTTCGGGTGCTTCAAGAACAGCGGGTCCTGGAGCAATCGGCGCAGCCGGGCGAGCCCGTGGCTGATGGCAGACGGAGAAAGGTGCAGGCTCTTCGCGGCTCGACCGACGTGTCGCTCGCGTTCCACGGCCTCGAACAGCACGAGAAGGTTCAGATCCACGCGCGAGAGATCGAGCCGCTGCAGCATGTCTGGCGGTCTATGCGATGCGCTTCAGGACGTCACCACCGCAGCTAAACGCCCCGGTATTCCGAGATTGAGACGGGCTCTGCGGTTTCTGGTGCGGTTTGCCCTCATTCATGCCCTAGCCGCTGAGCTCCGGCCGTCTGTCCCAATTGAGACGAACGAGACGAGGAGTCGTTGTGTGGGGTTAAATTTTTGGTGGGCGACCGTAGGTCGACGTCATGCACCCAGGGATAGTGGCGTGCCGTTGGGCACGAGTGGCCGCAGCAGTGGCTTGTGTGTGCGCTGTCTTCCAAGCCTCTGACGCTGCAGCCCAGAGCCGAGAAGCGTTCGCGCTCGATCAATTCCATCCGTCGCCGGCCGGAGACCGCTTCTTCGGGACCCAGGGCGGCGACCCTGGTGGCCACGTTAGCCCACGGCTCATGCTGCTCGGTGAATACGCGTATCGCCCCTTGGTTCTGTATGAAAATGACGGAGACGACCGCGTCGGGAACGTGGTGTCGGACCAGCTCTTCTTGCACTTGGGCGGCAGCATCTCCTTGTGGCAGCGGCTCTCGTTGTCTGCGGACCTGCCGCTCGCGCTCGTCAACGAGGGGTCGTCGCCGGCTTCCGGTGCCCAGGCGTTCACGTCACCGAACGGTGCGGCGCTGGGCGACTTGCGGCTGGGCGCCCGCTTTCGGTTCTTGGGCGCGCCCGACAGCGCCTTCCAGTTGGGGGTAGCCGGATACTTGTGGTTGCCAACCGGCGACCAAGACAGCTTCGCCGGTGACGGCAGCGTGCGGGCTCTTCCAGCGCTGGTCGCGAACGGCGAAATCGGGAGCTTCGTTTACGCGGCCAACGCGGGCGTCACGCTGCGAGGAGAGCGGCGATTCGCTGCGACCACGTTGGGGACGCAGATTCAATTCGCGGCCGCGGCGGGCTTACTCGCCTTGGACAAAAAGCTCCAAATCGGTCCGGAGCTCTACGGCACGACCACGACCAGCGACGCGTTCGACCGCGATACGACGAACCTCGAAGCCATTCTAGGCCTCAAGTATCGAGCCGGACCGATGGTGTTCGGCGCCGCGGCGGGGCCGGGCATCACGCGCGGTCTCGGCACGCCGACGTTCCGCGCGATTCTCAGCGTGGCTTACGTGCCAATCGCCGAGCCGGAGCGCGAGCCGACGGACCGTGACCGCGACGGCATCTTGGACGAGCGCGACGCGTGCCCGGATCGCTTCGGCATCCCGAGCACCAACCCGAGCTTCAACGGCTGCCCCGACACCGACAAGGACGGCGTCTTCGACGATGAGGACGCTTGCAAAGAAACTCCGGGCAAGCGTAGCGAGGACCCGAAGAAGAACGGCTGCCCCGAAGAGAAGGATCGCGACAAGGACGGCGTTCTGGACGACGACGACGCTTGCCCGGACGAGAAGGGCGTCGCCGACAGCGACCCGAAGAAGAACGGCTGCCCGCCAGACCGAGATGGCGATGGCGTCTTGGACAAAGACGACGCTTGTCCCGACTTGAAGGGCAAAGCGAGCGCCGATCCCGAGCAGAACGGCTGCCCCGGCGATACGGACGGCGACGGCATTCGCGATGACCAGGACGCGTGCCCGCGCGAGAAGGGCAAGCCCGACTCGGATCCGAGCAAGAACGGCTGCCCGTCCTTGGTGCGCGTGACGAACAACGAAATCGTCATCTTGCAGCAGGTCCAGTTCAAGACCGCGAGCGACGTGATCTTGCCGTCGAGCGACGACTTGCTGCAGCAGGTGTCGGCCGTGCTGAAGGAGCACCCGGAGCTGACCAAGGTGGAGATTCAGGGCCACACCGACAACCGCGGAAGCGCGGCGCTCAATCAGGCGCTCTCTCAGCGTCGTGCGGCGAGCGTGGTCAAGTGGCTGGTCAATCGGGGCGGCGTGGAAGCCGCTCGCCTCACGCCCAAGGGCTACGGCAAAGACGACCCTATCGAAACGAACGACACGGAAGAAGGGCGGCAGAAGAACCGCCGCGTGCAGTTCCGGATTCTGACGACGGATAAAGCGACGAACGTGAAGGACGGTGCCCCGTGAGCCGCGGTGTATCTTTGCATCTCAGGAAATGCAGCGTGGCGCGCTGGAGCGCCATGGCGGCGCAGGTCGTGTCCCTCGCGCTCTTGGTCTCTGGTTGCGCGTCGGGAGACCCGAACGCGTCCCCGAGCCCCGCGCCTGCGCCCAAAGAAAGCGTCGGTAGCATCTCCCAGGCGGTCAACGGGGTCGACGGCGCCCAGACGATTCTGACCGGCAGCGTGACACTCAATCAGTACACGACCCTCGCCGCGAATGCGGCCGCTGGCGACGGGCAGATCACGGTCGGTGACGCCAGCGCGCTCAACCCCGGCGGTGACCCCCTGGCGCAGGGCGACCTGCTCATGATCATCCAGATGCAGGGCGCCACCATCGACACGAGCGACCCCACGTCGCGCGATTGGGGACAGGTGACGAGCCTGGGCAGCGCCGGCAACTTCGAGCTCGTCGAAGTTCAGGCCGTGCAGGCGAACGTCGTCACGGTGCTATGCGGCCTCAAGAACTCGTACGTGACGAGTGGGGCCGTCCAGGTCATCCGCGTACCGCAGTACACCACGCTGAGCGTGAGCTTTCTCGCCGAGATCGTCGCGCCCCCGTGGAACGGCTCGACCGGCGGCGTGGTCGCGATCCGCGCCCAGAACACCATCAACCTCGGCGGAAACATCGACGTCAGGGGGCTCGGGTTTCGCGGCGGCGTCGCCGAAAACGTGTCGGACGACGCCGCGACGGACGTCACGACGTACGCCTCCGGTACCAACACCCAAGGCGGCGGAAAGGGCGAGAGCATCGCAGGGCGCTTGACGCTCTACGGCCGCGGCGCGCCGGCCAACGGTGGTGGCGGCGGCAACTCGCACAACGCCGCTGGTGGCGGCGGGGCGAACGCGCGCACGGCTCTTCAAGCGGCCTGGACTGGCCAGGGCGTGATGAAGAACGTAACCGGTGCGAGCGGCGGTGCGACGGACGCCTGGCGACTCGACCCCGGTTACATCGCCAATGGCAACACGCGCACGGCGTCCTCCGGCGGCGGGCGTGGCGGCTACACCTATTCGTCCGCGAACCAGAACGCCCTCGTGGACGCAGGAGCGCCGGGGCTCGCGGCATGGGGTGGCAACTTGCGGCGTGAGCGCGGCGGACTCGGGGGGCGCCCCCTCGACAACAGCCCCACCGGGCGCCTGTTCTTAGGCGGCGGCGGCGGCAACGGTGACGCCAACAACGGCAACCAGGGCATTGGCGGTCGCGGTGGCGGCATCGTGTTCCTGATGGCGAGCGCCGTGAACGGCGGTGGTCAGATCCTCGCCAGCGGTGCGGCCGGAAACACCTCCAACTCGACGGGCGGCGGCTCGACGAGCGGCGATGCGCCGGGCGGCGGCGGCGCTGGCGGCAGTGTCGTCATACAGTCCGCGTCGCTCTCCAACTTGACCGTGCGTGCCGACGGCGGCGTGGGCGGCAGCCAGCTCATCAACAACAACGAGGCCGAGGGCCCGGCGGGCGGCGGCGGCGGCGGCTACCTCGCGCTCCCCACTTCGCAGACGGCGGTGACGATGAGCGCGCTCGGGGCTCTGGGTGGCACGACGAGCTCCCCATCCTTGACGGAGTTTCCCACCAACGGCGCGACCGCCGGCAACGACGGCGACACCAACGGCAACTCCACGCTCGTTTCACTCTGCACGGCCGGTCCCACGACGACCATCACGACTTCGGAGCCGACTCTCACGAACGATCCGACCGCCGACTTCGCGTTCTCCGGAACCCCCACCGGCGGCACCTTCGAATGCAGCCTCGACCTCGGCGCGTGGGCGGCGTGCTCGGCCGTCTACTCCACCGCCGCGCTGACGGACGGCTCGCACACGCTCCGCGTGCGCTCGGTCGACCCGCTCGGCTTCCGCGATTCGACGCCGGCGAGCCACACCTGGGTGCTGGACACGGCCGCTCCGGACACGACGCTCACCACCGTGGAGCCGAGCCCGACGAGCGACACCACGGGCGACTTCGCGTTCACGTCGCCGGACGCCACCGCGACCTTCGAGTGCAGCGTCGACGGCGGCGCGTACACGGCCTGCACCTCGCCTTACTCAACTACGGCGCTGAACGACGGCTCTCACACCGTGAACGTGCGGGCGAAAGATCCGGCCGGTAACGTCGACGCGACGCCCGCCACGCACACGTGGACGGTCGATACGACCGCGCCCGACACGACCATCACCACCGCGGAGCCGAATCCGACCAACGACCCGACCGGCGATTTCGTCTTCACGTCCAACGATCCGACCGCGACGTTCGAGTGCAGCCTCGACGGCGGCGCCTACGCGGCGTGCAACTCCACGTACTCCACGGCCGCGCTGCTCGAGGGCTCACACACCATCGACGTGCGCGCCAAGGATGCGTCCGGCAACGTCGACGCGATTCCTGCGACCTACACCTGGGTCGTCGACACCGGGGCTCCGGACACCACCATCTCTACGGTGGAGCCGAATCCGACGAGCGACCCAACCGGCAATTTTGGCTTCACGTCCAACGACCTAACCGCGACGTTCGAGTGCAGCATCGACGGTAGCGCCTTCGTGGCTTGTACGGCGGCGCTCTCCACGCCGGCCTTGAACGACGGGCCGCACACGATCGCGGTGCGCGCGAGAGACTTGGCGGGGAACGTGGACGCGTCGCCCGCCACGTACGCTTGGACGGTAGACACGTCCGCGCCGGACACGACCATTGCGACGTCGGAGCCGAATCCGACGAACGATCCGACCGGCGACTTCACCTTCACGTCGAATGACCTAACCGCGACGTTCGAGTGCAGCATCGACGGCGGCGCCTACGCCAACTGCAACGCCACGTACTCGACCCCGGCCTTGCTCGACGGCTCACACAGCATTTCGGTGCGCGCCAAGGACGCGGCCGGCAACGTCGACGCGAGCCCCGCTACGTACACGTGGACGGTGGACGCGGCCGTGCCGGAAACGACGCTGGACGCCAAGGAGCCGAACCCGACCAACGACCCGACCGGTGACTTTACGTTTAGCTCCAACGACGGGGCCGCAACGTTCGAATGCAGCGTGGACGGCGCGGCCTACGCGGCTTGCGTTTCGCCCTTCTCGACCGCGGCTTTGAGCGACGGCTCCCACACCATCAACGTGCGCGCGAAAGACCCGGCCGGCAACGTCGACGCGACGCCCGCGACTCACACGTGGGTCGTGGACACGACGCCACCAACCACCGCGATCCAGACGTCCGAGCCGAATCCGACGAGCGACCCGACCGGCGACTTCGTCTTCACCTCCAACGATAACGCGGCCACCTTCGAGTGCAGCATCGATGGTGGCGCGTTTGCCGCGTGCACCGCGACGTATGCGACGCCGACACTGGTGGACGGCTCGCACACCCTCAGCGTTCGCGCCAAGGACTTGGCCGGCAACGTGGATGGGACGCCGGTCACGTACACGTGGACGGTCGACAGCACCGCCCCCGAGACGACCATCGCGACGAAGGAACCGAACCCGACGAACGATCCGACGGGCGACTTCACGTTCACCTCCAACGACGCAACGGCGACGTTCGAGTGCAGCGTGGACGGCGACGCCTACGCAACATGCGCGGCGACGTTCTCGACTTCGGCTCTGAGCACCGGGCCGCACACCATCGCCGTGCGCGCCAAGGACGCGCTCGGTAACGTCGACGCGACGCCTGAGACCTATGACTGGGTCGTCGACACGACTCCGCCGGAGACGACGATCGACGCTTCGGAGCCGAATCCGACGGATGATCCCACTGGCGACTTCGTTTTCTCCTCGAACGACCCAGCCGCGACGTTCGAGTGCAGCGTCGACGGCGGCGCTTACGCCGCTTGCACCTCGCCGTTCTCGACCGCGGAGCTGGCCGACGGCGAGCACACGATCGACGTGCGTGCGGTGGACCCGGCTGGCAACGTGGACGCCTCGCCGGCTACGCGCACGTGGACGGTCGACGCTACCGCGCCGGACACGACCATCACCGCGTCCGAGCCGAGTCCGACCAACGACCCGACCGGCGACTTCACGTTCACGTCGCCGGACGCTAGCGCAACCTTCGAGTGCAGCGTCGACGGCGGGGTGTTTGCCGCCTGCAACGCGACGTTCTCCACCGCATCGCTGCTCGACGGAGAGCACACGATCGCCGTGCGCGCCAAGGACGCGGTTGGCAACGTGGACCCGATGCCGGCCACGTACACTTGGAGCGTCGACACCGCGCCGCCGGATACGACGATCCCGACGTCCGAGCCGAACCCGACGAACGACGTTTCGGGCGACTTCGTGTTCGCTTCCACCGAGGTTGGCAGCACCTTCGAGTGCCGGGTGGACGGCGCTGCGTTCTCTTCGTGCGCGGCTGCGTTCTCGACCGCGGCACTCGCGGCCGGTCCGCACACGCTCGAGGCGCGCGCTATCGACCGCGCCGGCAACGTCGACCCGACGCCCGCCACTTACGCATGGACGGTCACGGTCGCCGCCACGGACACCGACGGCGACGGCTTGCCGGACACCGAGGAAGAAGAGCTCGGCACCGACAAGGAAGACGCGGACAGCGACAACGACGGCGTGATCGACGGGGAGGAGCAGCACCCCGGCGACGACCCCGACGCCGACGGCCTGATCAACGCGCTCGATCCGGACAGCGACAACGACGCTCTGTTCGACGGCACCGAGCTCGGCATCACGACTCCCGACGCGGACACGGACCTCAACGCCGGAAACTTCATCGCCGACGCGGACCCTGTCACGCACACCGATCCGGAAGATGCAGACACCGACGACGGCACCGTTGCGGACGGCGCCGAGGACTCCAACCACGACGGCAAGGTGGACCCTGACGAGCGCGATCCGCGTAACCCCGCGGACGATGTGACCCCGCCGCTCGACAGTGACGACGACGGCCTGACCGACGCCGAGGAGGAGACGCTCGGCACGGATCCGAACGACGCGGACTCGGACGACGATGGCGTGCTGGACGGCGCCGAGCCGAACCCGAGCTCGGACACGGACTTGGACGGCTTCATCAATCCGCTCGATCCGGACAGCGACAATGACGGCTTGTTCGACGGGACGGAGCTCGGCCTGGATTGTTCCGAGCCCGACACGGATCCGCTGGCCGACGCTTGCAAGGCCGACGCGGATACGGGCACCACCACGTTGCCGCTCGACGCGGACACTGACGACGGCGGCGTGAACGACGGCTCCGAGGACGCCAACTTGGACGGCGCCATTGATGCCGACGAAACGGATCCGACCGCGGGTCAGGGCGCCGACGACGGGGACAATCTCGACCCTGACGGCGACGGCTTGAGCACCGGCGTCGAGGAAACCCTCGGCACCGACCCGAACGACGCCGACACCGACAACGACGGCTTGCCCGATGGCGAAGAGCCGAACCCGGCCCTGGACAGCGACGGCGACGGACTGAACAACCCGCTCGACCCCGACAGTGACGACGACGGCTTGTTCGACGGTACCGAGGCGGGCAAGGACTGCGCGAACCCAGCGACGTCTCCGGGGAGCTGCATCGCCGACGCGGATCCAACCACCACCACGTCGCCCATCGACGCCGACACGGACGACGGTGGCGTGAGCGACGGTTCCGAGGACACCAACCTCGACGGCAAGCTCGACGCCGGCGAAACGGATCCGACTGCGGGTCAGGGCGCCGACGACGGCACCAACCAAGACGCGGATGGAGACGGGCTCAGCAACGGTGTCGAAACCACCGTCGGCTCCGACCCCAACGACGCGGACAGCGACGACGACGGCTTGCTGGACGGCGAGGAGCCCAACTTCGCCGCCGACAGCGACGGTGACGGCATCAAGAACATCCTCGACCCGGACAGCGACGATGACGGCTTGTTCGATGGCACCGAAGCCGGCAAATCTTGCGCAAACAACGCCACCAGCGCGGCCGCCAACCAATGCATCGCCGACGCGGATCCGGCCACCCTCACGGGCGTGCTCGACCCCGACACGGACGACGGCGGCGTCAATGACGGTGACGAAGACGCGAACCACGACGGCTCGTTCGACGAAGGTGAGCGCGATCCGCTCGACCCAACTGACGACGACAACGTGGTCGGCGAAGGTGGCGCGGCCGGTATGCCCACGACCGGCGGGAGCGCCGGCACGGCTGGTTCCGCTGGCACGGCTGGCAACGGCGGTAGCGGCGCGGTTCCTGGCGAGGGCGGCGCCGGGGGTGAGGACACCGGGGGCACGTCGAGCGGCGGCAGCACCGGTGGCACCGACAGCAAGCGGCCGGTCGTGCTCGGAGGCGGCATCTGCTCGGTCACGGCTCCTGGCGGCGAAACCTCGGGCGCGCTCGCGCTGCTGGGTGTCGCGGCGGCGGCAGGCATCGTCTCGCGACGACGTCGCCGATCCTGAACACGAGCGGAATCGGTTCCAGCTCTTTCACACGGGCTGGAACTGATCACCGCTGCGGCGCAGAAACGCTCACCTGTCACGGGTTCGGTCCGGAGGGTAGTGCTGGAATCTGCCCATGCTCCGACTCTCGTCGACTTCCGCGTCCGTGCTCAACAACCGCGCCTCTAACGTCGGCTCCGTGACTTTACTGGCGCTGCTCGCATCGCTAGCCAGCGTGACGGCTTGCTCGGGCACGGAGGAGCCGCCGACGGGCGTGGGCGGCTCTGCGGGTGTGAGCGCGAGCGGCTCCGCGGGCGTCGGCGGCTCCGGGACGAGTGGCACCGGGGCGCTGCCCGGCGGTGCGGCCGGCGGCGGCGCGGGCGGCGGCACGGCGGGGGGCGGCTCCGCGGGCTCCGGTGGCGGCGGCTCGGGCGGGGTCGGTACGGCCGGAGCCGGCGGCAGCGGTGGGAGCGGGTTGCCGGAGGTTCCCGCCACCTTCGAAACGGTCAAGCGCGTGGTCGGGCTGTCGTGCTTCGGCGCGCCCTGCCACGACGAGCCGGGCAGTCCGCTGCAGATGAAGCCGCTGGAAAACCTCATCACGACGCTCAAGGGTCACACCACGGAAGACTGCGGGCCGGCGCTCACGCCCGGAAACCCGGCCAACAGTGCGTTCGTCAAGCTGCTCAAGGCCGACTGCGGCATGACCGCGCGCATGCCGCTGGGCAAGTGCTTCGACGACGGCGACCCCGGCTGCGTGCCGCCCGAGGATATCGCGGCGATCGAGAAGTGGATTCAAAACGGCGCGATGCCGTAACCGCGTCTCGCCTCACTCACACTTCGTCTTGCCGAACGCCTGGAGCTCCTCGGCTTTTTCGGCCGCGGCTTTCTTGAACGGCTGCACTTGCAGGAGCAGCTCCGCGGCGCGGACGTCCGCTTGCTGAAGCTGTGTCTGCGTCTCCATGATCTCCCTCGAGATCGCGGAGAGCTCCGCGAGGTCGCGCGCCTCCACGGCCGATTCGATGCGACCGGAGAGCCAGGAGGGTTTTGCGGTTAGCGCACCGAGCGCGACGGAGAGGGCGTAGAACCGGCTGCGCGTCTCACCGAAGTTCGGCAAGCCTGGCGGGAGCGGGTCGAACTCGCGATGCAGCGCGCTAAGCTTCTGGCTCAGCCCCGCGAACGCAGGATCAAGCGCTTTTAGCGACTGCCGTGCCTCGTTCGCGCGGCCGTGCACCTGGGTCGGGTCCGCGAGCGCCGTCGGCGGAGCGGTCTCGGTCTTGTCCTTCCGGCACGCGACGACGGCGCACGCCGAGAGTAGCGCCAACAACACGGGGAGCAGGTTCGAACGGGATTCAGCGAGCACTCGTCCTCCAGATTGCGTTCATGGGCCGCGCGTCGGAAAGGAAGCGCGCGCGATGCCGGGGTCGGCCACTGCGCTCGTCTCGAAGGACCAGGAGCCGCCGGCTGGGACCTCCGTCATGCCTTCCGCGAGCGCGACGTCTAGCGGTCGCCCCGCGTCGTCCAGCGGGAAAACGGCGACGGCGGCGCTCGGGAGCGGCGCGTCTAGGCCATTTTCGAGCACGCCCGTGAACGACGTGCCGTCGGCGTGGAGAACGCGGGTCACCTCGCTGAGCTTCAATTCTCCGAGGGGCACGACGTCCAGCGCCCAGTAATTGCACCAGTACTCGACGCGGCGCACCTGCTCGGGCGGCAGGTCCAAGCTCAGGTTGCGAAGCGCGATCATGCTCACGTCTCCCGGTGCCAGGCACGCGGCCGTGCCGGAGCCGTCCGCCAACCGAAAGAAGCGCTTCACCAAGAGCCCGCCGCTGCCCGCGGCAACGGACTGCTCGGCGTCGTCGAAAAGCTCGACCGAAAACGCGGTGCCGCAAGCCGGAGACTCCCCGCCGTTCTTCAACGAAGCATACAGCTCGATGCCGCTCGGTCCTGACTTCAACGTGACCGCCGCCGCCTTCATGACGCCGCAACCTCCGGGGCGCTCCAACACGGTCAAGCCGTCCGGCGCGACGAGCACGGGATTCGCCGCGCCGCTCGCCCCTGCGACCTGCAGAGGCGGCTCCTTCACCTCGTTCGAACAAGCGAGGGCGAACGACGCAGCGAGGACCGTGAGCGGCCTTGGGCTCAGGCCTTGAGCTCCGTAAACTGACCCGGCTTGTGGATCGTGGCGCCCGCCACCGCGCCCTTGCCGCCGGTGAAGTCCTCGGTTTTGTCGGAATAGCCGAAGTGCGTGATCTCGCTCGCGGGGCCGTCTTTGGCGGGGAAGCCTGCGGCGTCTGCCTTCATGCCCATCGCGTTCATGATGTTGCAGAAGTACTTGTTCACGGGCGCGTTGCCGTACTTCGAATCCGTGCCCGTGGCTTGGCTCACGCCGTCCGACATCTGCGGGGCGCCGTCCACGCACTGCGCGAGGCTCCGACCCAGCATCTGCTCGGGCGTCGCACCAGACTCCTTGTCCAGGTTCACGATGCGGCCAGTCTTGAAGAACCCGCCGCCGCTGCCCGCCTGGATGATGGGGGAGTTGTTGAGGTTATGCGCGTTGCCGTCGGACATTTCGTTCATCCAAACCGCGACGCTGTTGTCGAGCACGGTGCCGTCGTCTTCCTTGATCATGTCCAGGTACTTGATCAAACTCGCGAATTTGGCCGTGTAGTACCCGTCGATCTTCAGGAGGTTCTGCACTGCGTTCGGCACGCACGTGCCCTGCATGCCCGCGTTGTCCAAACGATGGGACTGGTTGTGTGCGTCCGCGTTGATGCCGAGGCCGCTGAACACGAAGTTGTTCGGGAACTTGAGGAAGATGACCGGGTTCGCATTGCACGCGGCCGCGAGCGCTGCGATCGCCATGTAAAGGTCGGCGTTATCCATGGTGTCGCTCACCTTGCGGGTCAGCGCGTCGCCCATGCCGCTCGCCGGCTTGTTGGAAGCCCCCAGCATCATGGCAAGCTCCTGGTTGCACTGCGCTGAGGCAATCACTCCACCAACCTCGTTGGCGAGCTCCATCCATGCTTGCAGTTTGTCCTTGTCGGACCGGCTCATGTCTTTGCTCATGAGGCGGTTCAAGTCGTCCTTCACGATATCCGTGATGGCCTTGCCCTTGGAGATGGCCCAGGTGTCCGCGTTCATGGGCGCGTCCGTTTTGAACAGCCCGGTCAGGCTGGTGAATGCCTGCGCTGCGGTGACGGCGGGGAAGATCGTCTCCGCGGCCGAGTACGAGATGGCCGACATCGCGCCTTCCCGGGACTGGCCGGAGACGTTCATGAACAGCGGCGTTCCGTTCGGGCTCAGCTGCTTGGCCATGATGTGGTCCAAAGACGGACCCACCGGTTTGGCGTTGAACTTCGGATCCTCGAAGGAAAACGGGTCGTTGCTGTTCGGGGTGACGGGCTGACACGTAAACAACGAGCCCACGATTTGGGTGTGCGAGTCGTTGCCCTGCCCGCGGCCCTTGCCGGCCCCGCGGTTGTTGGCGGTCCACTCGTTCATGGTGCGGATGCCGCGTGGCATCAGCAGCTTGCTCGCGTACGGGGCGAGCGGGGCGAGCGTCGTTGGCATCAGGTCCGCGGCCGTGAGCTCGCCGTCCAGCTTGGCGGGGAACCACTTGTTGGTGATGCAACCGTAGTGCGTGAACATCACGATGGTGCGCTTGGGCGTCGTGGCCGACTGCGCCCTGGCCGTACGCTCGAACACGGAGCTGAGGAACGGGGCCGCCACCACGGCTCCGCCCAAACCTTTGAGGAGGATTCGTCGATTGATTTGCTTGTTCATGGTCGGTCTTTCCTCAGATTCACGGAGTGCCACGGACGCGTACACGGAAGGAATCCGCCTGGGTGAGGTCACCGAGCAGACTGAGAATGCTGTACCCGCCGGCGGTCAGCCTCGTCTTGAGCTGATCGACGGTGCATTGGTCGTTCGCGTTCGAGGGACGACCGAAGGCGTAGGAGACCCATGCCTTCGCGTAGAGCTCTTGCGCCTTCGGCAGCTTGGAGATCTCCTCCATGAGTTGGGCCGCAGAGGAAATCGGCTTCACGCCGGCTTCCCCGAAGTTCACGTTGGCGGTCGTGACCGCCGCGTCGATCGGCCCTCCACGCAAATCCGTGGTCTGCCACTTGCCGATGCCGTCGTAGTTTTCGAACACGTACCCGAGGGGGTTGATGAGCTGGTGGCAGCCTAGGCACGGCTGCGATTTCTCCGTCAGCGCTTCCACGTAGGCGCGCTGGGTGGGGAACGTGCCCTCTACCTTCGTGGTCGTGGCCTCTGGCACGGGCGCCCCCGGGTTCATGTTCATGAGCGACACCGCGATGAAGGCGCCGCGCAGGATGGGGCTGGTGGCGTCGTAGTTGGAGTACGAGCTCAAGAAGCCGGCGCGGGTGAGGAAGCCGGGGCGCGGCTGCTCCGCCGAATCTAACGACACCTTGGTGAGCTCGGCTCCGTACGTCGCCGGGTCCAGGCCGTAGATCGCGGCGTTGTCCTTGTTGACGAACGCCACCTTGCTCGTGAGCAAGTCCGAAAAAGAGCCGTTGGTGAACGCGACTTCCTCGAAGAACGCGTCCATCTCCTTGGCGTAGCTGGTCTTGGCGGCCGCGTTGTACGTCGGGTATTTGACGACGTCGTGGTCGATCTTGAACCAGTGACCACTGCCGCTGTTCACTTGCGCCCACTCGTTGTGGAACGCCGAGACGAGCGGCCCGGCCTTTTCGCGCACCGCGATCATGCGTTGCGCCTGGGCCAGGATTTGCTCCTTGGTCTGCAGCTGATTGGCGTCCGCGGCTGCGTCGAGCGTGGCGTCCGGTACGGAGCCCCAGAGGAGGAACGAGAGCCGCGCCGCGACTTCGTGCGGGGCGAGCTTGATGGCGCTGCCCTCTACCTCGGTGTTGATCTCCGGGATGAGCAGGAACGAGGGCGAGACCAAGAAAGCGTTCAGCGTCGCCTCCGCGACCTCCGCGGGCGTGCCGGGAGGCGTGGTCTTGCTCAGCCGCTCGAAGCTCGTGACTTCTTCGGCGGACAGCGCGCGGCGGAACGCCTTACGGCCGAAGGTCTCGATCGTCGTCTTCAGGCAGCCGGCGGCGGCCGGGTCACAGCTGATGAACATCGACTTGGTCGGCCCGGACATCACCTTGGCCGCGATCTTCGCCGCCACCTGTTGATAGATTTGCCAGGCGGGCGCCGTCATGGGGCCCGTGAAGTCGCCGAACAGCGCGGAGGCAACGGGGGCGCCGTCCAAGTCAGTGACGCCGAGCAGGTCCCGAACCACGTTGCCGTACTGGCGGTTCAGCATGCGAGGTATCTGCGTGGTCACCGGCACGCCCTGCTGGCAGGGGCCGTCCGGGGGGAGGCTGTCCGACCCAGCAGTGCCGGCGCTCGGAACGCCGGGGCTGCCACCCGAGGCGCTGGTGCCGCCCGTGGCGCCATGGTTGGGGCCACCGGGGCCCGTGTTATCGGTACCCGCGCCGCAACCGGCGAGGAGAGCAAGGGAGCCGACGAGGGCCGTGCCGCCCTTGAGGCCCAACGCACGTGGAAATCGTGAAATGTTTGCGAAGGTCATAGCGATCACCCCGTTCGGATGCCGACCAAAACTTGCGGCCCAAGGGAACTGGTTCCGGACCCGCGTCGGCAAAATCGGCGACGCGGTCAGCTTCAATGAACTAGCGCCCCCGCTCGATTCGAAAAAGACGAGCATTTCCTCCTCCGTGTCCTGCAGTTTTCCAGCGGGGGATGAAGGCCCACCGGAGTGCACGCACATAGGAATTCCTCGGCGAATTTGCTCGCCTTGCCGACAGGCTCGAGATCGCGGAGGTGGCGTCGAGCCGCCGAGGGTCGCGCAAGCCCCCCGCTTCGACCTCAGCCCACGTTCCCCTCGGCCACCAGGTTATCGCGAGCGCGCGATAGAGCCTCGCTCAGCTGGACTTGAGGTAAGTCGCCGCTTGCCGGAGCGCGGCGGCAGCGGCCTCGCCGTGAGCCACCTTCTCGTGGGAAACGATGAGTCGCACGAGGTCGGGCAAGGACGCCAGTCGCTCTAAGTGCGCGCGCAGCGCGGGCTGATCTTTCACGAACACCAGCCGAGACAAGCGACTGACCCGCGGCCCCGGCGCCGAGCCGAGGACGGTGGTGAAGAAGTAGCCGAGCAGGTCCTTCTTCTTGTCCATGTTCATCACCACGTCGTTCAAAACGACGCTGACACCGTCCGCCGAGCGAACGATGAGCGCGCCTTCCGACTCCGCGACGCCTTCCAACACCTCGAACCGCACCACGCCGTCGTCCGCGTAGTCAGGGTACGTTCCGTCGACGGGCACCACTTCTTCGACCCGCGACTTGGCTTGTGGTGGGCAGAAGACGACCGCCTTGGGGTAGCGCTGCTTATATGCTGGAGCGTCGAGCCGGTGGCCGGCGTTCGGGACGACGAGCACCGCGACGGGACCGAGAGCCTCCAGCTCCGCTTGGTGCGTCTCGTCCAGAGCGATCGGGCTGTGCAGAAGGAGCGACCCGTCACCGCGACGCACGACGGTCATGACTCGCTCGAGTGACATGCCGGGCAGGGCTCCTTTCACACGCCACAGGTTGTCGCTCAGCCGCTCCAGCGGGCCGTGCTTCAGGACCGTCCACGACGTGTGCGCCTTCGCCATGTCGGCAGACTAGCCGATCGACAACGCGGATTAGCGGCCGTCGCGCTGAACGGGTGAGTCGGTCTCGGTCTCGCTCGATACGCAGGCGCGACCCGCCGACGGGTTCCCCGGACACGCCTCCCGCTCGCGCGTTCCCGCCAACGCTACGAATGGGTGAAATTCATCGAACGGACACGCGGTATAACGACCCGGCGGTGATTTTTGCTACAAAAGGGCGGGTTGGCAGCCGCCGTTTTGGTGGCACACGAGTTGCTGTCGGGCAACGCTGTGAGACAAAAGGTTGCTTGCGGCGTCATCGCGATCCTCACGGTCGTCAAACCCTGCGCCGCGCAGCCCAAGACAACGCCCTCGCAGGTCGAAGCGAACGCGGCCGCCGCGCAAAACTTACCCCGGCCTTCCATGTGGAAGCGCCATTGGCCGACATTCTCCGCCTGGGAAGGCGCGGCGACGGTCATGGCCGGTGTCGGCACCGCGGCTCTGTTCCTCGCCGGTCCTCCTCGGGAGGCGCGGTGGGAGGGAGGCATCCTCTTCGACGACGCCGTGCGCGACGGTATACGGGCCGATTCGGATGATGGGCGCAAGACGGCGCGGGGCATCGGCGATATTCCGTATTTCGCGGCGCCCGTGCTGCCACTGCTAGTCGACCCGCTGTTGGCGGCGTGGCTCGTGCGTGGCGATACGAAGGCCGCGCTGAACCTGGAGCTCGTCGGTCTGCAGTCGTTCGCTTATTCCGGCCTGCTTTCGTACGGTGCCCTGAGGGGCGTAGCGCGCGAACGGCCGGACTCCAGCGAGTGCCGCCGGCAGAATCCCGGCGACCCAAGCGCGTGCGAGGTGGATACGGAGTCATTTTTCAGCGGCCACACCGCGATTGTCGCGACGTCGGCCGGCCTTACCTGCGCCAATCATCGCTACCTGCCGCTGTGGGGGCACCCCCTAGCGGACGCGGGCGCGTGCTTGCTTGCGACCGGTGGCGCGGTGACGACGGCTATCACGCGTGTCGTGGGAGATCGCCACTACGCCACGGACGTGCTGTTGGGCTTCGGTATTGGCTTCGGCGTGGGCTACGCCGTGCCCACCTTGCTGCACTACAGTCGTGGGCGGAACTTAGAGGAAGTTTCCGTTTCCGTCTCCCCAGGAGGAGGTTGCCTGGGGGCGTGCCTGAAGGTCGCGGGAAAGTTCTAATCTCTCACGGAACGGGCGCGACGACGACGTCGTCCAAATACAGATCGACGCCGCCCGCGGGTCCTTCCGCGTAAATCAGCAAGTCTGCGAGCGCGCAATCTGGCACCGCGAGCGTGCCGGACAGCTTCACCCACGCGCCGTCCGCCACGGCGGCTGGCGGCGCGAGCCACGCATAGCTGGCGGCTGCTCCCTGGCACTCAATCTTGGTGGTCAGGTTCACGTTGGCGGACGCGGCGCCTCCGACGCTCGTCCAGGCGCTGACCGAGTAGCTCTTACCCGGCGTTACGACTCCGAGGAGCGAGCGTGCGATGGGGCCGTTGCCGGCGCGGTTCGTCAGCCGAGCGCTCTGCGCGCCGCCGTGAGAGCGAAGGTTGCTGGGCGCCAGCGCGCCGTCCCAGCTGAACCAACCCCCAATGCTGGACTCGAAGTTGCCGTCCGTGAGCAGGTTGCTCTGCACGGGTGCGCGCACGGAAACGTTGTCCAACAAGAGGTCCACTCCCGCGGGCGGTCCCTCGACGTAAATGAGCAGGTCCGTCAAGTTGCAGCTGGGGACGGCGAGCGTGCCCGTAAGCTCCACCCATTGGCCTTGCTGCACCGTGACCGGGCTGGCCAGCCACCCGTAACTCGCGGCGCCGTCACACTCTACCTTCTGGGTCACGTTCACGCTCGCCTCCGCCGCGCCCTGAACGGCGACCCAAATGCTCACCTGGTACGACGTGCCTGCAGCGACGCGGCTCGTCAGGTTCGTCGCGGCCGGACCATTGGAGGGACGGTTCGAGACGAGCAGGCTCTGCGAGCCGGTGACGGAAGTCGCGCTCGTGACCCCCACTGTGCCGGCCCAGCTGAACCAGCCGCTGGCATCGGCCTCGAAGTCGCCGTTGGCGATGATGTTTTCGCCCACCGAGCTCGACGAGAAGCGGAAACGGTCCACGTTCGCGACGCCGAACCCACCCTCGTACCGAATGAACACGTCTTGCTCCGTGGCGAGCGGCGCCCACGGTACCGAAATTGTCGAGCTGGTGCCCCAACCGGCGGTGGGGGGGAGCGGCACCGTGAGCGCCGGTGCGCTGTCCAACGTCCCCACGTGCACGCTGATGCTCGACGGGCCCGCATTGCCCTTGGCGTACGTCACGGAAAACGTGTCCCATTCGCTGCGGAAGCGGACCCGGGTGAAGCTCTGCCAATCGCCATCGTCCGTGTACGCGACTTGGTCGCCCAGCGCGAGCACGCCTTCCGAGCCATCGTAGTCTACTGCCTGCAGCTCCAGGCCGCCCGCGTCGCCGACTCGGGGCGTCGGCACGTATTCGGGCACGGTGCACGCTTCGCCTCCGCCCGCGACGAAACACTTCAGCCAAATGAGCCCGGGGCGCTCCGTGCCGTTGGTGCGTATCAGGTACGCGTTCGGCCGGAACATGCTGCCTTCCAGGTGGCCCCAGTGCGTGACCCCCACGACCGACGGATGCGTCCAAAATAGGCTGAATAGGTCTCGCAGCCGCTGCGCGTGGCGCGCGTCGTCCGCGAAGCTCACGTCGAGCTCGGAAATGTAAATCGGGAGGCCAGTGGCGGCGAGCGCATTCAGGTTGGCTTGCACGACCGGTAGCTCCGCGCGCTCTAGGAAGTGCGCCTGCTCACCGATGCCGTCGATCAGCCCGCGCTCGTCCAAGAGCTCGACGAGCTCGAGGTACTGCGCCGTGAACGGCTCCAGGATGAGAATGTTGTAGTCGTTCAGCAGGAGCTGAGCGCGGGGGAAGTACTCACGCGCCAGCTCGAAGGAACGGATCATCCAGTCCCAACCCGTTTCTCCCGCGCCGCCGAGCGCAGCCGCGTACGTCGGCACCGCGTGGAGCGGCTCGTTCACGACGTCCACCATGTCCGAGTCGGGGTAGCGCTCCGCAAGGGCCGCGAACCATTCTTCGATCTCGGCCAGCTGCTCCTCGGGCGGCAGCGCGGCCAGCCAGGCCGGCTGCTGCTGGCCCCAAATCAGCGTGTGCAGCTTGAAGCGCAATCCGTGCTCCCGCGCGAAGCCGTACGCCGCGTCCAGCGCCGCGAAGTTCATGACGTCGCGCTGCTCCTCGACGAGGCCCCACTTGCCGGCGTTCTCCGGAGTGAGCTGGTCGAAGTAGGCGAGGACGTCCCCGTAGTCTTCCGGACCGCCGGGAGCGGTACCCAAGAACTTGTCGCCGAGCGCGACCAGTACCCGTACCGGCGAAGACTTGGTGCGATTGCCGCCCGCGTCGTAGGCGACGGCCGTGTACGAATGCCGCCCGTTGTCGGGTTCGGCGATGGCGAGCTCAGCGACGAACGGGGCCTGGGCGTCGGTCGCGAACACCTCGCCGTCTCGCTCGAAGACGACTTTCCGCACGACGGTGTCGTCGCTGGCCTGCGCGGTCAGCGTGAGGGTCTGCGGGGAGATGATGAATTCACTGCTCGCTGCGAGCGTCACCTGGGGCGGCGTCGGGTCGCACGGCACGCCGTTTACGGACACGAGGTACGGCTTGACTTCTGTGTACTGCGGAGCGCCGTTGAACTGAAGGCGGTAGGCGCCGCCCGGCTTGATCTTCTGGTGCTGGAGCCAGCTCGGAGCGGTCGCGAAGTACCCGCCCTCCGCCGCGGTGTATTCCGCGAGGTGACCGGCGGTGATGGTGCCGCCGCCCACGTCGACCAGCACCTGAAAAGCAGTGGTGATGGGACCATTCTCGTTGCGAAGCTCGACCCAGGCTTGATAGCCGCCAGGCCAAGTACCGTAGGCTCCGCTGCGGAGGCTGTAACCGCAGCTGCTCGTGGTGACGCTCGTGAGGGCCTGGCTGGAGCTCACCACCGGCTCTTCGCTGCTCGTTCGGGGCTCCTCCGCGCAGGCCGAAAGCAGTGAAAAGCCGAGTGCAACCGAGCGCCGTGCCCAACTACCCGCGCGAATTGTCATACGCTCTCCTCCGAGGACGCGGACTACTCCAACTCGAGAGCGCGGACAATACGCGTGACCGGACTTACTTGTACGGTAAGAGCCCTGCCAAGCTTCAGAGTCTCGCGCTTTTGCGCGCGCCGGCTCAAGAGCTTGTACCAATAGCTCATTCACCAGGTCTGCGATCGGGACGCATCCTCAACTCCCGATCACCCGTTCGTCCCTTCCTGCCCAATCAGCTCGGCTGGCCCCGAGCTCGTCCGACCTCCGCAGGCATCGCTCCCCCGACCCAAGTCGCGGCTCGGGGCCCCCCGCCGAGCAAACAGTTCCCAGCGAGGCGTTCCTGCGGGACCGTCGCGTTAACGACCACCACTTTCGGCTAGGTCAGTACATCGCAGCGGGTACTGGAGTTACACAACCCGAGGCACGTTGCAGCAAGACGCGCGCTTTGGATGCGGGCGTCGGTTGGTAGACCTTTTGCAAGTAACTCCGGCGTGGAAGTTCTAGTCACGGGCGGTAACGGAGTTCTCGGTTCGCCAACGGTGGTCGCCCTGTTGGCACGTGGCCATCGGGTCCGTATCTACTCTCGGCACGCGTCGGAGACGGCGCCGCAATGGCCTTCCGAGGTGAGCTGTCACGACGGTGACATCAACGACGCAGAAGCGCTCCGACGCGCCATGCAGGGCTGTGAAGCGGTAATTCATTCTGCCGGCATCATCAGTGAGACGGCGTCCAGCACGTTCGAAAGCGTGAATGTCGGCGGTACGCGCGCCATCATCGCCGCCGCAGAGGCGGCTGGCGTCCGCCGCTTGATCTATATCTCCTCGCTTGGCGCGGAGCGTGGAGAGTCGGCCTATCATGCGTCCAAACGCGAAGCAGAGGCCGCGACCCATCGGTTTTCGCGCGAATGGGTCGTGCTCCGACCCGGAAATGTCTACGGACCCGGGGACCAAGTCATCTCGATTTTGCTCAAGATGGTGCGCGTAGTCTCCATGGTCCCCGGGATCGACGGCGGAGACCACCCGTTCCAGCCGATTTGGGTGGAAGACCTCGGCAAGGCGATGGCCGAGTCGGTCACGCTCGCAGGTTTGGAGGGAAGAACGTTGGAGCTCGCGGGGCCTGACCGAACGAGCTTGAACGACCTGGCACAGCGGCTCGGCACCTTGACGGGGCGGGCGGCTCCCTCCGTGCCGATGCCCGGCTTCCTCGCTGTGCTCGGCGCTCGCGCCCTGACCGCGATCGGCATCGGTGCGCCGCTCGATGGAGGGCAGATTCAGATGATGAAGGAGGGTAACCTCCTCGCGCCCGGGCAAAACGCTCTGGAGCCGGTCTTCGGCATCACGCCCACCTCTTTGGACGTCGGACTGAAGCGCCTGGCAGACGACACGCCCGAGCAAACCATGGACGAGGGCGTTGGCTCGCTCGTGCGCCGGCACGTTTGGGTCGATATTGTCGACAGCAAGCTGAGCAGCGAGGCGCTGTTCGAGCGGTTCTGCGCTCGCTTCGGCGAGATGACTCCCTGGCACGTCGGCGTCGGGGTCGAGCCGGGCTCGGACGTACAAGTGCGCTACGGAGTCACCTTGACCATGAGCTTGCCGCTCCGCGGCCACGTTCAGGTGCGTGTCGTAGAGCTCACGGCTACCTGCCTCACCCTCGCTACTCTTCAGGGGCACGCGCTCGCCGGTGTGGTGCGTTTCCGTATGGAGCAGCTACCGTCCGGCCTTCGCTTTCACGTGGAGGTGCACGACCGACCCGCCTCGGTCGTCGACTGGCTGGCGATGTCCACCGCTGGCGGGGCCGTGCAGGTCGCGACCTGGCGCGCTACCGCCGACAAGCTGCTCGAAGAGAGCGGCGGGACTTCGCCAGACGGCGTGAAGAGCGAAAGCGAGGTCGTTCGCGGCGCCGAGCGCGAGCGCGTGGAAGCGTGGGCAAAGTCCCTCGTCGACTCGCGCCTGCGCAAGCTGCACGAGCAGGGGGTGTCCGAGGCTGACGCCGACGGCCAACGGGCTTGAGGCCCGCACCGGAAGTCGAAGCCGGGGCGTGTGACACTCGCTCGATATCCGCTCGAAACGGGAGCCGCGGTAGTTTCGTCATGAAGGAACTGACCGCGACGCCCCATGTCTCGACCCTTGATGGTGACCTTCTCAGCCGGCTCCCACGGCTCGTGGCGCGTAGATGGCGTCACGTCCGTGATTGGACCGTCGCTGGCCCTGTCCGCCAGACTGCAGATCTGCGAAGACGAAAGTCCTCCGGCAACCGACGAAGCGGTCTGGCAGCTTCGCGGCACCGTGAGCAATCTGCGATACACGAGTCTTTCTGACCGCTCGATGCTGCAAGCAAGTCAGGCCGGCCTTGGTCGTCGCGCCGCCACTCGTGCGGCTTTGATTCCCATCAAGAAGAACGAGGCATGGTGGAACCTGGCGCAGGACGAACGAGCGGCCGTGTTCCACGAGGCTTCTCGGCACATCGAGATTGGGGCTCGCTACCTGCCAGCCGTCGCGAGGCGCCTTCACCATAGTCGCGACCTCGGAGAACCGTTCGACTTCTTGACTTGGTTCGAATACGCGCCGGAAGCCGCCAACGAGTTCGAAGAACTGGTAGCGGCCCTCCGAGCTACCGCCGAGTGGCAATATGTCGAACGCGAAGTGGACATCCGACTAAGCCGTTAAATGCGGCTTTCGCCGCCCTACGCGTGACGCACGGCTTCCAACGCGTACACCAGGTACGACTGGCTGCCGACGTCCCAAATCCAGGCGTCCTTCAGCTCCGGGCGCGAAAACTCCGCGCTCGTGAGCAAGCTGGCGACGAGCTCGGGGTCCGTTCCAGGGAACGCCGCGCCCTGTGCGGCCAGGTGGAGGATGGCGTTGAGGGCGCCGCGCGCCTGCGCTTCTTCGCGGATGGGATAGCGGCTCGTGATGCAGTCCGACGTCACGAGCACGGCTGCCCCAGGCTTGGTCAGCGCGGCCGCGAGCATGACATGCCCGGAGATGGCCGCGACTAGCGCGCTGTTGAGCGCGGGCACGATGCCGAAATAGTCGCGCAGATTGATGGCGACTTGGCTCAGCAGGCAACTGCTCAGCACCGTGTCGAACTGGCCGCACGCGGTCGCCACCGCGCTCAGCTTCGTCCACGCCGCGAGCTGCGCCTCGAGAGGTTCCGGGGGCGCGGCCTTCCAGGCTTCCAGGAACGAAGCCACGCCAGTCAAATCGCAGGTGTGTAGGTGGCAGGCGCGCTTCACGTCGTCGTTTTGACGGCGCCAAGCGCCGTCCAGCGCCTCCTCGTCCAGATCGAATAAGTGGAGCTCTCGAAACGACGCCGCGAGCGTGGAAAGCTCTAGGTCATTGCAATTGCCCGCGCCGAGCACCGCTAGTCGCTCGCCACGACGGTCCCCCATCAGCGCCATTTGCCGCGCGCGGTGGGCGGCGTAAGCGCTGTAGCCGCCGCGGGTGCTCTCGTTGCGGTCGCGCTCTCGCTCGAGCAAAAAATGCGGGATAGACGCGGTCATTGTGGGCCTCGGAGGCGCAGCTTGGAACGAGCGCGTGCGCACGTGAGCGCTGCGCCGAGCCAGAAGCTCGCACACACGCTTGCGAGCTGCACGCAGCGGTTGCGACTTGGATGGCTCGCGCATTCGAGGTCTCGGCGGGCGTGCTCGATGACTTGGATGCTTCGCGCACTCCGGTGCTTCGCGTCACCATCGTCGGATCGGGTGACGCTGCCTTCGCCTGGCAATCTGCTCGCGACGCGTATATAGCGGCCGCTCGGGATTGCGCCCCGACGCGGCGACTCGGCGTCGCGAAGGGACGCGCACGTCGAGAGTTGCCCCCATGAGACAATCGCTTCTGCTCTGTTCGTCGATGCTCGCTTACCTCGCGCTCGCACCGTCGGCGCGCGCAGCCACTTGGTACGTCTCCCCCACCGGTACGGGGACGAGCGCAGCCGCTTGCTCCACGCGCGCGACGCCGTGCGCGCTCGGCAGCGCGGCGAACAGCGCGGCCGCCGGCGACACCGTGATTCTGATGGACGGCGTCTACAAGAGCTCGCTCTACGTCAACGGCACCGGTACCGCCGACGCCTGGCTCACGTTCAAGGCGGACGAATGTGCGACGCCGATCATCGAGGGCACCGGCCCCGCCCCGACCGCGGACGACCAGTCCAGCGGCGTCGGCTCCACCGTCGCGGAATACGTGAAATTTCAGGGCTTGGTCGTTCGCGGCTTCAACATCGGCTTCGGCAATGGCTGGGCCGGCGGCGTGGACGAGGACACGCTCTCCAACGGCCACTGGGACATCGAGCACTGCATCTCCTACTCCAATGGCCGAACCGGCTTCACCTTCTTCAGCGCGGAAGGCTTCAGTCTCAAAAATTCGATCTCCGCCCACAACGGCAGCAGCCAGATGCACTCCTGGTCGAGCGGGGTGACTTTGTTCGAGGCTTCCGGCGCAAGCAACCGCGTGGAAGGCACGATCTCCTTCGAGAACACGGACGCAGAGCGCAACACGGACGGCAGCGGCTTCATCGTCGACGAAGAGTCGAACGGCGCGACGTTCGTCAACAACATCGCCTTCGGTAATGCCGGTTCGTGCTTCCGCCTCACGCGCAGCACCGGCACCAAGTTCATCAACAACACCTGCTACCACAACTCTCAGTTCGGCTCGCGCGCGACCGGGCCGACCAACCCGGGTGAGATTTACTTCACGAACGGCGGCGTCACGATCCAGGGCGTCACCTTCATGAACAACGTGATCGTCGGCACCGGCCAAGCCCCGGCCGGCTCCACGCCGATTCAAAATCAACCAACCGCCGGTTGGAG
Source organism: Polyangiaceae bacterium (assembly GCA_029266615.1). Classification (GTDB taxonomy): domain Bacteria; phylum Myxococcota_A; class Polyangia; order Polyangiales; family Polyangiaceae; genus PMG-095. The sequence continues at coordinate 88,426 of JAQSWN010000013.1, forward strand.
CAACAACGTGGTCACGACCGGCGCGGTCACCCACTTCGTGGATCCCGAAGGCACGAATCCGAACTTCTCCCTCGCGGCGGGTGCCACGGATCTGATCGGCAAGGGCATGACGGGAGCGGGCGCGCCGACCGACGACATCGGTTTCGACCCCAAATGTCTCGTGAAACGAGCCCCGGTCATGATCGGCGCGGTCGCGGCCGAGAGCTGGTGGAAGTTCGATATCGACGTCGACTACATCAAGAGTATCGGTGGCGTTGCCAAGTGCTATAGCCGCGCGGCTCGCTCGGGAACGCCGGACATCGGCGCCTACAAGGCCGGCGCGATCGCGACCGCGATGCCCGGGGCGTGTGTGCCTCCCGTGGATCCCGGAGGAGGCACGGGAGGGGGCGCTGCCGGCGGCGCTGCCGGCAGTGGTAGCGGAGTCGCGGGCGCGGCGGCAGGCGGAGCCGGTAGCGTTGGTGGCGCGGGCGTGGCGGGCGGTCCGGGTTCCGTTGCCGGCAGCGCTACCGGTGGCGGCGTGAGCGGTGGCGGCGCGCCCGTAGATGGAGGCGGCACCGTCGGCACTGGCACCGCCAACGCTCCGAACGGCGCTGGCGGCACGACGCTTCCCGGTGACGGCGGCTGCGGTTGTCGTGTCGGCTCGCAGCCGCGGGGTGTCGAGTCGCTGCTCGCGCTCGGCATGCTGGGTCTGAGCGCGCTCAGCCTCGGGCGTCGTCGCCGCGCGCGCTGCGTCCACCGCTGAGCCGACTGTGTCGACCTTCCACAGCGGTTTGACGCGGTGAGGCGAAGCGGGTCCAGCGCGGATTTTACATCCGAAGCCTGATCAGAATTTGGCCGCCCGGGAATTCAACTCCCGCAGCGTCGCGATCTCGGCGCCGCAGCGCTCTCACGAGCTCAAGGAGTTGGGTTAATGCATTTCCGTCCCCGTCTCGTTGCCTTCGCACTGGCCAGTGGAGCCACGGCTGGCGTGTTGGTGTCCGCCTGTAGTCATCCGGCCGCGCCCGGTCCTGGAACTGGTACCGGAACCAGCGGAAGCAACACGGGAAACGGGGGAACGGGCGCGCAGAACACGGGTGGAGCCGCGCCCGCCGCAGGCACTAGCGCTGGCGGCATCGCGGGCAGCGGCGGCAGCGAGGTCGTGCTCGGCGGCTCGAGCAGCATGGGCGGGAACCCTCCCGCCATGGCGTGCGCAGACGCCGTGTACATGGATCCCTACACGCCCGGCTACACGGCGCCGGCGGATCCCATGGTGCAGACGGTTCTGAACGGCATGTCGCTGCAGCAGAAGGCCGCACAAATGCAGGGAACGCCGCCCGGAACTGCGTCTTCCAAGAACTACGACGACATTCAGCGTAGCCCGGACGACACGACCGCCAACATTCGCGGTTATCAATACCGGGACGCAGGCCGCGGCCTGAACCTGGACGCTCGGCAAGAGGGCCGACCGTACATGAACAACTACAGCACCGCGTTCCCGTCCGCTTCCGCGCGCGGCGCATCCTTCGATCTGGACCTGGAGTATCGCCTCGGCGCGGCGATGGGCGACGAAACCACGGCGTCGCAAAACACGATGCTGCTCGCGCCCTGCATGAACATCCTTCGTCACCCGTATTGGGGCCGCTCGCAGGAAACGTACGGCGAGGACGTGTACCACCTCGGCCGCATGTCCTCGGCCATGACCGCGGGCATTCAGCAGTACATCGCCGCGTGCGCCAAGCACTACGCGGGCAACAACATCGAGAACGGGCGCGCCAACAACAACGCGCAAATGGACGAGCAAACGCTGCGCGAGATTTACGGGCGCCACTTCGAAATGGTCGTCAAAGACGGCGGCGTTTCGTGCGTCATGGCGTCGTACAACTCGGTAAACGGCATCAAAGCCACGCAAAACAAGCACCTGCTGACGGACATTCTCCGCAACGACTTCGGCTTCCGCGGCGTCGTGCTCTCGGATTGGTGGGCGATGCCGGGCGACCAGAACTTTCCGAGCGCGTCAGTGGCTCAGTCCAACGCCACCGGCGCCGTGAAGGCAGGCTTGGACATCGAGGTGCCTTGGATCCTGAATTTCGCGCAGCTGCAAGCCGCCGTCACCGCGGGTGACTTGACTCAGGCGGACATCAACGCTTCGGCCGCGCGCATTCTGGAGCAGAAATTTCGCTTCAAGTCCGCCCTCCTCAATGGCCCGATCGGCTTGAAGACGCCGACGTCTACGATGACGCAGGGCTCCATCACGAACAACATGGCCCACATCGATTTGGCGCGCGAAGCCGCCGTCAAGTCGATGGTCTTGCTGAAGAACGACAACAACAACCTGCCGATCAAGACCGACGGCAGCATCAAGTCGATCGCCGTCGTCGGCCTCAAGGTGCCGTACACGCTGCAAAGCACCACGCCGTTGTCCGGCACCATCGACTTCGCGGTGGATCAGCCGATCGGCGACCGTGGCAGCAGCCGCGTCAATCCGGATCCGGCCCAGGTCGTGGGGCCCGCGGCGGGCATCACTCAGGCCGCGATGAAGCACACCATCACGGTCACGAGCGGCAACACCGCGCAAGCCGCGGCGAACGCGGACTTCGTGGTGGTGATGGTCGGCCTTACCCCGGGTGACGAAGGCGAGGAGTACGCGATCCCGGCCGGCGGTGACCGCGCGAGCCTCACGCTGCCGGCCCAGCAGGACATGCTGATTTCTGAGGTCGCGGCGCTCGGCAAGCCAATGGTCGTCGTCATTCAATCGGGCGGTATCGTGAACATGCCGTGGCTGGCGACCGTGCCTTCCGTGGTCATGGCCTTTTACCCCGGCATGCGCGGTGGGCAGGCGCTCGGCCAGCTGCTGTTCGGCGAAGCGAACTTCGGTGGCCGCCTGCCCGTGGCTTGGCCGAACGAGGCGGACCTCCCTCCGTTCAAGGACACGGCGACGACCACGACGATGGACTACTTCTTGGGGTACCGCTACCTCGACAAGAACAACAAGACGCCCATCTACCCCTTCGGGCACGGCCTCAGCTACACGAACTTCACGTTCTCCAACCTGAACATCCCTTGCACGGACGTAACGAAGAACGGCGTCGTCAACGTCACGGTGGACATTCAGAACAACACCGCGGTCGCGGGGGACACGACCGCGTTCCTGTTCGTCTCTTACCCGGGGACGACCGCGCGCCGCTCGGTGAAGGAGCTCAAGGGCTTCTACCGCGTGTCGCTCGAAGGCAATCAGGGCAAGCGCGTCACGATTCCGCTGCGAATCTCGGACCTCAAGTATTGGAAGGGTGATGCCACGGGCGCCTGGGAGGTCGAAACCGGGAACGTGAACATCATGGTCGGGCCGGACGCCGGTCACCTGGAGCTGATGGGCACGCTGCCCGTCAAGTGAGCCCCGAGCCCTCGAAGCCCAACGCCATGATTCTTAGACGCTACACGTGTGTTCGCGCGGTGATGCTTTGCGCGACCTTGAGCTCAGCTGCGCTGGCCCAACAACCTCAAGCCGGCAAGACGGACGAAGTCGACCCGACGACGGAAGAAGCGCAGCCGTCGGTAGAGCCAGCGGCGGAGCCAGCCACGGCCGCTCCGCCGCCAAGAGAGCCGGCAGCGGACAAGCCCGCGCCGAGCCAAGCCCCTGTGCTCGCCGCACCTGCGGTAGCGGTGGAAGTGCTCCCCGGTGACGCCTACCCGGCGCCGCGCGTCCGCGGTCTCCGCGGGGGCTCGTTGTGGATGAACATGCACGGTCACCAGTGGCCGTACATGCCGTCCACCGTCGGGGGGCCCGCGACCCGCGTCGGTTTCTCCGGCAACGCGTGGGTAGATACGAGCTACCGCGCCGTGAAGTCAGGCATCCCGGATACGGATCCGAACGTTCACGAGTGGCGCCAGCAAGCGCGCATGGTGCTCCGCTTCACGCCGACTTACGACGTCGGCAATCGCTGGTTCGTCCAGGGCCAGGGGGAGCTCGCGCTGATCGGAGCCGCCCCCGCGGGCCTGAACGACGCCATCAACGCCGACGACCTCTACGTGCGCGTTGGCAAGTGGAACACGCTGGACCTCACGGTCGGTCGCTTCCAGGGCTGGGAAATCATGCACCTCGGAATGGGCTTGGACTTGTTCACGGTGGAGCGCCAAGGCGCGTTCACCCAGAACAACACGCCCGTAGACCTCTACGGTGTCACTGACCTGTGGGACCGCACCACCGGCCCGGGGAAGGCAGCGTTTCACTACTATGCCACGGACTTTTTACGCTTCGAGCTGCTCGGTTTGGTGGGCGCCGCGACTCGCAATCAGCTCGGTACACGCCCGGTCGCAATTCTGGATCTGGGCTGGCTCAAGCTCAAGGTAGGCGGCGAGTACGAGCGGCAGACGCCGGGGCAACAGTCTGCGGACTTGAAGGGAAGCGTGACGAAGCGCGGCCTCGGTGCCGCGCTCCAGTTCGTGTTCGACCCCTACGTGGAGTTCGGCGTGAACGCCGCGCAGCAGCTGGTTGACACCAACAACAACCAGGGGGTCGTCGACACCGGCCAGAGCACCACACGCACCAGCTTCGGCGGCTTCGCCAACGGCCGCGTCGTCGACTCGCTGCTCGTCGGGGCTGGCGCGTATTACACGCACGAGCACAACTTGAACGTGAACGCCGTCACCGGCGAGAACGACGTTCGTAAGCAGACGCAGCTGTATGGCGCCGTGCAGTACACGTTCTGGGACCGGTTCTACACGAAGTTCGTGTTCGCCTACGCGGACGCGGAGTGGAGCCCGCTCAGCAACCCACCGCCGGTCGCGGCGTTCCACAACAAGAGCATGAGCGGGCGCCTGAGGTTGATGTACCTGTTCTGAGGCCGACAGGTACCGACCGCGTTCGGCGGCGGCGGCCTCGCCGTTCGAGGGAGGATTCTGGTGCGAAATCTAGCGAAGCTGCTGATCTGGGTCGCGGGGATCTCCCCGCTTGGCTTTGCCTGCGCACCCTCACCGGCAGTGGGGGGAGGGGGCGCGGGCGCGGGCGGGTCCGGCGCAGCGGCGGGCACGCTCGGCGGCATCGCGTCGGGGGGTCGCGCGGTAGGCGGCGCGCCTGCAGGCGGCGCTGGCGCAAGCACGAGCGGCGGTGAGGCTGGCTCTCCGGCTGGCTCCGGTGGCGTGGCGGCGGTCGCGGGAACGGGCAACGGCGGCGCGTCGGCGGGGAGTGGCAACGGCGGCGGCGGCGGCGCGTCGGGCGGCACCGGTGGGGCCACGGCATGCGCGGGCGCTACGACCTTGAAAGACGCTGGCAGCTGCACCAACCGCCTGATCGGCGTCGCGCTGACGAACCGGCACTTGGACGAGCCCGAGTTCGCGGCCGCCGCGCTGCAGTTCAACTACGTCACGCCGGAAGACGAGATGAAGTGGGACGTGACGGAGCCGCAGCAGGGCACGTTCACCTTCGCCGAGGGCGACGCTATCGTCGAGTTTGCCGAAGCAAACGGGATGAAGGTGAAGGGCCACACCCTCGTTTGGCACAATCAGCTGCCGAGCTGGCTCGATGCCCTGAACGAGGCGCAGCTCCGCGCCGCGCTGAAAGCGCACATCGAGGGCGTGATGGCTCATTACGCGGGCCGCGTCATCGCCTGGGACGTCGTGAACGAAGCGTTCGACGACGACGGCTCACTGCGGAGCTCGATCTGGAGCCAAAAACTGGGTCAATCGTTCATCGAGGACGCGTTCAGATTCGCTCGCGCGGCCGACCCGAACGTCAAGCTTTACTACAACGACTACGACATCGAGAGCGCCTACGCGAAGGCGGACTCGGTCTACGAGATGGTGAAGGACTTCAAGCAGCGCGGCGTTCCCATCGACGGCGTGGGGATGCAGATGCACACGCGCACGACGGACGAAGATCCGCCCGTGCCGGAGCTCATCGTCAATTTGGACCGCCTGCTGGCGCTCGGCGTGGAGGTCGTCCTGAGCGAGATGGACGTGCGCTACTGCGCGGACGGCACGGACGAAAAGCAAAAGAAGCGCTTCCACGACATCGTCGCGGCGTGTGTCGCGCGCAGCGGCTGCGGCGCCATCACGATTTGGGGCATCACCGACCGTTACTCGTTCTTGAACGATCGCACCGACTTGCAATGCGCGGGCTCGCTCCCGCCGCGTCCCTTGCTCTGGAACGACGACTATCAGAAGAAGCCGTCCTTCGACGGAGTGATGGACGCGCTACTCGGCCGCTGACGGCGTGCACGCACCGCGCGCCGCGTCGAAGAGCTTGCTGGACTTCACTTGTTGCAACTGCTCGCCGGTAGTCTCGGGCGGAGCGGCGTGCTCCAAACAAGCGATCGCGATGTCG
>JAQSWN010000182.1 GCA_029266615.1 Polyangiaceae bacterium
GTACCCTGCGTCTTCCTCGACACCTAGCTGCTCCACGAACCACAGACGCTGCTGCGCGTAAGACATCCGCACCGAGCCACCCTCGCGCGCCGCCCGGGGAATGGTCGCGTCGGCACGGCTCGGTCGAGCGCCTTCCTTGCTCAAACGTTGACGCAGTAGATCACGTCGAAGAACCTTCAGTGCATCGTCCATTGCAGTTCCCACTTCAACCTTGGTCTCGATCGTCCAGCAAAGAGCGCAGCTCCGCCTCAGACAGGCTTGCGATCTCGGCGTTCAACTTAGCCACCTCGTCCGCGTCGCTGTCGGACAGCTCGAGCTCGTAGAGGTGATCTGCCAGCCGCGCGATGGTTGGCGCGGCGAAGATGTCCCCGATTGTCAGCTCGACCGCGTAGGCGTTGCGAAGTCTCGAGATGAGCTGCATCGCCAACAGAGAGTGGCCGCCGCACCCAAAAAAGTCATCGTGACGGCCGACGCTCGGCTGGCTCAAGAGCTCGCACCAGATGCGCGCCAACTCGGTCTCGACATCGCCTTGAGGCGGCGAGCTCCTGCTCAACGAAGCCTCTGGACGCCAATACTTCAGCCCCCCCGGTAGGCGCCCCCGATCGATCTTGCCGTTGATGTTGAGCGGTAGCTCACTCACCTCGCAGTAGAGAGACGGCACCATGTAGTCGGGGAGGTGCGACCTCAAGTACTCCAGAGCATCGGTTGGCTCGAAAGCGGCCGAAGCGACTACGTAAGCCACCAATCCCTCTTGCGGCTCGCCGCGGTGATAGTCGACGAACGCGTCTTCGACGCCGTCGCAAGCGCACAGCTGGGCCCGCACCTCGTTGGGTTCCACGCGAAATCCGCGCACCTTGATCTGAGAGTCCGCGCGCCCCAGTAGATGGATTGTGCCTTCGTCGTCCCAACGCGCGAGGTCACCCGTCCGATAGAGGCGCTCGTGCCGGCCGTCGGGCAAGACGTGCTCGATGAACCGAGACTGGGTCAGCCCCGGATCACCCACGTACCCGATAGCGACCCCGTCCCCGCCCACGTACAGCTCGCCCACCGCCCCCGGCGGCAACAGATTCATGCCCGCGTCCAGCACGAACGCGCTCGAGTGGGCCAGAGGTCGCCCGACCGGCAGCGCACCCTCGTGCCCCATGGGGACCGGATAGAATGTCGAGAACGTCGTGTTCTCCGTCGGACCGTAGCCGTTGATGACGAGCACACCCGGCGTCGCGGTCTGTACAGCCCGAACCGCGTCGGGCGGCACGACGTCACCCCCCACGATGAGATAGTCGACGCCTTCGAACAAGCGCGCGTCCTGCTGCACGAGGCGAGCGAACAGCGGCGCTGTCATCCACATCGTCGTCGGCGCGAAGCTCTCCACGGCAGACCGCAGCGCGCGAACATCCAGCAGCGTATCCTTCTCGATGACGGCTAGCTGGCCGCCGTGCAGCAGCGGGGCCCAGACTTCGTAGGTGGTCGCGTCGAACGAAGGCGAGCCCGTCAGCAGGACGCGTAACCCGGAGTCGAGCGGAACGGCGTTGTCCGTACTGACCAGCCGCAGCACGTTGCGATGAGTTACCGCCACGCCTTTGGGACGCCCTGTCGACCCCGACGTGAACATCACGTAAGCGGTGGCATCGTTTTCAACCTCGGCGATACGAGGCAGATCTGCCGAGGTATCTGCCGTGGCCTCCGCCAGGAGCGCCGCCCATCCGCATGTGTCAACCTCGAAAGCCGGAGCTTGGGTTTGTAGGCTCACGACGAGCCGACAGCTTGCCGCTTGCACCATTTCGCAGAGACGCGGGTGAGGGTAGTCTGGATCCAAAGGCACGTACGCGGCGCCGCACTTGAGGATCGCCAGCAGCGCGGTGACGTAGCCGGGCCGGCGGTCGCTGAGCACGGCGACCATGTCCCCCGGAACGACACCGCGTCGGCGCAGCGCGCCGGCTAGCCTGCTGGTGAGCTGGTCGAGCTCTGCGTAGGTTAGCGCGTCAGTACGCGACCGGAGCGCCACGGAGTCAGCATGCTGCGCAGCCACCGCCGCGAACCGAGACGTAATGCTGCCAGCGGGCGGACTAGGCGCTCGAAAATTGAACCGAGAAGCGACGCGAGCTGCTTCGTCTTCCGCTAGCAAGCCAAACGAGCGAACCGGCCGGCTCGGTTCCGCGGCCAGCGCCCCACACAGAGCGAGGAAGCAGGTCGCGTAGGTGTGGGCCGTGAGGTCGCTGTAGCGCTCCTTGTCGTACTCCACGACGAGCTCGAGGGCGCCGTCGTCTTCGACGACGTAAAAGAGCAAAGGAAAGTGTGCTTCAGGATAGTAAAATGGCCGCATTTTTCCGAGCGATGCGGCGTCGAAGTCGAAGCGCTGGGTCGTGTACACGACCTCGTAGCGACCGTTGGTTCCTCCGCCCAGTGCGCCGAGCTCGGGATAGAACTGATACTCGAGGCGCTTCAAGTGGTGTGAGCTGACCTCAGTTAACAGGGACTCGAACGACGCCCCGAGGTCAACGCTGTGCCGCGCCGGGAGCGTTCTGACGAATAGCCCCACCACGCCGTCGGTCTCGATGCCCGAGCGGCCATTGGAGGGGACACCGACGAGGACGTCACTCTGGTTCGTGAGCTTCGAGAGTAGAACGTTCAGCGCCGCCAGAAAGAAGCAGTGCAGCGTCGTGCCGAGGCGTTTGCACACGGGTAGCACGCTTCGCGCCAGCTCTGCGCTCACAGGCAGGCGGACGCATCCTCCTCCTCGCTCGTCACGCGCAACGCGGTGGGACAGAGAAGGCTGTTGATCAATCGCCGCCATGACGCCGCTCCAATAGGCCGCAGCTTCATCCCACAAAGCGGTGCCACGCAGCCGCTCGTGAGCCGTCAGCGCCGTGACGTAGTCTGGACATGGCGAGAGAGCGCGGCCTTCTACGCACGCGCCCAGCTCACGCAGCAGCACTTCAAGGGACACGCCGTCGATGGCGAGGTGATGAATGTCGAGCAGCAGGGTCCGCCGCTGCTCGTGGTGAAACACGCATGCGCGCAGCAGCGGGCCGCGCTCGAGGTCGAACACCTGGCGAAAACGGCTAATTTCTTGGTCGAGGTCGGCCTCCCTTACCCGTCGCTGCAAGAAAGGCACAGAACAAGTGTCATCGAACCGCTGCACGATCTGCCCATCTTGCAGCGCGAAGCGGGCCCGCAGCGCCGGGTGACGAAGCACGAGTGCTTCCAGAGCGCGGCGAAGCAGGAGGAGCGACACGGTGCCGTTCAGCTCCAGCACTACTGGCACATTGTAAACGGTAGAGCCCGCAGCGGACGCCAGGTAGACGGCCTGCTGCGCGTCCGTCACTGGAATGCTCGCGGTCGCGGGCCGCTCTCGCGCGGCCGGTCGCACGCGCGGGGCCGCGCTACTCACGAGTTGGGCCAGCAGGCGCGGCGATCCGAAGTGGAAGAGATCACTGATTCGCAGCTCAACATCGAACCTTTGCTCGAGTCGCGAGCGCAGCGTCACCACGTCGAGTGAATGGCCGCCGGCTTCCAGGAGCGTACAGTCACGCGCAATACTGTCCACGCCCAGCAACTCGGCCATGACGCGAGCGATGCTCGACTCACGATCGTCAATCGGCAACGAAGGATCCACCACTTGCCAGTGAGGCCCGTGCTCGAAGGGCGACCTCGCTACCTGGTCAAAGCAGTACGCGATGGGGCCCCTCAGCTCACATACCTGACGAAGACGAGCGTCCAAACTCGCGGCGGGCCCCGCGTACCCGGGCACATGTAGAGCGGGCAGCCTGCCGTGCCCCGGAACACTCAGAAATCCCTGAGAAAAGTGAAGATCGCCGCGGTCCAACGCGCGACGCACCCGTTGCTCACCCAAGCTTGGTAACGCCTCCAACCAATCCGCCTCCATCAACCGTCCCTTCAACGCGTGCAGACCGCACCGCGCTCAACCGCTCCCTAGTCTTGCGTTGTGCGGGCACGTAGTGGCCGTCGCACGCGGGGACTCTGCCGCACGTGCACGAGTCTGTCAACGCACTATGGCCAAATCATCGCTCTCGTGCGTGCACGTGCAGCACGCTGCGCCTGCTGTGCACGCCGCGAAGGCGCCGCGAACGCGCAGCGCGCCGCGAACGCGCCGCTCGCACGCGCGCACGCATGCATGCACGCAGACCTGCCGCACGCGCGTGATCTCACCACGAGCACGTGAGCGAGCGTACCTAGCGCGCACATGAACGCGCCGCGCGCATGTTCATTCGTCACCGCGCATTCACTGACGGGATCGCGCGAGCGCATCAATGAGCATTCACGCCCCAAGCGTCAGAGCTGACGCGGTCTCTTGAATGAAGGAGCAAGCGACGCACAATGAGTCGTCTGCGCGCACTGACGAGATCTGACGCGACCGCAGCGCGTAAGCAGCTCGAAGCGCTCGTCGATAAGTAACGGAGCGAGTCTCGAGCTCACTCAATTTGCTTGACCAAGCAAGTGCGCTTGTTCGATATACACGCCTCGATTCGGGAGGCTGAAGGGACCGCGCCGGCGGGGCAAAACACGACGGTTGCGTGAGAGGTTTGGAGACCGGTCTAGCTACATTCAGTGCGGCTTTTCACGATCTTTGAGGGTGGAGCTCGCCGCTGCGTTGGAGGCAGGTGGGCGCATGGATTTGCCAACGGGTTGAGGGACAAGTGCAGCTAGCCAATCACCTGCCTGGAATGGACCGGCGAATAGCGAAGAAGCCTCTGTGGCGTCGGTACGGAGTCGCGGTCGGCGTTTCTTCGGCGGTCGCCGCTATGTTGACCGCGGTCTACGCGTACGGGCGAAACGCCAAGCTCGAGGTGGATCGCGCAAGCGTCGCGATAGGCCAAGTCACACACGGAGAGTTCCAGGAGTACATCGCGGTGTTTGGTACCGCGAAGCCGAAACGCATCGTCTCCTTGGATTCGGCAGAGGGCGGTCGAGTGAAGCAAGTTCACGCGCGCGCAGGCGAGCGTGTCAAGTCAGGCGACCGCGTGCTGGATCTGACGAACTCCGCCATCGAGATGGACATCATGCAGCGCCAGGCTTCCATGAATGAGCAGCAAACGTCGCTCAATGGGCAACAGCTAGAGATAGAGCGACAACGTGCTGAGCTGATGGTCAATCTCGTGCAGTCGCGTCACCGCGTCGAGACGCTCACGGCCCGCGCGCAGCGCGCCGGCCAGTTGGCTGCGACCAGGACCATCAGTGTCGAGGAAGTCGAGCGAATCGAGGCCGATCTGCGCGAGAGTCGCGAGCTGACGCGGCTCTACGAGCAGCAACTGAAGGACGTGACCTCCTCCGGCGCTCGCATGCTGCGAGATATCGAGCAGACCCGCGCTCGCTTGCGTCAAAGCAAGGATGCTCTGCAGGAGATCTTGGATGCGCTCAAGGTCGTCGCCCCGATTGACGGCGTGTTGGATATCGAGCAGCTCGACGTTGGTCAGCTGGTGGCGAAGGACCAGAAGCTCGGCCGAGTCTACTCGCCGGATGCTTTCGATATCGAGGTTCGCGCCGACGAAATTCATGCGAGTCGGATCTCCGAAGGACAGCTGGCGATGACGACTCTGGACGGCGTCATCTACAAGCTCGAGATTGCCAAGGTTTACCCAACCGTTCAGGGCGGTACCTTCCCGCTCGACATGCGCTTCGTCGAAGCGGCGCCCGCTAGGCTGAAGCCCGGTCAGCGCATCGAAATCCGGTTGGAGCTCGGCAAACAAGAGAAGGTCGTGCGCGTCCCCGTAGGCCCGTTCTACAACGATACCGGCGGACGGTGGATCTACGTGATTGACGCGGAGCGAAGGCTCGGGCGCAAGGTCGCTATCTCGCTCGGGAGGAAGAACCCGGACTACTACGAAGTCGTCCACGGGTTGTCGGCGGGTATGTCCGTGATTACCTCAGGCTACAGCGCCTTCGGCGGGGCAACCGAAATCACGCTGCTGAGCGGCGGTGCTCCACAATGACCGGGCGGGGGAGCGGGGCTTTCGAATGAGTCGAGAGCATGGTGCCGCGGATATCGCCATCATCGGTATGGCTGGTCGCTTCCCCGGCGCGCCGAGCGTCGGCGCGCTTTGGGAAAATCTGGCCGCTGGCCGCGAGACGCTCTCGCGACTGACCGAAGCCGAGCTACGTGACAACGGCGTGCCGGAGGAGCTGCTCCGGGACTCAGCGTACGTGCCTGTAAAGGGCCTCGTCGACGACGCCGAGCAGTTCGACAACGAGTTCTTCGGGTACTCGCCGCGTGAAGCCGCACTCATGGATCCGCAGATTCGTTGGATGCACGAATGCGCCTGGTCTGCGCTCGAGGACGCCGGATATGACCCTTATCGCTACCGAAAGCGCATCGGCATCTATGCGGGGGCGGGATCCAACCCCCACTGGCACGCGCAAGCGTTGCTGAGCGCGCAAGGTGCGGCGGCGGACTTCGTCGCGGACAAGGACTACCTTTGCGCGCGCATTGCTCACCGACTGGACCTCAAGGGCCCAGCCGTGCTCGTGCATACCGCGTGTTCGACCTCGTTGGTCGCCGTTCATTTGGCGTGCCGCGCCTTGCTGACGGGTGACTGCGAGATGGCACTGGCGGGCGGGGCTTCGCTGAAGGTGCCGCAGAAGGTAGGTTACCTGTACCAAGAGGGTATGATTGCGTCGGCAGACGGTCACTGTCGCAGCTTCGATGCTCGAGCGACGGGCACCGTGCCAGGCGAAGGGTTCGGCTTGGTCGTACTCAAGCCATTCGCGCGCGCGGTGCAGGACGGAGATCACGTGTACGCGGTGATCAAGGGCTCGGCCATCAACAATGACGGCCGTGACAAGCTGAGCTTCACCGCGCCCAGCGTCGCCGGTCAGGTCGACGTCATCCGCCGCGCTCACCGGCTCGCCAAAGTCGCGCCCCACACGATAGGAATGGTCGAGGCCCATGGCACGGGCACGCTCATCGGCGACCCTATCGAGATCGAATCCCTGCGCCTCGCATTGCAATCCGAGCGAGTTGGCTTCTGCGCGCTTACCTCGATCAAACCGAATATCGGGCATCTCGATCATGCGGCGGGTATCGCGGGGCTGATCAAGGCCGTTCTTTGCTTACGGCACCAGCAGCTACCCGCAACGCTGCACTTCTCTGAGCCGAATCCCGAGCTAAAGCTCGAAGGGAGCCCGTTCTACGTCACGCGTGCCCTCGCGCCCTGGCCCGCGCCCGACGCCACACCGCGCCGCGCCGCCGTTACCTCACTGGGCGTGGGTGGGACCAACGCCCACGTGGTACTCGAAGAAGTAGAGGCGCCCTCCCGGGCGAGCTCCGCGGATGCCGATTGGTCGTTGTTCCTCACCTCGGCGCGTAGCGCGTCCAGCTTGCGAGCCGCACACTCCAACCTCGCTGCGCACTTGGCGCAGCACACGTCGTCGCCTGCGAGCGTGGCGTATACTCTGCAGGCTGGGCGCGCGCACTTCGAAGAGCGCCACGCATTCCTCAGCAACGACCACGAGCTGACGCGACGTGTCTTCAGCGGGGACGACGAGTTGCCTCGCCGTCAAGGCCTCGGCTTCGGCGCTGCCAAGGACGCACGCACCGGCGTTGCATTCTTATTCCCCGGGCAGGGCGTGCAGTACCTCGGTATGACGCGAGGGCTGTACGACGGCTTGCCTCCCTTTCGTGCCGAGCTGGATCGCTGTTTCGAAGCGCTACGCGCGCACAGCAAGCTGGATTTCAAGGCCGCGCTGTTTGCTTCCAGCGACCACGAGCAACTTTTTAGGACCGAGCTTGCGCAGCCGCTGCTCTTCGCCGTGCAGCACGCGCTCGCGCGATACCTCGAGCTCATTGGCGTCAGAGCTAGCGCCCTCATCGGACACAGCGTCGGCGAAATTTCGGCGGCGTGTGTCTCGGGCGCACTCGGGCTACACGACGCTTGCGCGTTGGTGTGCGCGCGCGGAAGGCTCATGCAAGCCCTCCCGCCAGGGAAGATGCTGCATGTTCGGCTCGAGCCAGGCGCTCTTTCGGGCTACTTGCGTCCGGGAGTCGACATCGCCGCGCTCAACTCGCCGAGCGGCACCGTAGTTTCGGGCCCACCCGGGGCCGTGGAGCAGCTCATGGAGCGGCTTCAAGCCGACGGAGTGGGTCACAAGCTGCTCCACGCCTCGCACGCTTTTCACTCCCGAATGATGGAGCCGATTGGTCCCGAGCTCGCGGCGGTGGTTTCCGGCCTCGAGTTCCGTGCGGACGGAGCCCCCTGTATTTCGAACGTCACGGGGACATGGGCAGAGCTTCCGCACATGGCGACTCCGGCGTATTGGGTCGAGCACGCGCTCGGCACCGTGCGCTTCAGCGCCGGCCTTCGCGCGCTCCTGCAGGACACTGACTGCGAGCTCGTCGAAATTGGTCCGGGAGCGTCTCTCACTCGCCTGGCTCGCGGCCACGACGACGCGCGTGGGAAGCGAGCCGTCGCGCTGACTCGAGACGCGGGCGCGAAGGAAAGCGACCGCTATTGTTTGCAGCTTGCCCTCGGCCGCCTATGGCTACGCGGGGCCGATATCGACTGGGAAGCGAGCCAGCTCGTCCCACCGCAGAGAACGCCGCTACCCGGCTACGTCTTTCAGCGCAGAACCTTCTCGTTCGCCAGTCAAGCTCCGCTTCTCAACTCGGCAACGACCATCGAGCGGCAGGTCCTCCGCCCCGTCGCGTCAGACGCGCCCGTGGACAACTCGCTCTCGACGACACAGCGGGTCGCGCGAATCTTCGCCGAAGCGCTTGGCTTACCGGAAGTAGACCCCGAGCGGGATTTCTTCGAGCTCGGCGGCGACTCGCTAACCGCGATGGACGTGATCGCGCAGATCCACCGGACCCTCGGCGCTCGCTTGGCTCTCTCCAAGTTCTTCGACCAGGCCAGCGCCCGAGGCGTCGCTGCCAATGTGGACAGCTCGGAGAGGTCGACCTATTCCGTAATTCAACCCACGACGAAATCGAACGACTTTCGCCTCTCCTCGGCGCAGCGGAGGCTCTACATCGTTCACCAGACCGAGAGCGACAACGTCGGCTACAACGAAAGCCTTCATACCATCATCGATGGCGCCCTCGATCGCCGGCGTCTCGAGAGCTCGTTCGAGTCGCTGATCGCTCGTCACGAATCGTTGCGAACTTCGTTTCTGGTCCAAGGCGAAGGCCTCGTCCAGCGGGTGCACGAGGCCACCGCGTTCAGCATCGAGCACTACCGCGCGCACGAGAAGGACCTCGAGCGCCTCATCGACAACATCATTCGACCGTTCAATCTAGGCAACGCGCCGCTCTTTAGGGTCGCGTTAGTCGAGCTCGCCCCTAGCCGGCATTTGATGGTCTGGGATTTCCACCACATCATCATGGACGGCGTTTCCATGGGCGTCCTCTATCGGGAGCTCATCGAGCTCTACGCCGCGCGGCCCCTAGAGCCGGCACCAAAGCTCCACTACAAGGACTACGCGGAGTGGCAGCACGACCCCCAGCAGCTGAGCGTGCTCGCCCGGCAGGAGGCTTACTGGTTGAGCGTCTTCCGCGACCACCCCGCTCACCCGCTCAACCTTCCTACCGACTATGTCCGGCCGCGCTTCCGCAGCTTCCGAGGCGACAGCCTAACTACCGAGATTGCTGGGGAAGACCTGAGCGCGCTCCGAGCAGCTCTACAGCGCGAAGGCGTGTCGCTGTTCATGCTGCTAATCGGGGTCTACTACGTGCTACTCGCCAAGCTGAGTGGCAATGATGACATTCGCATCGGCACGATCGTCGCGGGCCGGCGACACGCCGCGCTCCGAAAGCTGGTTGGTGTATTCGTCAACACGTTGGTACTGCGCGCCAGGCTGCGCGGGGACCTCTCCTTCTCGGGCTTCCTCACGGAGGTAAAAGGCATCTGTCTGGAGGCGTTCGAGAACCAAGAGTACCCCTTCGAGGACTTGGTCGAGCGGCTGGGGCTCGAGCGAGACACGAGCAGAAACTCGCTGTTCGACGTCGCTTTCGTACTCCAAAACATGGAGAAGGGCCGGGATGAGCCCGATGTCATGGGCGAGACGCTGCTGTCGCCTTACCGGCACGCGAAGAAGGTCGCCAAGTTCGACCTGACTCTGACCGCCATCGAAGGACCGAGCGCCATCCAACTAACGTGGGACTACAGCACGAACCTGTTCAGTGCACGCACGATTCGTGACCTTGCGCGGGCCTACGAGTCCGTGCTCGTGAGCGTCGTTAGGGACGCCTCACGGAGTCTGAGGAACATCGATCTCGGCGCGTCCGTTCACGCCGCGGCCAAGCCGGACCTAACCGACCTGGCCAGCTGGTCACTCTAGGCCCGGAACTGCACTCATGGCCGACACGGACAGCGCCCTCGTCATCGAGCCGACAGGACCGCAGGATCCTAGCGTAGGCACGCTCGGCACGTTGGTGGGGGGGTCGGTGGCACGAAAGCTCCTGACATTCTCGATGCCGATCCTCGCGACGAGCATCCTGCAATCCCTGAATACATCCATCAACGCCGCCTGGATTGGGCACCTGCTGGGTCCAGGCGCGTTGACGGCTAGCGTCAACGCCAACTCCCTAATTTTCTTGGTATTCGGCATCGCCGCTGGCCCAGGAGAAGCCGTCAACTTCTTCGTCGGTCAGAGCGTCGGCGCAGGTGACCTCGAGCGAGCGAAGCGCATCACAGGCACTGCCATCGCCGCCTTTGCCGCGTTCTCCCTGGCGGTAACGCTCACCGGGCTGGCGTGCGTACCGGAGGTGCTTCGAGCCATGCGCACGCCGTCGGACGCTCTGCCTCTGGCCTCGAGCTACTTGAAGGTGGCCTTGCTCGCGGTCCCGGCCACGTACCTCTATACGTGTCTGAGTCTTTCGATGCGCGGCGGCGGTAACTCACGCTCACCGTTGTGGTTCCAATTCGTCGCTGTCATCGTGGATACAGGACTAAATCCGTTGCTGATTAGCGGTGTGGGCCCATTGCCTGCGCTCGGTATGGCGGGCTCGGCGCTAGCAATGGTGATCGCACAGACGCTCACCCTCGGAGCATTCTTCGTTTACCTGCGGCGTCGCCGTCCCGCAGCACACCTGACTCTCACCCCCAGGTACTTGCGTCCCGATCTCGGCCTCCTGCGCAAGCTCGTCGTTAAAGGGTTTCCAATCAGCCTGCAGATGGTCGTCATTTCTACCTCGCTGTTGGCGGTCGTGAGCCTCGTTAACCGCTACGGAACGCTCACCGTCGCTGCCTACGGCGCGTGCTTTCAGGTCTGGAGCTACGTTCAGATGCCAGCGTTCGCGGTAAGCGCGGCCGTATCTTCCATGGCCGCGCAGAACATCGGTGCGCGGCGTTGGGAGCGTGTGGACCGCATCGCCTACGCGGGCGTGCTCTACAGCGTCGTTCTTACCGGGGTGTTGGTGTCCCTGCTGAAGGTGTGGGGGAGGCACGGTTTCGTTGTTTTCCTGGGGAAGAACGAGGAGGCCATCGCCATTGCGGAGCATATCAACGATATCGTCTCCTGGTCCTTCATCGTCTTCGCCGTGAGCTTCACGCTCACCAGCGTGACGCGCGCTACCGGCGCCGTACTCGCCCCGTTCCTCATCACCGTCGTCGGGCTTTGGCTGGTGCGTGTGCCAGTCGCGGTTTCGCTCGAGCCCGTGCTCCACGCAGACGCCATCTTCTGGAGCACGCCCGCCGCGTCACTCGCCATCCTGGCGATGACGCTCGTCTACTATCGGCGCGGGCGTTGGCGAGTAACGACTCTGTAGACGCGACCCGCTCCCAAGCGTGCTTACTAGGAACGACCATCGCCATGATACTCGACTTCAAAGCCCTCTTTCGGAACGCTCGCGAGCACAAGCTCTACAGCGTCATCAACCTGATCGGGCTGCTATGCGGTTTCACGACCGGCGCGCTGCTCGTACTGTACATCTTGAACCAATACAGCTTCGACACGCACGGTGTGCCCGGCGGTCCAATTTACCGCGTCAACTCGCGGGTTCAGGTCGGGGGGACCGAGTTCAAAACCGCGACGGGACCCGCGCCTCTGGCGGGCATGCTGACGAAGGAATTGCCGGGCGTGGTCGACGCAGCGCGTTTGGTCGCCAGTGACCGCGTCGTCGTCAAGCTGGGAGATCAATCTCTGTACGAAGAGAGAGTCTATCCAACCGAGTCGGCTCTGTTCAGGTTCTTCAGGTTCGAGTTTCTCGCGGGAGACGCGCGAACCTGTCTCGACCAAGCCTCGGCCCTGGTGCTGACCAGCTCTTTGGCGAGCAAGTACTTCGGAACGACGGAAGTGCTCGGCCGCTCGCTCGAGCTCGGCGGCAAGCCCTACACCGTCACCGCGGTCATCCAAGATCCGCCTGTCAACGCGCACTTCGTCCCGCGCGGGTTCACCTCGATCGCGGCGCTGGGACCCGAGCGCAACGCCGTCTGGGCCTCCTTGAACGACTACACGTACGTGCGCCTCAGAGACGAGGGCGCGCTGGCTGGCGTCGCTGAGCGTATGCAGCCCTTGGTCGACAAATACACTCGCGAAATCTACGCTCGCTTCAACGACGCGAGGGTCACGTTCTCGCTGCAGCCGCTCGCGGACATCCACTTCGGCGAGAAGCTGCGATACGAGCTCGACCCGTCCAAGATCGGCAGCCGCTCGGACATCTACCTGGCGTTGTTCATGGCGTGGTTGATCATCGTGCTCGCCAGCGCAAATTACGCGATCATTGGCATGGCCGCGGCAATGAGGCGGGCCAAGGAGATCGGTATTCGCAAGGTCGTCGGCGCAGACCGGCGCCAGCTCGTGCTGCAGAGCCTCTTCGAATCGCTGACGCTTATTGGCTTCGTCGCCGTGTGTGGCCTGGGATTGCTGTGGCCGCTGCTGGGGTTGTTCAACCGCGCGTTCGGCGCGACCATCTCCTATACGTCGTACCTGCGCCCAGACGCCTTGTTGTGCCTGCTGGCCATCTGTCTGGTCATCGCGGCAATTGGCGCGGGCTATCCCGCGCTCTACCTGTCGGCCGTCGATCCGATCAAGATCCTGAAGGGTGACCAGAGCACGGCGAGCCGCAAAAGCCTGCCGCTCACGTCGGCGCTGTTGGCCGCGCAGCTTTGTTTGGTCATGTTCATCGTCGCGTCGACGTGGATCGTGGGAGCTCAGTTCAGCTTTCTGCGCAACACCAGGCTCGGCTTCGATCAGAGCGACGTCGCCAGGCTCGAGCTCTCTGGCGACCAGCTCGCCGCGTACTCCCCGCTGACTCAAGAGCTACAGAAGCAGTCGGGTGTGCTCGGCGTCGCCTCCGCCAGCGCCACTCCCGGTGGCACCGGTATGAGCTCCAATTCCTTCGAGTTTCAACGCGAAGAGGGCGGCAACAACCTGAGGGTGACGAAGAATTTCATGGTCGACGACCACTTCGTCAGCGTGCTGGGCATTCAACTGCTCCAGGGGCGCTTCTTCGATCGTCGCGTGCTGACGGACGAGACCGCCATCGTCGTCAACGAGACGTTGGTGCGTGAGTTCGGTTGGTCGCAACCCATCGGCAAGCGTATGGATCGCATTCTGAGCCAGGACATGGCTCGGAAGAGCTACAAGGTGATTGGGGTCGTCAAGGACTTCCACATCGCGAGCCTCTACGAGAAGGTCGAGCCGGTGGCATTGATCTACCGAGCGGAGAACCCATTCGTCCTGCTGAAGCTCTCGAGCGGAAACCGCGCCGCCGCGGAAGACTCGCTGAAGGCCGCTTGGGGCAAGCACGTGAAGGATCGACCCTTCGAAGCTCGCTACGTCGAAGACGACTTTCGAGCGCAGTACGTAGGTGAGCAGCAAAAGAGCGACGCGCTCGCGATGTTTACAGGGCTCACGATCGTCGTCGCGTTCATCGGTGTGTTCGGGGTGGCTTCGTATCACGTCACCCGCATGACCAAGGAGCTTGCGATTCGCACCGTGCTGGGAGCGAGCCGCTCTGGTCTCGCGGCGCTACTCTCGCGTGGGTTCGTTCGAGCGCTGGTTGTCGGCGGCTTGGTCGCGGTTCCACTCGCGTACAGCTTCATGTCCGCTTACTTGAAGCGCTTCGCCTACCACATCGAGATCGGCGCGGCGCCGTTCGTAATCGCAGCCGCGACGGTGACCGCGATCACCGCCCTCACCGTGGTCCGCAACGTCAGCGCCGCCGTGCGGCGCAGTCCCATCGAAGCGCTAAAGGCAGAATAGAGGAACCATGAGCTCGACGAGCATGATCAAACTGGACGCGTTGACGAAGACGTTCACCACGGACGAGGTGGAGACGACGGCCCTGAACGCTATCGATCTCGAGATCGACGCGGGTGAGTTTCTGGCGGTGATGGGCCCGTCAGGGTGCGGAAAGTCCACGTTGCTCAACATCCTTCTTGGCCAAAGCCTCAGTCGCTGCTCCGAGGGCGACTTGACGGCCGTTCGCAAGGCCAACATCGGCTTCGTTTTCCAAAACTTCAACCTCATCGACAATCTTTCGGTGTTCGAGAACGTCGAGCTGCCGCTCTTCTATCAGGGTATGGCCAAGCCCAAGCGGCGGGAGCTGGTCGACGAGCAGCTTGCCAAGCTCGGCATCGCACATCGCCGAGACCACTTTCCGCGCCAGCTTTCGGGCGGCCAGCAGCAGCGCACGGCGGTGGCCCGGGCGATCGTGTCCAGCCCGAAGCTAATCTTGGCTGACGAACCGACCGGCAATCTAGACTCGAGCAACGGCAACGACGTGATGAGCGCGCTCGTCCAGCTCAACCAAGCCGGGACCACGATCGTGATGGTGACCCACTCGGAGCACGACGCAAAGTTCGCGGGTCGTGTCGTGCGTCTGGCTGACGGCAAGATCGCCGCGTGAACGGAAGAACTCGAATGACCCTCGGCGATCGCCCGATGCTTCTACGAGCCAATGTCGTCATGGAGCCTCTCGTGGACTCCTGGTACGCCTGGCCGCAGCTCATTTCACCAGCGACGGCCGCGCGCAACGTGGCGAAGAAGCACCTTCCGATCATGCGCTCGTACGTCCAGGCGCGCGCCGTCCATGTGGCAGCCTGTCAGAATCCGAAGATGAAGGGTGGCCCTTTCATCGATTACCCCGACGATAGGACCCAGGAGGTCAAGGCGCTGCTGCTGCAGACATCTGAGTCTCGGGCGGAGCTCCTCGCGCTCTCGCAGGCCATTGACGAGCTGAACCAGCTACTCGCTGCGCATCCACCTGGAGCGCCCGTGGAAAGTCTCTACGGGCGGGTGCCCGACGCCCTCAAGGGCTATGTCGAGCTGGTGTCCGATGCTCACAATAGGCCGTCCTTTCGCCTCTTCGAGCCGCTGCTTTACCGCAGCAAATACTACGACAAGCGCGCCCAGAGTGTCAGCTTATGGCTCACGCACCACCACGAACGTCCCTTCGTGCTGAGCACGCCCCGGCTTCCCGCGCTGCACCCCGGCTCCCTACACCTGCCGCTCAGCTTCGACTCCGAGGCGCTCGACGCACTCGGACGTATGCGCTTCGAGCCCTCGG
>JAQSWN010000390.1 GCA_029266615.1 Polyangiaceae bacterium
CAATCACCCGCAGCTATTGCGCTCTGACAAGATCCTGCGGCTCGTTCCAAACTTGGAGCGGGTGGAGCCGCGGTACCTCGTTCTCGCCCTTCGCTCCGCCGCGGCCCGCGCTCACTTCGAATCGAGAGCTGGCGGAACGAGTGGCTCGATGACGAACATCACCCAGGACGACATTCGGTCAGCACCAGTTCCGTTGCCGCCACTAGACGAGCAGCGGCGGATTGCGGAGGTGTTGGACCGGGCGGAGGCGTTGCGGGCCAAGCGCCGCGCCGCCCTCGCCCAACTCGACACCCTCACCCAATCCATCTTCCTCGACCTCTTCGGTGACCCAGCGAGCAATGAGCGTGCGTGGCGTATGGTCACCGTGGGGGACTGCGCCGAAGTACAAGGTGGCTTGCAGGTAACCAGCGCCAGGAAAAATCACCCGCTCGAGGCGCCCTACCTACGGGTAGCAAACGTGCACCGCGGATTTCTGGACTTGAGCGAGATCAAGACCATACGTGCGACCGCAGCGGAGATTGCGAGAACCACGCTGAAGAGGGACGACTTGTTGGTTGTGGAGGGACATGGCAACGCAAACGAAATCGGGCGCGCCGCCCTGTGGGATGCGTCAATCGAGGGCTGTACCCATCAAAACCATCTCATCCGCGTGCGATTCTCCCGCGAAATCGTCGTTCCCATGTTCGGGCAGGAGTACCTGAATTCGCCAGGCGGTCGGCGCCATCTACTTAGAGCAGGGAAGACAACCTCCGGTCTCAACACGATTAGCGTCTCTGATGTGCGGTCGGCCCCTTTGGCTTTGCCACCTCTTTCCGTGCAAGAGGACTTCGCTCACCGGGTAAGTGCGGTTGATAAGCTCAAATCCGCCCAGCGCCGCTCCCTCGCCGAGCTTGACTCGCTCTTCGCCTCCCTCCAACACCGTGCCTTTCGAGGCGAGCTGTAGACGATGGTCGACTTCGCGCCGCGCTTCACCATCACGAACCGCATCACAGCGGGGCTGACGGCGATTGAGCGGGCGCGGGGATTTCTGGAGGCGGCGACGCTTTCGGATGCTTGGGTGCGCAGGATGAGCCAGCGGGCGCTGCTCGTTGAAGCGCATGCGACTACGCACATCGAGGGCGCGGAGCTGACGTTGGCGCAAGCCGAGACGCTGCTGGCGGGTGGCAAGGTCGAGGACGCGCGCGACGACGACGTGCGCGAGCTGCTCAACTACCGCGAGGCTTTCAACCTGGTTTCGGAGTACGTGGGTTGGGGCGAGCCGATCACCGAAGGGTTGGTTCGTGAGATTCACAAGACGCTCGTGGAGGGCGTGCGGGGTGGCGAAGGGCAGCCGGGGCAGTACCGGACAATCCAGAACTACGTCGGCAACTCGCGGACCAAGGCCGTGATCTACATGCCACCGCCGCCGAGCGAGGTGCCGGCGCTGATGCACGAGTTGGTGGCGTGGCTGGGTGCCGAGTCAGCCGTTCACCCTGTGCTGGTAGCGGGCTTGGCACAGTTTCAGCTCGTGCACATCCACCCGTTCGTCGATGGCAACGGTCGCACCTCGCGACTGCTTTCGACGTTGTGCTTGTACCGCTCGGGCTACGACTTCAAGCGACTGTTCACGCTCAGCGAGTACTACGACCGGGACCGCTCACAGTTCTATCAAGCCATTCAGGGCGTGCGCGAGCGAGACATGGATCTCACCGGTTGGCTCGAGTTCTTCGTCGATGGCCTCTCGACCCAGCTCGCCGAGGTCAAGGCACGGGGAGAGCTTGCGATTCGACGGGATGTCATCGTGCGTGAGCACAGCCTGAACGATCGGCAGGCTCAGGCGGTCGGCTTGCTCCTCGAGCAGCCGGAGCTGGCAGTCGAGGAGCTCGAAAAGCTGTGCCCGGGTGTGAACCGGAGAACCCTGCAGCGGGACCTCCAGGGGCTCGTGGAGAAGCGCGTTTTGAAGATGACAGGGGCGGCACGTGCGGCCCGTTATCGTTTAGGAATCAAGGGGTTATGAAGAATCGCGACAAAATCGCGACACGAATCGCGACAGACTCACGACAGGGATCGCGACACCGGGGGAGGGGGCGATGACCGACCTGTTTGGGTTCCTGAAGGCGGAGTGGCCGGAGGTCTACGAGGCCGCTGCGCAGGCGGCTGGCGCCGCGCACCCGGACCCCCGCACGGCTTGCTTCTACGCGCGCCGTACGCTCGAGCTGGCAGTGAACTGGGCCTTCAAGTTCGACCGCTCTCTGCGTTTGCCCTACCAGGACAACCTGAGCGCCCTGATTCACGAGCCGACGTTCAAAGCGGCGGCGGGTCCGGTGTTTCACAAGGCGCGCCTGATCAAAGACCTGGGCAACGACGCCGCGCACCGCACGCGCCGCATCACACCGCAGGACGGCGTGGGCGCAGTGCGCGAGCTGTTCCACTTCTGCTACTGGTTCGCGCGCACGTATGCACGCGGCACGCGGCCTGACCCGGGCCTCGTCTTCGACGCCGCTGCGCTGCCGAAAACCAGCCCAGTCCCCAAGCAGACGGTCGAGCAACTGCAGCAGCTGCAGGCAGCCAACGAGGCCAAGGACGAGAAGCTGTCGGTCCTGCTGGCTGACAAGACGGCGCTCGACGAGGAGGTGGAACGCCTGCGGGCCGAGCTGTCAGAGGCCCGAAAAGCACGCGCAACCGAGCCCGATCCGCACGACTACTCCGAGGCCGAAACCCGGGACCAGTTCATCGACCTGCTGCTACGAGAGGCCGGCTGGGCTCTCACTGACGCCCGCGACCGCGAGTTCGAGGTCAGCGGCATGCCGAACGAGCAGCAGAAGGGCTACGTCGACTACGTGCTGTGGGGTGACGACGGTAAGCCGCTCGCGGTCGTGGAAGCCAAGCGCACCAAGAAGAGCGCGCAGCTCGGGCAGCAGCAGGCCAAGCTGTACGCGGACTGCCTAGAAAAGCAGTTCGGCCAGCGCCCCATCATTTTCTACACCAACGGTTACGACCACTGGTTGTGGGACGACGTTGGTTACCCTCCCCGCGAGGTCCACGGCTTCTACAAGAAGGACGAGCTCGCGCTGTTGATTCAGCGCCGCACGACTCGCGCTTCACTGGAGTCGGCCGTCGTCAACTCAGACATCGTTGACCGCTACTATCAGGTTCGCGCGATTCGCCGCATTTGCGAGGCCTTCGAGCGAGATCGCGACCGCAAGGCGCTGGTCGTCATGGCCACGGGCTCGGGCAAGACACGCACCGTGATCGCACTGTGCGACGTGCTCATGCGCGCCAATTGGGCCAAGCGCGTCTTGTTCTTGGCCGACCGGGTGGCGCTGGTGAACCAGGCGGTGAAAGCGTTCAAAAAGGAGCTGCCCCACGCGGCACCTGTGAACCTGGTGACCGATAAGGACACCGAGGGCCGCGTGTACGTCTCCACGTACCCAACGATGATGGGGCTCATCGACGCGACGAACGATGGTCAGCGCCGCTTCAGCCCCGGCCATTTCGACCTCGTCATCATCGACGAGGCGCACCGCTCCGTTTACCAGAAGTACCGCGCTATTTTCGGTTACTTCGATTCGCTGTTGGTCGGCCTCACCGCCACGCCCAAGGACAGCGTCGACACCAACACCTACAGCTTGTTTGAGCTCGAAACCGGCGTACCGACCGACGCCTACGACCTGAGTGACGCCATCAAGGACGGCTACCTGGTGCCTCCCCAGGCCGTCTCGGTGCCGCTCAAGTTTCAACGCGGAGGCATCACCTACGACGAGCTCAGCGAGGACGAGAAGGAAGAGTGGGACGCGGCCGAATGGGATGAGGACGGGGTTGTTCCCGAGCGCGTCGAGCCAGGGGCAGTCAACAAGTGGCTGTTCAACACGGACACCGTCGACAAGGTGCTCGAGCACCTCATGACC
>JAQSWN010000183.1 GCA_029266615.1 Polyangiaceae bacterium
CTGCCAGCCCGACATGGCGAGCACGAATACGCCGAACACCAGGTACACGCCGGCGACGCGGAGGAGGCTCCGCGGATCCTCGAACACGCTGCCGAGGGTAGCGTCGAAGCCGCGCACGTGCCCCGCGCGCTGCTCGGCCTGGGCGAGCCGATTTTTGATCTCCAGTACGCGGCCCAGCTGATCGGCGGGCAGCAGGTCTCTAGCTCCGCAGTAGCGGCAGGAAACGGAAGAATCTGCGTGCAAATCCATACCGCCGCCGCAATTGCGGCAGAGGATGGGCGTGCCTTCGGGCAGACCGGTGCCGATCATGCGGTCGCGCGCGCCAGCGTTGCCAAGAGCTCCGCGACGCGATCGTGCACCGGGATGCCGAGCTCCGTGCGCTTTGCATAGTCGAACATCAACGCCATGCCCCCGACCATGCCGCCCATGGCCGCGCTGAGGTTCTTGTAATCCGGGTCGAACAGCACCGCGCTCTGCCCGACGATCGATAGGTCCAGCTGCGCCCAGTTCTGCAGCAGCTGAACGAGCGCCGGATTCTGCGAAAGCACGTGGCGCGCCGCGTCCGGATTGTCCGCGTAGACGACGTATTTGTCGTCGATGCTGGGAATGCCGGTGAGCACCTGCTGCGAGCACTTGGGTGAAAAGTTGCGGGACTGATTGGTGAACGCTTCCCCGACCCTACTCATTACGGACGCGAGCGACTTGTCCGCAATGTGCAGCGGCACCCGTGGCGGCGCTGGCAAGTCCGCGTCCCACTGGTTGGAGCGGTAGTAGGTGGTCTTGCTCAGCGACTTCTCGGTCCAGGTCTTGCTGCGGTAGTGCACGGGTAGCCCGTGAAAGCTCCGCACGTAGTGCAGGTCCAGCCCGTTCGGATTCGGATGGGCGGCGTCATGGTAGGCAAAGCGTGTAGGCGACGGCGGCAGCCATGAAGACGACCACGAAAATCAGCTGAGTCGGCATGTGAGACCCGGTGCCTCCCTTCGAAAGCTCTTTTCATAGGCGACAACCGCGACCACCAGCAACGACATTCGAGGTCGATAGCGCAATGCCTGGCATCCTGCTGATGGCTGCGGCACGCGCCGCTCGCGTTGTCGGGCGCTACCTTGGCGAGCCGACTTCCCTACCCGCGGAGCCCGCCGGCGGATTGAAGCGCGCGGCAACGCGGCGCTCGTGCTCCAGCAGCCACTTTTTGCGTTCCATGCCCCCTCCGTACCCGGTGAGCGAGCCGTTTGCGCCGATCACCCGGTGGCACGGCACGATGATGCTGATCGGGTTTTTGCCGTTGGCCAAGCCCACCGCGCGCGACGCGCTCGGGTTACCGATGCGCTGCGCGAGCTGCCCGTAGCTCTCCGTCTGGCCAAAGCGGATGGCTCGCAGCGCTTGCCATACCCGTCCTTGAAACTGCGTACCCTGAGCCGCGATGGCGACGTCGAAGTCGATGAGGTCCCCGGCGAAATAGGCGTCGAGCTGCGCGCGCACCGCGCTGAACGTGAGGTCGCTGCGCTCGCAACCCGGCGGGAGCGGCGGTTGGTGCCGGTGCTCCATCATGTACAGTGCGGAGAGCGCGCTGGCATCGCCGAGTAACAGGAGCTTGCCAATCGGGCTCTGTAGCTCGCTAAAATAAGGGGCGTTGAGATTCGTGAGCATGTTCATCCACCTGCGGCGTAGCCGTGCCAAAGATGCAGCGCCGCGTAGGCACGAAAGGGCCGCCACGCTTCCGCCAGCGCCAACAGCTTGGCGGGTTTATCGAGCGAAAGGGCGTTCAAGAGTCCCAAGTCCGAGTGCGGGAACGCGTCCGGATCTCCCAGCGCGCGCATCGCGACGTACTCGGCCGTCCACGGTCCGATGCCGGGCAGCTCTTGCAGCGCAGCGCGGACGGCGACGAAGTCCACCGGGGGGTCGAGCTTGAGCGCGCCTTCTGCCACCGCGCGCGACACGGCTAGCACGGTTTCGGCGCGACGCCGGGTGAGGCCGCGGTCGATGATTTGCTGCAAGCTGGCGTTGGCGAGATCGCTCGCGTCCGGTGCGATGCGATCGACTTCCGGATCCGGAGTCTCCACCCTGCTACCGAAGACGCTCACGAAGCGGCCGTAGATGGTCGTCGCAGCCTTCACGGTGACTTGCTGTCCGAGCACGGCCCGGAGCGCGAGCTCGAAGCCGTTGAACGCGCCTGGCACGCGCAGCCCCGACAGGGTGTCCACGCGCGGGCGTAGCTCGGGGTGCCGACGAAGAAACGGATCGATCACGGTCGGGTTCGCGTCGAGATCGAACAAGCGGCGTAGGCGCGCACGAAGCTCCGGCAGAACGGGGAGAAGAGACGGCGCGACGCGCACTCCCAGCAGGCCCGGCGCGAGCGGCTCCGCGACGATGAAGCCCCGGTGGGAACCGAGGCGAACCGTGCGCGAATAGCTCTGCCCCGTGACTTTTTCGGTGCCAATTCCCGAACGGCCGGCAAGGAAGTTGATGAGCGGTTGCCAAGCGAGCGGCGGGCGGTAGCCGAGCTTCAGAAGAATTTCCCCGTCCGCTACGTGACCGGGCTTTCGTCGTAGCGAAAGCGGGCTCAACCGGTATTGCTCACGGAACAGCCGATTGAACTGGCGTACGCTGTTGAAGCCACTCGCGAACGCTACGTCTATGACGCGCAACGAGGTGTCCGTGAGTAGCTGCTTGGCGAGGAGCAGACGGCGCGTCTGCGCCAAAGCCAATGGGCTTACCCCGTACTCGGCTTCGACGACTCGATGCAGCTGACGTGAGCTGATTCCCAGCTCCGCCGCCAAATCCTCCACGCTCCCCTGGCCGAGCGCGCCGGCGTCGATGCGCGCCACCGCCGCGCCCGCGAGCCGATGCCCGGCGTCCACCGGAGCGCCTCCGGGAGCGAGCTCGGGTCGACACCGCAAGCAGGGCCTAAAACCCGCGGCCTCGGCGCTCGCCGCGTTCGGATAGTACGAGCAACGGTCGCGCCCAGGCGTGCGCACCCGACACACCGGGCGGCAGTACACGCCCGTTGTCGATACGCCGACGAAGAACAAGCCGTCGTAGCGCGGGTCTCGCGCCTTCACGACCTCGTAGCAATGGGCGGCGTCCAAGCTCACGATCGGAGCTTAGCGCTCGGTCGCGGCCCGGTCTGGCCGCTTTCGGACGCGATCCCTAGATGCGCCAAATTCGGTTAGAGTCCTCTGAATAGCGATGATTCTCGAAGAATCCAGCGTGGACCTGCCGACCTCCCGCGGCCCGATGCGCTGCTACGTGTACCGCCCCAAGGCTGCGGGCAAGCGTCCCGGCGTCGTCCTCTTTTCGGAGATTTTCCAGCGCACCGGTCCCATCGGGAGGATGGCGGCGCTGCTCGCGGGCAACGGCTACGTCGTCGCGGTGCCCGAGATTTTTCACGAGCTGGAACCCGCCGGCACCGTGCTCGGCTACGACCAAGCGGGCGCGGACGCCGGTAACCGCCACAAGGTCGGCAAGACGGTCGCCGCGTACGACGAGGACGCGAAGGTGGCGCTGGATCACCTGCACGGCCGCGGAGACTGCGACGGCAAGCTGCTCACGATGGGCGTGTGCATCGGCGGGCACCTTGCGTTTCGCGCAGCCTTCGACGCTCGCGTGCGGGGCGCCGCGTGCTTCTACGCGACCGATCTGCACAAGGGCTCGCTTGGCCTCGGCGGGGACGACTCTCTGGCGCGCGCGGCCGACGTGACGGGCGAGCTGATGATGGTGTGGGGCCGGCAAGATCCGCACGTGCCGGACGAAGGCCGAGCCAAAATCCACGCTAGGCTGAGGGAAGCGCAGCGCAACTTCACCTGGCATGAGCTCAACGCCGCCCACGCGTTCCTGCGCGACGAAGGGCCGCGGTACGATCCGGCGCTAGCGCTGCTCTCGTACCGCTTGGTCCTCGACTTGTTCGCGCGGGCCTGAGACGGGCCGCTCAGTGCGGCGGGTGGCCGGGGCTGCCGTGACCGGGGTCCCCGGGACCGCCGGGGCCGCCGGGGCCTCCCATTTGCGGGCCGCCCTGAGCGTCCATTTGCTTCAGCTGGCCAATGACCTCGTCGTAGTGCTTCATCATCTCGTCGCAGCGCTGCGGCGGGAACTGAGGCGTGCGCTCTTTGACCATCGTGCAAGTGCGGGAGCCCGGCTCCAGATCCCCGCACAACTTGGCGACGAGCTTGTCGCACGAAGCGCGCGCCGCTTTGATACGCGTGAGCGTCGCGGGCATGGCATCTAGCCCCGCCTGACACGTGGAGGGAGTGAGCAGCTCGGTCGCGCCTTTGGCCTGCTGGCACGCGGCGGATTCTTTACCGCTGCCGTTACAGATTTTGTCTTGCCAGGCTCCGCACGGACCGCTGGTCGCGCCGTTGCTGCCCACCGGCGCGACGGTGGCGTCCGCCTTGGACGCGGCGGCTTTGGCTTGCTGAACGTGACCGAACCAGCCGCCAGCCGCACCCGCGATGAGAGCCAGCACGACGAACACGCCGATGCGGCTCGAGGGGACGTTGCTCGGCGGCGGAGTAGGAGCCTTCTTGGCGCTTCCCTTGCCCGAAGCAGCGCGTGCCGGAGCGGCTTTCTTGGGCGGCGGCGCGGCCTCGCGCTCGCTCTCGACTTCGTCGTCCTCTTCGTCGAGCTCGTCGTCAGCGTCGCTGTCGCGCTCGCGCTTCTTGGCTTCGAAATCGTCCTTTTCGCTCATGGCGGGCGCACCTTGAGGGAGATTTAGCCAAATCGCAATTCAATATCGATGACGGCTCAAACTCCGTGGCACTTCTTGAACTTTTTGCCGCTACCGCACGGACAAGGCTCATTGCGCCCCACCACCGCGCCAATCGCCGCGGGTTTTGCATCCGTTCGACGCTGAACGCCCTGCGCGAGCATCAGCTCGTTTGCTTCTGCGTCGCGACCTTGATCGAGCAAGCACGCCACGAGACGCATCACCGCGTGCAAACGATCGGACGGCGCTTGGGATACCGCCAAGGAGCGCCGATAGTAGGCCTCCGCCGCCGGCATGTCGCCGAGCGCGCGGTACGTGTCGCCGGCCTTGGCTTCGGCGAGCGCTTCGTCCTTGGCGACGCTCAGGTTTTGCTCCACTTGCGCGAGCGCTTCTTCCCGCCGGCCCGCGCGCGCCAAGATCACGGCCACGTCCCCGCCACATAGGTCCGGGTCGATGAAGTGCATTGCGCGCGCGAGCTCGAGCGCAAGCTCCGTCTCCTCCGTGAGCGACAGTGAGAGGGGCAAGTCGAGCAAACGCGGCCCGATGCCGTCCTCGAGAAGCCACTCGTCCAAGCGCGCGAACAAGCCCAAATCGCCGCCGAGCGCGCGCACCAGGGCCAGCGCGGCCTCGCCCGCGGCGCTAAATACCGGACCGAGGGGCTGGAGATGCACCGTCTGGGGTTTCGCGGCCATGGCCTTGAAATCAGCGAGCGCTTCGGGCAAGTCGTCCCAGCGGTCGCTGTGGGCGCGCGCGGTGGCGAGCTGCTCCTCGTGAGGCTCGAGCTCTTCCAGCCGGTTCAGCAGCTTTTCGGCGAGCGGCATGAGCTCACTCAGCTCCGGGGGCGCTTCGTCTTCGTCCGGGGCGGCGGGCTCCACGTCCTGCGCCTCCGCACCGAGCTCGCCGACCGATTCGACCAACACCGGCGCCGCAAGGGGCTGGGCCACGTCGGCGATGGCCATTACGCGCACCGTGAAGTGGCGCTCCACCTCGAAGCCGAGCACGTAGGCGAGCTCCTGCCCCGCCTCGAGCCCCAGCCGGAACAGCAGCGCCTTGTCCGCCCGGCGGCCTTCGGCACGCGGATCCACGTACATCGCGTTCGCGTCCCAAGGCCGGCCGGAGGTGAAGAACGCGTAGCCGGCTTTGCTCGGCGGGATCGCGAAAGCGCGCCCGAGCTGGGCGTGCAAGTCGTGCAAGCTAGTGCGGCCGTCGACCTCCAGCACGCGGCGCACGTCCGGCGCGGACTCGGGGATAATCGACACGCGAAAGATGCGAGCAGGCATTTTAGGCAGCCTGCCGCAAGTTGAGGACCAGGCCAATGAGCGCCGCGCTCGCGGCCATCAGCGCCCACGCCGAGAGCAACCCATGACCTATCAAGAAGCCGGTCGCGGTCGGAGCCAAAATCTGCGCCACGGACGTCAGCGACTGGGTCATGCCCAACACCAAACCTTGCTCGTCCCGCCGTGAGTGGTGGGTCACCTGCGCGGTGAGCGCCGGCCGCAGCGAGCCCTGCCCGAACGCAGACACGGCCGTGCTCACCAGCAGCTCCGGAATGCGCCACACGAACGCGAGGAGCGCATAACTGGCGGCGAACGCCGCAAAGCCCGCGCGCGCGAGCCGCAGCTCCCCGTAGCGCTTCACCAGCCGGCCGATGAGGCCGCCTTGCAAGATGATCCCGAGAAAACCGGCGAAAGCGAACACGTAACCAACGTGCACGGCCCGGAACGGCTGCCCCTCCCAGGTGAGCCGGCGCTCCGCGAAGAGCGCGAAGCCGGACGTGAACGTGGCGAACGCGAACGCGAACGCGAAGAACTGAAGGAGCAGCGACTTGAGCTCTGGGCGCCGCATGAACTCTGCGTACAGACCCCAAGACAACAGCGACAACCTGCGCCCGCCGGGTCCTTCCTCTCCGTCGCTCACCCGGGGCACGACCCGCGGCAGGAGCACCGCCGTGGCGAGGATGCTGAGCGCGGACAAGCCCTGCGCCGCGTAAATCGGGTAGCGGTGCCCGAACTGCGACAAGAAGCCGGAGATGGCAGGCCCAATCAGAAAACCGATGCCGAACGCGATGCCGATGATCGCGAACGACTTGGCGCGGTTCTCCTTGGACGTCACGTCCGACACGTACGCCTGCGCGATCGACAGATTACCTGCAGTCGCGCCGTCGATCGCGCGCGACACGAACACCATCCACAACGAGGTCGCACTACCCAACACCACGAAGCCGATGAGAGTGCCGACCTGACTCACGAGCAGCAGGGGCCTCCGGCCCATCCGATCCGCGAGCTGGCCGAGGAGCGGACCCGAAATCAATTGGCAAGCCGCGAACGTGGCGACCAGGAGCCCAATCTGCCGCGGTGAGGCGCCAAACTCCTCCGCGTAAAACGGCAACAGCGGCAAAATGATCGTCATGCCCAGGATGTCGACCAGCACGATCAAGAAGATCGGTAGGAGCGCGCGCCGTTCGGCCTGGTTGGAGGTGCTCAAGATGCGGTGCGGCCTTGCTGCCGCACTCTCGGCGAGCGATCAACCTTTATCGAAACCGCCTCACTTCTGGGTGTGGAACATGAACTCGCAGATGCGGTCCCAATCGACCATGCCGTCGTTGAAGGGTCGCCCACAGAAGCTGGAGTGCCCGTCGTCCACCTCCAGGCGGTTGGACGCGTACGGAGGAGCCAGCTTGGTGACGTTGACGGGCTCGCCCGGCCACCCGAGAAGCGCGGTCTCCTCCAAGTGAGTTTTGTGCTCGCCGTCTTTCACGCCGCCTAAAAAGAAGCAGCGCGAAGGCGGCGTCTTGTTCGGTTGCTTCAACCAGGGTGAGTCGATGGGCACGTTGGGCGCGGAGGTGATGACGATGCGGTCGGCCGCGACGTACTTGCTCGCCGCCACGCCCATCTGCCCGCCGAACGAGTAACCGAAGACGATGACGTCGTTCCAACGCACCTCGCCGGCAGAGTCGAGGAAGTAACCCCAGTCCGAGCCAGGATCGTTCGCGGACAGGTACGCAAGGCCGGCTTTGACACGCGCCATCACGCTGCTCTCCGGGTTCTGACTGATGTTCTGGCTCACGTCTTGCCCCGACCAGCTCTCCAAGTACTCCGGGTAGCCTGGGTCCTTCGGGTAGTCGTTCCAAAGGTCGACCGTGAGCACGTGGTAGCCGCGGTCAACCGCCCAGCCCATCTTCCACGGGTCGCTGTTCACTCCACCTAGTGGAATGACGAGCTTGGACTGGAGCTTTCTTTTGGGATCGAACTCGCCGAAGTGCTGCGATCCGTTCGCTTGCGGGTTGGCCGCCGCGGGCGCAAAGCCGATGCTGATCTTCTCCGTGCTCGTGATCATCATCGCCCGCGGTGGCTGCGGGTAACCGCCGGGGTTGCTCGGATCTTCGCCGGCGCCGGCCACGCCCGCGGTGCCGGCGCTGCCCGAAGCCCCCGGACTGCCTGCGCTGCCGCCCCCGCTTCCTGCGGCTGGTGCCCCGCCGACGACCCCGGACGCTCCTGCGCCGAAGCCGCCCGTCGCGCGGCCAGCGGTGGTGTTCCCGTTGCTGCTGGCTGCCCCGGCGCCACCCGCCGCGGCACCGGCCTGCCCGCCAGTGCCACCGGGCGCTAACGTCTGCGGCCCTCCGCCGACACCCTCGCCCGTCCCGCTGCATGCTCCAACCGAGACCGCCAGACACCCGAGCGCGGCAGACAACAGCACGCGAGCTTGCATGCTCCGGTAATGTCCTCGAGCGCAGCCCACCGTCACGCGAAGCGCTGACGCATCCAACCTCGGGAAAATTGAGCCCACAGCGCCCGGTCCGCAGGCAGAAACGCCGCGGGCCGGTCACCTTCCGGGGTGCACAACGCTCGGTTTTCTGCGGTAGTGTCCCGGCGCAATGGGTATCACGGTCGCCTGTCTGACGTGCGGGAACCGCCGCACGGTGCCGGCGACGCTCTACGAAGACAAGATCCGCGGCCGCGTCGTGAAGATTCCTTGCCGCTCCTGCGGCGCTCTCATCGCGGTGGACGGAACCGTTCCGCCTCCGCCAGTGACGGAATCGGGCGATACACCGTTAACGGAAGATCCGCTCCGGGTCGTCATTCCTCAGATGGGACGCCTCCCCGCCGAACACTTAGGGGGTGGGAAAGAGGCGAAGTCGCCGCCGCGATTGGAGTTGCCGACGAACCATCATCCGTCAGAGGGGCCAGCGGCGAGCGACCTCGCGCCGCCGCGGGAGAAGCAGATAAGCCACGTGGACGGTCCAATATCGGAGCGTGGACCGAGCCACACCGTGGGTCGCTATGCCCTGTTCGAGCAGTTCGCCGCAGGCGGCATGGCCACCGTCCATTTCGGACGGCTCGACGGGGCGGGAGGATTCTCGCGCGTGGTGGCGATCAAGCGTCTGCTGCCGCACCTGCTCGAAAATCAAGAATTCACGGAGATGCTCCTCAAGGAGGCGAGGCTCGCGGCGCGCGTCCGCCACCCGAACGTCGCGGCGACCCTGGACGTCGTCGCCACGAAGGGCGACGTCTTGCTCGTACTGGACTACGTCCATGGCGAAGCGCTGAGCACGCTTTGCCGCACCCAGGCCAAGGAGAAGAAGGCGCAGGTGCCGCTCTCCATCGCGACCGGTATCGCGCTGGACATGCTGCAAGGCCTCGCTGCGATCCATGACGCGACGGACGAGAAAGGTCGCTCGCTCTCGCTCGTGCACCGCGACATCTCCCCGCCCAACGTGCTCGTCGGCGCGGACG
Source organism: Polyangiaceae bacterium (assembly GCA_029266615.1). Lineage (GTDB taxonomy): Bacteria > Myxococcota_A > Polyangia > Polyangiales > Polyangiaceae > PMG-095. The sequence continues at coordinate 9,433 of JAQSWN010000183.1, forward strand.
GCGTGGCCCGCGTGCTGGACTTCGGCATCGCGACCGCGCTCGACCACATCGAGGAAACGGCGCCGGAGCGCCGCAAGGGCAAGCGTGGCTACATGTCGCCCGAGCAGCTCCGCGGCGAACGACTCACGCAGCGCTCGGACGTGTTCTCGGCAGGAATCGTGATTTGGGAGCTGCTCGCCATGCGACGCCTGTTCCCGGCCGATCAGGAGAAGGAGCCCGGTGATGCGGTGCTGCGCGGCGACTACCCGCGCGTCACTCGTTACCGCCCGGATCTGCCCGCGGCGCTCGACGCCATCGTGATGCGGGCGCTGTCGCTCTCGCCCGAGGCGCGCTTCCCCAGTATGCACGAGCTCGCGGAGGAGTTCGAAGCGGCGGCCCCGGCGCGCGCCAACGCGCGTCGTATCAGCGAGTGGGTCTTGGACCTCGCGCGTGACGCCCTCGCGGAGCGCACCCGCATGGTCGCGCGCGTGGAAAACTGGCAAGGCGCCGAGATTCCGCTCAAGTCGACGCCTTTCGCGGCCGAGCTGCCGCTTCGGCCGCCTTCGCCCAGCACTCGTCCTCCCGAGGTGTTCGAAGGCACCGTGCGTCTGTCTCAATTGGACATTCCACCCGCCCCGCCTCTCCCCGCCTCCGTCACGACCGTGCTGGCGGCGCGCGCGTCTACGTATCCGCCCGTGCCGTCGGCCGCGGATGCTCCGGCACGGCCTCCCTCGGTGGCCCCGGGAAAGGGCGGCTCACCGTGGTGGCTTTGGGTACTGTTGTTGGCCGGCGCGGCCGCGGCCTACTTCTTCATCGCCAAGTAACCCTGCGGGGTCGCGTGTCGGAGCGTTAGCTTGAAGTCACGGCGCCGCTACGCGCGCGGCCCAGCGCGGTCATCAACTGAGAGGCGCCGAACGGCTTGGGCAAGAGCTCCGCGCCCTGCGCCGCCAGCTCCTCGACGCGCTCGGGGGTCGGGCTGTAGCCGGACATGACGATCACGGCCGCTTCTGGGTTGGCCGCGCGCAGCGTGTCCAGCGTCGCCAAACCGTCGTTCGCTCCGAGCACCACGTCCGTCAAGATCACGTCGAACCGCTGGGCCGCGACCTTGGACGCGGCGATGGCCATCTCCGCCGAGGCGGCTTGCGTCACGCGGTGACCGGCGTCGTTCAGGATCCGCGCGATGAGCGTGCGCACGGAGTCTTCGTCGTCAACGACCAATACGGAGAGGGCTTGCGGCACCGCCCGCCCCGCCCGCATCACGCTCGAAGACGTCGTTTCGTGCGGCGCGAGCGGCAACAGGACGCGAAACTCCGTGCCACGACCGACGGTCGAACTGACCGCCACGTGCCCGCCGCGCTGGGTCACGAGCCCGAACACGGTCGCCAAGCCTAGCCCAGTACCGCGACCGGCGGGCTTGGTGGTGAAGAAGGGCTCGAAGATCCGCGCCTGGACCTCCGGGCTCATGCCAACGCCGCTGTCCGCGACCGTGAGCTCGACGTACTGGCCTCCCGGGAGGGCCGGGTGCTCTCCGTCTCTCAGCGTGCGGGGCTGAGAGCGCACTTCGAGCGTGCCGCCGGCCGCCATCGCGTCACGCGCGTTCGCGGCCAAGTTCATCACGATCTGCTCGAGCTCGACCGCGCTGGCTCCCACCTCGGCGTTGCCGCTCTGGAGCGCGAACGTGCAGCGCACGTCTTTGCCACACAGCCGCGCAATGATCGGCGAAAGCTCCTCCACGACCGTCCCGACCGGCGAACGCTGCCTCGTACCGAGCACCTGGCGTCGGGCGAACGTGAGCAGTTGCTTGGTCAAGGCCGCCGCGCGCTCCGTGGTGAGCAAGATGTCGTTCAAGTCGCCTTTGGCCGAGTGCCCCGGCGGCAGCTGGCGAGTCGCCAAGTCCGCGCACGCTTGGATGACGAGCAAGAGGTTGTTGAAGTCGTGGGCTACCCCCCCGGCGAGCCGCCCCAAGGACTCCATACGGCGCGTCTCTTCCAACGCTATGGTAAGCCGCTGTTGTTCGGTGATGTCGCGAGCGCTGGTCGCCACGGCTCCCGGCAGGGCCGAGTCCGGCTCCGTTCGGGAGAACCTAATATGAAACCAGCGGTAACTGCCGTCCTTACAAGTCAAGCGCGCGACCGTGAAGGAGGTGCCGTCGGCGAGCGCCTTCGAGAAGGCGTCAGCTACGCCTTGGTAGTCTTCGGGGTGCACCAAGTTCGGAGACGCGCGCCCGATGAGGTCGCTCACCCGCAGGCCGAGCACGCGCTCGTGTGAAGGGCTCACGTAAACGTGGCGCCCCTGGTCGTCCAAAACAGAAACCAAGTCGCTCACCTGCTCCGCGACCAAGCGGTAGCGCCCCTCCGCCTCGCGCGCTCCGGACAGCGCGTGCGCCGCGCGCAGCTCCTCGCGCACGTGCGCCCGCAGCGCGCGCTCGGCCGCGATGGCGGCAAACGCGGCGACGAGGCTCGTAGCCGCAAAGTAGTAGGCGGGCGCGACCAGCTCCTGCCACCGCGCTGGCAACGCCATCAGCACGAACGTCAGTGCGCCCGCGACGCCGCACACCACCACGCCACGCGCGCGCATCGTCGCCTTGGCGACGAGCGGCGACAGCGCGATGAAGTACGCGATGCCCAGGCGCTGCTCGGTGCGAACGGCGAAGTGGAAGGAGGCGAGGTACTGCAGCAGCATCCCCGTGACGATGATGGCCCCCGCGAAGGACGCGCGCGACGGCTTACGCGCGACCCAAAACGCCCAGCCGAACACGAAGCAAGCCAGGAATTGAGGCAACGCCATCAGCGGCCCCGTCATCGCCAGCGAAGAGGCGGACGCGAGCAGCGTCATGGCCATGAAAACGGCAGCGATGGCCCGCGCGGAGCTCGCGCGGCGCGCGAAGTCGGAGACTAGAGCCTCCGGCTGCATCTTGACGGCTTCGTCGACCACCGAGCCCAAAACCCTAGCCGCGCCGCTTCCCCGGCGCCAGCCCGCTGTCCACCTCGCCGCCGTTCGTAGGCCTCGCTTCGCAGTGGCCAACGTCTGGACCCCTCGTAAATCACGGGTCCAGCCTGCGAAAACGTCAGCTCCGGAAGGGCTCGCGGCCTCGGCCTTGCACGGCGATGCCCTGCGCCGGTAGCACTTCGTTCTGCAGCGCGAACATGCACGCCGCCGCCTCGTCGATCTTGCGCGTGAACGCGAGTGAGCCGGCCAGAATGGGCAAAAGCTTGTCTCGCTCTTGGGTTCGAGCGGGCCCGTACTCGTGCTCGACGATGAGCGGCGCGGTCGCAAAGTCGAGAGCTAGAAGCTCCCGCGCCGCGAGCTGATGATCGAGCCAGTCGACGGTACGATTCTGTAGGTACGCGAGCGGATCGTGACGGGCCGTACCCGGCAACTCGTGCTCGCACAGCACGGTCTGCTTCTTCCATGCCTTGAGCTGGTCGGCAGGATCGTGGGACGGCTTGCCGGAAGCCCAGTCCCCTCGTTTCATGGTTTGTCCGCCGTATCCCCACTCGGCTACGCCCCGCGAGTCCACGACCTGGCCTTTGACGTGAAAGCCGTCGATTAGGAATGCGTAGCCGCTATCCTTCAGGAATTGAAAGACGCTCCGCGTATCTTGCCCCATCAAGATGGCGTGCGAAGGGTCGTAGTGAACCCTTAGTTGGTCGCCGACGCCATGGCGCTCGCAAATCCGATGCAGCGCGATCCACGCGCCGGGTGCGTAGGCGATATTGTTGTGAAAGTTGTCGCTCGTAGTCCAGCCCGGCATCGGACACTGCTCGACCCGATAGCGAAGTCCACGCGCCTTCACGTCTTGCAGCACCGGCACCAGCACCTGCTCGAACGATTCCAGGTTTTGGTCCATGCTCTTCGTCTGGTCGCGGCCGACGAAGCCGCACACGGCCGGCACGCCGAGGAGCACCGCCGCGTCCAACACACGACGCATGAAGTCGAGCTTCTTCCGGCGAATACCAGCGTCTTCGTGGAGCAGGTTGTCGAAATAGGCGAGGTCGCTGAGGCCGACCTTGGACGTGCGCATCGCCGCCTCCACGCGATCGCGGCGCGCGGCGTCGAACGGCGCGCGCAAGTCCAAGGTGTTGGCGACGGGGTCGAGCAGCGCCGCCGCCGGCACGTCCGATTCGCTCGGATGAAGCGCGGCCGAGAGCTGCAGTACGTCCGCGCCCACGTCACGCCCGAGCTCGAGCCAGTCCTCTACTGCGCGATCCGGATCGGCGTCGCGCACGTGCCGCGGAGTCAGCTCCTGGAGCGCGGCGGTGAGCACCCCAACCTTCATGAACTTTGGCGCGAACGGGCGGATGGTCATGGCAGCTCCCCCGGAGCTACGGATTTGAACGAGCCTTTTGCAACTACTTGCTTTGCGCGGGCGCGCGCTCCGAAGGCTGCGTCGCGCTCGGCGCCCCCTTCAGCTTCTGTCCGACTTTCTCGAATGCGTTGCCAGTGGCGGTCACCGCTTGGTGCGCGGCCTCGTCCGTTTTGACTGCAGCCTTGTTCAAGGCCGCGCCCGTCTTCTGCGCGGCGTCGTCCACGCTGGCGCCGGCGCGCTCCACTGGCCCCTCCGCTTCGCGGTTCTTGTGACAACCGGCCAGCAGCCCGATCGCTAGCACGCTCAAAGTGGCTCGCTTCACGCGGCGATCTTAGGGCTCGAAGTCGCTGCCGCAACAGCCCTCGACGCCCGATTGTTCTTCCAGGAGCAACTATTTAGTTCCGAATCCGCTGATTGTAGCTCCAGAACGCAGCCTTAACCTCTTGGCTCCGAAAGGAAGCTCAGAATGCCGACTACCAAGATGAGAGAAGTAGAGAAGATCCTGTCGTCGCAGCGCCAGCTCGAAGGAGCTGGATTCATCGTGCGGCGGCCCCTGCCGGCGCCGGGCCTCCCCGCGTTGGATCCGTTCCTCCTCATCGACGAGATGGGCCCCGTCGAGTACCGGCCTGGCGAAGCCGTCGGCGCGCCCGACCACCCGCACCGCGGCTTCGAGACCGTGACCTACGTGCTCGAAGGCGAGGTAGTGCACGAAGACTCGGCCGGGCACCGCGGGACCATCAAGCCCGGCGGCGTGCAGTGGATGACGGCGGGCGGCGGCATCATCCACTCGGAGACGCCTTCGGCGGGAGTGATGAAAGAGGGTGGGCGCGCCCATGGCTTCCAAATTTGGGTGAACCTGCCGGCGCGTTTGAAGATGACCCGACCTCGCTACCAAGAGCTGGAAGCCGACCAGCTACCCACCGCGTCCACGAGCGACGGACTTGCGCACGTAAAGATCATCGCCGGCGAGGCGCTCGGGACGCGCGCGGCGATCGATACCCTCACGCCCATCGTCTACCAAGACTGGTCGCTCCGGCCGGGGGCGGACGTCGAGGTGGCGCTCGATCCGGCGCAGCGCGCGCTGGTCTACGTGTTTGGTGGCAGCGCCCGCGTGGGCAACGACGGTAAATCGGTCAAGGACGGGCAACTCGCGGTGTTGGGCGGCGGTGACGTCGTCCGGCTACGCGCCGCGGACGAAGACGCGCGGCTGTTGCTCCTCGCGGGCGTGCCGCTCAACGAGCCGGTCGCACGCTATCAGGTCGGCTGAATCAACCAGCCTCGGCGAGCTGCTCCGGCAGCGCGCCGAGGCGCCCTGCGAAGGTGCGGAACTCGGCCCGCACTTCCGCAGGGTGCGGGCCGTTCACGACCGCGAGCAGCACCGCGATCGCCGGCTCCAGCAGCCCCCGCGCGACGAGCCGCTCCACGAACAGGGCGCACACGTCCAGCAAGTGACTGGTGAACGCGGGGAAGCTGAGGCAGCGAAGCAGCGTCGGTGTCAGCTCATCGGGCGCGCGACCGGCTCGGCAGAGCTCTGCCAGCTGCTCCAGGTTCGCGTAATTGCCGAGGCGCGTGGCGACCCAGCTCGTGTCGTCGGCGCCTTCGCCCAGCATATCGGGCGAGTAGGGGCGCGGGAGCTCGGCCGCGTCGACGTGCGGGTCGAGCCGCGCGACGACGAACAGCGCGCCGCCGTCGACGACCCGCAGAGGCTCGAAGCCGGCTCGACGCAGGAGCGCGGGCAACGTGCGCGGGCTGTAGCTCACGAGGTGCACGTTCTGGAAGAAGTTGCCTTCCAAGGATCCGTACGGCTCGTAGACGTTGGGAACCTCGATGACCATTCGTCCTTCCGGCTTGAGCAGGCGGCGGAGCTTGAGCAACGCTTGGAGGGGCTCGTGCACGTGCTCTAGGACG
>JAQSWN010000391.1 GCA_029266615.1 Polyangiaceae bacterium
GGAGCTTTGGGACGAATGGTTGTCCACGCGGGAAGCCGCCGGACGACTGCGCGCGCAAGGGCTCTCGGCCAAAGAGCAGCGCGGCCGTATCGACAGCGCCGCCGCTGCCATCTTGCTGCAATCCTGGTTGGACCAGCAGGCCGCGCTCCGGAGCAGGTCGGAGTGAGCGGTCGCAAACGGCGCAAGGCGCCGCGCTCCGTCTCTCGGGCGCCCAGCGCGCGACCCCGGCGAGCGCCGAACGCCAGCGTCAAGCAAACGCAAGGTCGGTTGCGGGTCGCCGCGGCCGGTTTGGGCTTGGCCGCCGCGCTCGCCGGGCTCGCGTTGCTGCTCTTCGGGTGGAGCTTTCTCCGCGCGCCAGGGGGAGGGAAGGTGCAACGCTTCGAGGTGCTGCCCGGCGAGAGCGCCGGCTCGCTCGTGGGGCGGCTCGCGGCCGCGGGGCTCACCCAAAGCCCACGCCTGCTCGCGACGTACCTGCACGTGTTCTCACCGTCGCTGGAGCTCGCGCCGGGACGGCACGTCGTACCAGACGACTTGTCGAGCCGAGAGCTGGTCAAACGGCTCGCACGCGGCGCTGGTCGCGGTACCGCGCACGTCGTCATACCGGAGGGTTACAACCACGTGCAGCTCTCCGAGCGTTTGCAGCAGCTGGGGGTATGCGACGCGGAAGAGTTTCGGAGCGCCGCGCGCGACGCCGGGCAAGCGCGCAAGCTGGGCCTGCCGGCGGACAGCGCCGAAGGTTATCTCTATCCCGCGACCTACGAGCTGCTCGCGAACAGCACGCCGAGCGCTGTGGTCGCGGTGCTGGTGGGCGAAGCGCAAAAGCGCTGGACGGCCCTGCTCGCCAAGCGCGGCGCCGAGCTCGCGCTGCGACAAAAAGAGCACGGGCTGACGGCGCACGACGTGATCACGCTCGCATCCATCATCGAGAAGGAAGCGGCGAAGGCGGACGAGAAGCCGCTCATCGCGAGCGTGTTCCTGAATCGCCTCGCAGATCCTACGTTCAGGCCCCTGCGCATGCTGCAGTCGGATCCGACCGCGAGCTACGGCTGCTTGGTCCAGTCCCCACCGCCAGCGAGCTGCTCGCCCGGGCGGCCCACGCCGGGCATGCTCCGCGACGCGACCAACCGGTACAACACGTACCGCCACGCGGGGCTACCGCCCGGTCCCATCTCGAGCCCGGGGGAGGCGGCGATCCTGGCCGTGCTCGCGCCCGCACGGACCGACTACCTCTACTTCGTAGCTCAGGGCGGTGGCCGTCACCGCTTCAGTCGAACATTCTCCGAGCATCGGGGGGCAATCGAGCAGGCGCCTTGAGCCCCGTCCCGAGCGGCGGTAGGCAATCGGACGTGGCGCTTCCAGTCATCTTGACTCCGCATCCGCACGTGCGCGTCGACAAGAACGTCTTGGGCGGTAGCCCTTACGTCGTCGGCTCTCGCGTTCCGGTTCGAAGGCTGTGGGCGTTCTACCGAAACGGCACGAGCATCGAGCGCATTTTGAAGCGCTATCCTCAGCTTGGTCCGGCCAAGGTATTCGACGCGTTGGCCTTCGCATTGGACAACCAAGAGGTCCTGGACGCCGACCTCGCGAAGGAAGACGCTTTACTCGCGGCCCGTGAGCCGGCTCCTCGCGGCCCGTCCGCGCAGATCGAGCTACCCTTCGGGACCCCAGCCGAGGCTCCCGCCCGCTCGCGAAAACGCTAGCGAAGCTAGTAGGCTAATGTAGGCCAATGCAGGCATATATCGGCGAGTCTCCTACAAAACGTGATCTGAGACCGTCAGAATCGCATGTACCCGAAACTGGACGTATTTGCGCTGACGATCCAGTTGGGTTAGAAGGGATGCTGCCACGCCACGTTACTCGAGACGATTCGCCGCTCTCTCGTTCTGTTCGGGACCGCGTCAACTAGTCAGAAGACCACGGTGTGGAAAGCGTTGAGATTCATTCACCGCGACCTCCTTTCCGATCCCGAAGGCTCATTGGATGGCAGGCAGTCCGCTCAAGCGGAAGTTACGAGAGCCTCTAAGAACGAGATAAAAGCAAATGGGCAATCGCCTCTACGTCGGCAACCTCTCTTTTCACACCACCACGGACGTCCTGCGCCAGGCGTTCTCAGGCTCTGGTGAGGTCACGGACGCTCACGTCGTGACCGATCGCGAGACCGGCCGTTCGCGCGGCTTCGGTTTCATCACGATGGCTGACGAGTCGCAGGCACAAGCCGCGATTCAGGCCATGAACGGTGCCGACCTCGACGGTCGCCCGCTCCGCGTCAACGAGGCTGAGGAGCGTCCCCAGCGCGGCGGCGGCGGCGGCGGTGGCTTCCGCGGCGGTGGCGGCGGCGGCGGTGGCGGTGGCGGCGGTGGCGGCGGCTTCGGCGGCGGCGGCGGCGGTGGCGGTGGCGGCGGTGGCCGTCGCGGCGGCGGCGGCGGCGGCGGTGGCCGTCGTGGCGGCGGCGACCGCGGCGACCGCGGCGATCGCTGGTGAAATAAGGCTCCGGTTCCGAACCAGTGACTTCACCACAAATTGTGGGCGTGCCTGTGCATGCCCCGATGCAGGGGGCCGCGTTTGCGGCCCTCGGCCTTTTGCCTGCTTTGGTGCGTGCCGTAATCCAAGAGGGTTACGAGATACCCACGCCCATTCAGACTCAGGCCGTCCCCGAGGTTCTCGGTGGACACGACTTGCTCGCGACGGCTCAGACCGGCACGGGCAAGACTGCGGCATTCTTGCTGCCGCTCCTTCAGCGACTCTCCGGCAAGAAATCCGGTGGGATTCGAGCGCTGATCCTCTCCCCAACGCGTGAGCTGGCGGCCCAAATCGCCGAGCGCGCGGACGCCTACGGGCGTCACGTGGGACTGCGCAACGCCGTAATTTTCGGCGGAGTCGGGCAGAACGCGCAAGAGCAGACGCTCAAGCGCGGGGTAGACGTGCTGGTGGCGACACCGGGGCGTCTGCTGGACTTGATGAACCAGGGCATCGTGCGGCTGGGCAGCGTGGAGCACTTCGTGCTCGACGAAGCCGATCGCATGTTCGACATGGGCTTCATCAACGACGTGCGTCGCGTGGTCGCGGCGCTGCCCAAGCAACGCCAAACGCTGCTCTTCAGCGCGACCATGCCGAAAGACGTGGTCGAGCTGTCGCGCAGCATCTTGAACAATCCGCGTCGCGTGGCGGTAGAGCCTCAAACTACCAGCGCGCGAACGGTGAGCCAGGCTCTGTACCTGGTTGCCAAGCAGCAAAAGGGCCAGCTGCTGCAGCATGTCCTGGCGGGTGAAGACGTGACACGCACCATCGTGTTCACGCGCACCAAGCACGGGGCGAACCGCGTGTCGGATCAGCTACAGCGTCGAGGCATCGGCGCTGCGGCGATCCACGGTAACAAGTCGCAGAGCGCGCGGGTACGAGCGCTGGACGCCTTCAAGCGCGGCACCTTGCCGGTCTTGGTGGCGACGGACATCGCCGCGCGTGGCATCGACGTGGACGAAGTGAGCCACGTGATCAACTACGACTTGCCCAACGTCCCGGAGAGCTACGTGCACCGCATCGGTCGCACGGGGCGCGCCGGAGCGAGCGGGCACGCGATTTCGTTCTGCGAACCAGACGAGCGCTCGGAGCTGCACGCGATCGAGCGCTTGCTCGGCCATCGCATCCCGCAGCTCAAAGCCGATCTCCCTCCGCTGCCGCCCGAGCCTCCGCGCCCGGTGCAGCCGCAAGGGCAGGGCGGTCAGCGCACGGAAGGGCGTGGGCCGAGCTCCCGCGTCGACGGCGGGCGCCCCAACGGCGCCGGCGGTCGTTCCTTCCGCCCTGCAGGTCAGGGTGGCGGTCCGCGGCGTGGTGGTGGCGGCGGCGGTCAGCGCCGTCGCGGCCCTGCTCGCTGACGCA
>JAQSWN010000184.1 GCA_029266615.1 Polyangiaceae bacterium
TCTGCACGAGGCGGGCGCCTGCCACGGCTTCGTGCATCCGCGCGGCATCTTGATTCAGGTGGAGGGGCACTCGCCCCCGGTGCTCGGCTACTTCCCGGCCACGGAAGACAGCTTTCGCTCCTTGGAGCGCGGGCACCGCGACCCACCGACGGAGTCGGACGACTCGTGGGCCGCCGCTGCCCTGCTGCACAAGATGCTGCTCGGTACGACGCCGCCGCGCGAAGGCTACGCGTCCGAAGCAGAGCTGAAATCCGCGGGCGTGACCGACAGCGCGCTCAGCGAAGCGCTCGCGCACGCCCTTCATAGGAATCCCGAGTCGCGGAGCCGCGACGTGCGCCCGCTGAAACGGGAGCTCGCGCGCTGGTTCGTGGAGCACGCGGGAGAAGAGCCGATTTCGCCCGGCCCGCACTCGTCCTCACCGCCGCCTTTTCCGGGCGGGCAGCGAACATTGGGCGGCACCACCTCGTCCATGCCACCGGCCCGTACTCGTCCGCCGGAGCCGCCGCCGAAGTCCGCGCTCCGCCGCATCTTGCCGCTGGCCGTAGCCGGAATCGTGGTCGGGTTGCTCGGCGGCTGGCTCTACAACACCCTGCGCCCTCGCCCCATCGTCGAGGTGGTGAAGCCCTCGCCGGTCGCCGCCGCGGCACCCACCGGAAGCGACAAGCCGGTCGACGTGGGCGAGATTTCCGTGAGCGGCGAGAGCGACAAGACCGTCGCCGCGACGGACAAACTGAGCTCGTGCATCATCGGCTATCTGCCCAAGGACACATTCGGTACGGCCCCGAATTTCTCCGGGTTTTGCGAGCAAACGGATCCGCGCGCAGGAGCCGACAAGCTGCGCGTGGCCGTAGTCGCGAGCGCGCCGAAGAGCAACGGCGCCACCGAAGCCCAGAAGCTCTTCGCGAGGATGGGCTGGTACGACATGGCTGCGTTCGCGGTCGTGCGCGCGGGTTGCTGCCCCGACGCCCAGCCGCTGCAGCTGCCAGAGCCGAGCAAGACGTGCGACAACATGGCCGAGGCCTTGGTGGAGGTCGGCAAGGAAGTCGTCGCCAATCACGCCGCGGAAGAGTCGCTGAAGAAGTACACGAGCATCATTCAGTGTGAGCTGCGCTTCGGGCGCGGGCAGGCGTTCCGCAAGGCCGAGCGCCCCGCCGGTGGCGAGGACACCGCGTTCCTCGAGCTGGTAAAAGCGGTTCAGGCGCCGTAGCGCTCGTGCGGTATGCTCGCGCCGTGAGCGAGGTGCTCTTGTTCGCCCTGAGCTTCGCGCTCGGCATCGCGGTTCCGGCCCGAATCGTGCGCTACGACCTGGCGAAGCTGCGGGGAGAGCGTCTCGCGCGGGCGTGGCCGGACTCGAGCTTGTGGTCCGCCGTCGTCGTCTTCGGGCCGCTTTGCGTGCCCGTGCACTTCATTCGAACGCGTCGTAGCTGGGCCGGCCTGGGTCTCGGGGTATTTTGGCTCGTCTGCGCCGTGGTCCTGATCAGCCTCCCTATCGAGGGTTTAACCGCAATTTTCGGCATTGCCGACTAACCCGGGGCCGCGCTCGGACATCGTTCAGGAATAAGCGCCCCTAGCTCATTGTCTCGGCCCCGAAATGCGCGTAATTACGCGCCGGAAAAAGCCATGGATGTTCGCGCCCTGAACGAAGTCGTCGCCAAGGAGAGCGCTTTCATCGATGACCTGACGGCCGAAATCGGCAAGGTCATCGTTGGTCAAAGCTACATGATCGAGCGCGTGATGGTCGGCCTTTTGGCCGGCGGGCACGTGCTGCTCGAAGGTGTACCCGGGCTCGCCAAGACCCTCACCGTTCGAACCTTGTGCGACGTGATCGCCGCCAAGTTCTCGCGCATTCAGTTCACGCCTGATCTTCTACCGGCCGACCTCGTCGGCACCGTGATCTACGACCAGAAGAACGGCCAGTTCACGAGCAAGCTAGGGCCCATCTTCGCGAACTTGGTGCTCGCCGACGAGATCAACCGCGCGCCGGCGAAGGTCCAGAGCGCGCTCCTCGAGGCGATGCAGGAGCACCAGGTCACGATCGGGGACACCACTTACCCGCTGCCCCACCCGTTCGTGGTCATGGCAACGCAAAATCCCATCGAGCAAGAAGGCACGTACCCGCTGCCCGAAGCGCAGGTGGACCGCTTCATGCTCATGATCAAGGTCGGTTACCCGACCCGCGAAGAAGAGCGCGCGGTGATGGACCGCATGACCGGCGTGCTGCCGAGCAAAGCCTCGCCGCGCTGCACGCCGGAGCAGCTGCTCTCCGCCCGTAAGGTCGTGCGCGACGTGTACGTGGACGACCGCGTGAAAGACTACATCGTGGACGTCGTGTTCGCGACCCGCGAGCCGCAGAAGAAGGGCATGAAGGAGCTTGCCCCGCTCATCGAGTACGGCGCCAGCCCCCGCGCCAGCATCGCCCTGAACTTGGCCGCACGCGCGCACGCGTTCCTGCGTCACCGCGGCTACGTCACGCCGGAAGACGTCAAGGCCATCGGCCCGGACGTGCTGCGGCACCGCGTGGTGCTGTCCTACGAGGCAGAGGCCGAGGAAGTGACGGCCGAGGACATCGTGCGACGCGTGTTCGAGGTCGTAGAAGTTCCCTGAAGGCAGAGGGCGCGTGGTTCGCAAAGAGCTGCTCAAGGCGCTGAGGCGCATCCAGATCACGACCAACCGGCTCGCGACGCAGCAGCTGTCCGGCAACTATGCGTCCGTCTTCAAGGGCCAAGGTCTGTCGTTCCGCGAGGTGCGCGAATACCAGCCGGGAGACGACGTGCGCACCATCGACTGGAACGTCAGTGCGCGTATGGGTCACCCGTTCGTCAAGGTCTTCGTCGAAGAGCGCGAGATGACCGTGATGCTGCTGGTCGATCTGTCGGCCAGTCAGCGCTTCGGAACGCAGGGCGGCAGCAAGATTCGCTTGGCGACCGAGGTGGCGGCGCTGTGCGCCTTCAGCGCCATCAAGCACAACGATCGCGTCGGCCTGATCATGAGCACGGATCAGATTGAAAAGATCGTGCCCCCCAAGAAGGGGCAAAAGCACGTGATGCGCGTGGTCCGCGAGATCATGGGCGCCACTCCGGAGCGAAGCGGTACGGACTTGAAGGTCGCGCTCGAGACCCTCATGCACGTGGCGCGGCGGCGCAGCGTCGCCTTCTTGATCAGCGATTTTTTCGCCCCGGACTACGCGCGCTCCCTGTCGCTCGCCGCGGCGCGCCACGACGTGATCCCCGTCATGTTGACGGACCCGAGGGACACGGAGCTCCCCGACGTGGGCCTGGCCAGCTTCGAAGACTTCGAGACTGGCGAGAGCGTGATCGTGGACACTCACAGCGCGGAGGTGCGCGCCCACTACGGCAAGCAGATGCGGCGGCTGCAGGGCGAGCAAGTCGCGCTCTTCAACAAGCTGGCGCTGGACCATTGCGTGGTGCGCACGGATCGCCCCTACATCAAGCCGCTGCGCGACTTGTTCGCGCGGCGCGCGCGCAGGATCCGGCGGTGACGCGCGCGGTGCTCTCGCTGGGCTTGCTGCTCCTGGCTGGCAGCGCGGCCGCGCAAGCCCCCTCGGCTTCGGCGGCTCCGCCCTCGGCTTCGGCGGCTCCGCCCTCGGCTTCTGCAGCTGCGCCATCGCCTCCTCCGGCGGATGCTCGGCCCCGGTCGGCTTGCGTGGAGAAGCTGCCGAACGGCAAAGCGCGCCCCACTTTGAGCGAGACGTTTCCGACCCGGGGGTTGAGCGGCCATGCGCTGGCGCTCGTGGTGAGCCTCCCCCACGGCGCGGCCGAGACCGTGCTGCCGACCGGCTTCCGCTTCCAAGCGGACTCCGCCGAAGCGAAGACGCTGAAAGAGGCCGGCTTCATCTTACCGAACCCGGAGGGAGGCGCGGGCCCCAAGGTGGAGCGCAAAGAAGAAGCCGGCGCGGTCAAGAGCACGGTTCGGCTATCCTTCGTTTCTCTCCCCAAGGAGCCGGGCCGGCACGAGCTGACCTTGCCGCCGCTACCCATCACCGTGGCGCGGGCAAGCGGCGACCTGATCACGCTCTGCACTCAGCCGCACCGCATCGTCATCGAAGATCCGACGTCGAGCACGCCCAACCCCAAGCCCAAGCCCAACCCGCCGCCGCGCTCCCAGCGCGAAGAGTGGACGTTCTTGAAACAGGCCGTGGGCGTCGGCGCGATTGCGCTCTTGGTCGGAGCGCTGCTCGCCTTCTTCATCGGGCGCTGGCTCAAGCGGCCTCGTCCCGTACCGCCGCCTCCGCCGCCACGGCCGCCGTGGGAGGTCGCGCTGGAAGCTCTGCACGACTTGAGGCACGCCGGCCTCACCCACGAAGGCCGATTCGCCGAGCATTTCGACCGCGTCTCCGACATCGTCCGGCGCTACCTCGGCGACCGTTACGGCTTCGACGGGCTCGAGTGCACGACGCGCGAGATGCTGTTCGAGCTGCGCCGCACCACGCCGCGCATCCCCGTGTTGGATGAATGCGAGCGCTTCCTGCGTCAGGCGGATCTGGTGAAATTCGCGCGCCTCACGCCGACGGAGCCGGAGTGCACCGCGGCCGTGGCGGACGCGGCGCTCATCATCGAGCGCACCGTGCCCGCGCCGCCCCTGCCTGGGGCGCCAGTGCCGGCGACACCCGTGCGCGCCGAAGAGAACGACACGGAGGACAAAGATGGCTGAGCCGATTCGCCAGCCGCTGCCGCCTAGCGCAACCGTCGCGCCCGCGCCGCCGCCCGCCCCTGCGAAGCCGACCAAGAGCAAGCCAGAGCGCTCGGGCCGGCGGCGCTTGGTCTTGCGTGGGTTAGCGCTGTTCGGCTTCACGCTCGTCGCGCTGGCGCTGGGGCTCGCTTACCCGGCGCTCGCGCGCGGAACCGAGCTCCTCTACGCGGACTTCCAGAACCGCTGGCTCTTGCTGCTGCTCCTGCTCGTGCCGCTGCTCTTTTGGCGCAGCACCTTGGGCGAGGACCGGCGTTTGCCGCGCGCTCGGCTCGGGACTCTCTTGCCGCTGCAATTCGGGCCGTCCGGTCCGCGGGTGTGGTTGCGGGACTTTCCGGGGGTCCTGCGCTCCGTGGCGCTCGTGTTCGGCATCTTGGCGCTGGCGCGGCCTGTCAACACGCTGCGCCCGGACATCCAAGACGAAGAAGGTATCGACATCATCCTCGTGCTGGATTTGTCCGGCTCGATGCAGGCGGCCATGGACAAGCTGCCGCCGGATCTCGAAAGCTTCGTGCCGCGCCGACCCCAAGGCATTCGTCCGACTCGCCTGGACGCGGCGCGCGCCGTCATCCGAGACTTCATCGCCCAGCGCAAGACGGATCGCATCGGCGTCGTGGTGTTCGGGGCGGACGCGTACGTGCTGTCGCCGCCGACGCTCGACTACCATCTGCTGGACAGCTTGGTCGCGCGCATGGAGCTGGAGCTGATCGACGGCAACGGCACCGCGATCGGCGACGCGCTGGGCGTCGCGGCCGCGCGGCTCCGCCGAAGCACCGCTCGGAGCAAGGCGGTCGTGCTCTTGACCGATGGCGACAACAAAGGCGGTAAGCTCGCTCCGGACTACGCGGCGCACCTGGTGAGCACGGTGGGCGCGCGCCTCTACACAGTCCAAATCGGTCAGGGCGACGACGCGGAGATCCTCGACCGGCAACGGGATTTGTTCGGCCAGCCTCGCTACGTGCGCATGCCGTTCCCGGTGAACCCCAAGCTACTGAAGGAACTGGCGGAAAAGACGGGCGGAAGCATGTACGTGGCTACCGACGCGACCAGCCTTCGCGCTGGTTTTCACGAAGTGCTGAACAAGCTCGAGAAGACCAAGTTCGAGTCCAGTGTCGCCACTTACGAGGAGCTATTCCGCTTCTTGCTCCTCCCGGCGGTCGCGCTGCTCGCCCTGGACGCGCTGCTACGCGCCATGCTGCTCCGGAGGTTCCCGTGAGGTTCGCGGCTCCGCTGTGGCTGTTTGGTACCGCGTTCGCGCTGGTCGTCGCCGGCTTGTTCGTGGCCGGCTCCGTGCTGCGCGCGCGTAGCCTTCGTCGCTTCGGCGACGAGGCCATGGTCGGCACGCTGCTGACGGCGCAGGCCGGCGGCCGGCGCGCGCTCAAGGGCGTGCTCTGCGTGCTCGCGGTGGCGCTGGCCTTCGTAGCCGCAGCCCAGCCGCAGTACGGCCGTGGCACGCGGCTCATCCCCGCGACCAACTTGGATCTGGTCATCGTGTTGGACTACTCCAAGAGCATGTACGCGCGCGACATCGCGCCGTCGCGCACCCTGCGCGCCAAGAGCGAAGTGGCACGCCTCATCGGAAGCTTGCCGGGCGCGCGGTTCGGCGCGGTCGCTTTCGCGGGGCAACCGATCGCCTTTCCGCTCACCAGCGACGGCCCCGCTATTTCCCAGTTTTTCCAGCAAATGTCGCCGAACGACATGCCCGTCGGCGGCACCGCGATCGCACGGGCGTTAGAAGCCGGGCGGGAGCTGTTGAATCGCGACCCGCTGTCCAAAACGCACAAGCGCGTGATGCTGCTCGTCACGGACGGCGAGGACCTGGAGGGCGATCCGGTGAGCGTCGCCAAGACGGCGGCTCAGGACGAGATCACGATCTTCGTGGTCCAGATCGGCGGGCGCACCCCGGAGCCGATTCCGCTCGTCACCGAGACCGGAGAGGTGCGCGGCACGCGCACGGACGAAGAAGGTAAGCCGCTGACGACGTCGCTCTCGGCCGAGGGCGAGGCGCAGCTCGGCAGCATCGCGACGACGACAGGCGGCGCGGTCGTCCGCAGCGACGCGGGCCAAACCGGGCTGTCGGAGATCGAGCGTCGGCTGAAGCAGCTCATGACCGAGGAGCTGTCCGAGCGAGTAGAGACCATCTACGCGGACGTGTACCTCTACCCGCTCGGCTTGGCGCTGCTGCTGGTATTCGTGGAAGCGTTCATCCCCGAAGCGAAGACGCGCAAGCCCACCCGCGTGCCACCGCCGAAGAAGCGCCGGCCCAAGCGGCGGGGGACCCGAGCGGCGTCGGTCGCGGTCACCCTGCTCGCCGCGTGGCTGTCGCTCGGCTGCGCCAAGCAGCGCAACGAGCTGTGGATGCGCAACGCGCCCGCGGTCGAGGAGGCGATCGCCGCGTACGACGCCGGCGACGCTGGTGCATCTGCGGCCCTCTTGCAGCAGTACCTGGCGACGGGAAAGTGCGACCAGGGCAACATCGGCGCCCCCGACAGCGTGCGCACGAAGCCGAGCGCGAGCTTCGACCTCGGCCTTTCGCTGTTCAAGCTGGGCGAGCAGTACGGACAGCGCTTCGGCGAAGAGGAGCCGTCCGGAGACGCCGCCAAATCGCCGGAGGAGCAAGCTTCCAAAGAGAAGCGCAGCGCGGAGGTGGAGTGCGCGCTGCGCATCGTACGTATCGTCGCCGCGGATCAGAGCGTGGCGATCGATCTGCGCGCGCGCGCCTTCTACCTCGCCGGCAACCTGGAGTTTCTGCGCGGCGACTACGAATCTGCGGTCAAGGGCTACGACGCTTCGCTCGAGCTCATCCCCGGCTCGCCAGAGGACGGAGGGGTGGACGGCATCGGGCGAGACGCCGCCTACAACCGAGCCATCGCGCTTGCGCGCATGCAGGAGCAGAAGAAAGACGCAGGCCCCGACTCGCCGCCGGACGCGGACAAGCCCGACAGCGGCGACCAGCCCGACGCGGACAAGCCCGACGGCGGCGACCAGCCCGACGCCGGGCAGGACGACAAGAAGGACCAAGACAAGGACGACAAAAAGGACGACCCCGGGCCGCCTGACGGCGGTCAACAGGATCAGCCGCAGAATCAAGACTCCGGTCCTCCGGACGCCGGGAAAGAGCCGGAAGCCAAGCAAGACGCGCCGCCTCCCAAACAGTCCCCTTCGCAAAACCAGGACGAGCGCATGCTGGACATGCTGGAGCGCGCTCCGAGCGTGCAGCAGCAAGACGCCAAGAACCGTGCGCTCACCGGACGGGCTCGCACGGAGGACAAGTGATTCGCGGAGGCGCGGCCGTCACGGCGGCTGCGGTGGCGTCGCTCGTCGCGACGTCACCGGCCCGCGGCGAGGTGTCGATGAGCACCGAGGTCCGCCCTCGGCAGGTGGAGGTGGGCGCGCGCTTCCTGCTTCAGCTCCGCGCGAACGCGACCGCGGGCGAGCAAGTCGGCACTCCGACGTTGAAGCTGCCGCCGGGTATCACCGGCTCCGGCCCGAACATGGGGCAGCAGTCGCAGATCAGCATCGTGAACGGGCGCATGACTCAGTCGGTGGGCATCACCGCCACGTGGTCGCTCAGCGCGAGCAAGCCAGGGCGGTACTCGCTCGGGCCGGTCACGGTTAGGACCGATCGGGGCGTGGTCTCGGATCGCGTCGTGACGGTGGAGGTCGTCCCGCAGGGCTCGTTGCCGGCGCCACTCGGCGGTCAGCCCGCTCCGTTCGACCCGTTCAACATGCTGCGCGGTATGGGCGGCCCCGGTTTGCCTGGCTTCCCCGGCTTTCCCGGTATGGATGACGCGCCCCCACCGCCGCAGCTGCCGGAGCTCCCGAACGAGTTCAAAGTCGAGCGCCCGCTCGATCCGATCGCGTTCTTGCGCGCTCGCGGTGTGCCGAAGAAGGTCGTAGTCGGGGAGCAGGTCACGCTCGGCGTCTACGCATACGCCGGTCGCGGAACGTTCGAGCCGGGTGTCATGGGCGAGCCCAGTCGTGACGACTTTCTCGCGTTCAACCTCATGGAGGATGCTCGCCAGCTGCAAGGCTACCAGTTCGACCTCGACGGGCAGCGCTGGATCACCGCTAAAATCGCAGAGTTTGCCCTCTTTCCCCTCAAGGCCGGCAAGCTCAAGGCTGGCGTGATGACCATGGGCTTCGTCGGTCGCAACTACTCGCGCGACGCGCGGGGGTTGGAGCGAACCTCGCGGCCGATCGAGATCCGGGTCGTCGAGCCTCCGCTGGAAGGTAGACCACCCGGCTATAAGCTGGGTGACGTCGGCACGGACTACCGCTTGAGTGTGGAGGTCGCGCCACGAGAGGTACCGGCGGGCGGTAGCATCGCGGTCGTGGCCAAGCTCAAAGGCGTCGGCAACTTGCCGTTCTCGTTGTTGGTTCCGGAGCAGAACGGCGTGCGCTTCCTCGAGCCCCAGCTGGTCGAGCAAATCGCGCCGCAGCGCGGCGTCGTGCAGGGCTTCCGCACGTTCACGTACGTGGTGGAGCTGACCGAGCCGGGTGAGCGGGACCTCGGTGAAATCTCGCTGCCCTATTGGGATCCCAAGGCCAAAGAATACGGCGTGGCGCGCGCGTCGCTCGGCGTCGTCAAGGTGACCGGCACCGCCAAGCCCGAGCCCGTTTCGGGCGACGCGGGCGCCACCCCCGTGGCGCGCCTCAAGAGCTTGGTCACCCCCCCAGAAAAGCTGGGGAGCGCGCGCCCGGCGGCGCGGAGCGAGTGGGCGGCGCAACGCAGCTACTGGCTGCTGCTGCTGGGCCTGCCCTTGACCGCGCTGCTCGGCTTCGCGCTCACGGATTTCGTCAAAGGGCTTCGCCAACGTCTAGCGCAACGCAGCGGCTCGCTCACGGCGGCGCTGGAAGACGCTCAAAGCCAGCTCAACCGGGCCGCGCGCGAAGGCGACGCCGCGAAGACTGCGAGCGCCGCGGAGCGAGCCCTGTTCTTGGGAATCGAGAAGGGCACCGGCATCAAGGGCCGCGGCGTACTGAAGACCAAGCTCGCCGAGGCTCTGAAAGAAGCCAACGTGCCGAGCGATGACGCGGAGGAAGCCGCTCGGCTCCTCGCGCGCTGCGATGAGCTCCGATTCGCAGGAGAAGCCGTGGACTTGTCGCAGCTGGCGAGCGAAGTGCAGGCGGTGTGCAGGCGCCTCGGGGGAAAATGAGGCGGGCAGTGCTGCTCCTGTGTCTGGCGTGTCTTTCGGCGTTCATCGCCCGGTCGAGCCTTGCGGAGTCTCCCGAGCAAGCGTACGCGGCCGCCCTGGCCGCGCTGCGCAAAGGAGCGGACAACGAAGCCATCGACCGCTTGGAGTTGCTGGCAGATCAAGGCGTGATCAGCGCGGATGCGAGCCTGGCCCGTGCGGCCGCATACCTGGCCCGCGCTGACGGAACGCGAGCTCAAGCCGGTGATCTCGGGCGGGCCGCCGCCGCGCTGAGCGAGGCGCTGTTGCTGCGGCCCGATGACGAAAAGACCGAGCACGCTCTCGAAGAAGTGCAATCGGAAATCGCCCGCCGTAAGTCCAAACAGAGTAGCAGCGTCGTGGTCAGGCCCAAGCTCACGAGGGCGCTCGTGGGCCTGCTCTCCGAGCGCACGTGGTCGCTGCTCGCCGCGCTCAGCTCGCTCGTCGTCACCGTGGGCCTCGTGGTTCGGCGCGTGAGCCAGCATCCGTTGTCTCGCCTGAGCGGCTTGGTCGCGCTTTACGTCGGCGCGGTCCTGCTCCTCGTCTTCGGGGTTGGCGCCTACGCGGCCGAGCAATTCCGCGTCACCTCCCAGCCCGCGGTCGTCGTCGTCCCCGAGGCGCGGCTCACGAACGAAACGGGACGACCACTGCCGGTCAAACGCGGGGCGGATTCGACCAGCGTGCCGGAGGGCGCAACCGTGTACGTACGCGAGCGGCGCGAGGGGCGATGCTTGGTCGAGTGGGGGAGTACGGATGGCTGGCTGAGTCTCAGCGACGTCCGGCTCCTCGCCTCGCCCTGACCCAACGTCGAGACGCCATCCCGTGTAGAATCGGGATGGTGAAGCACTTGGTCTGTTCGAGCTGGCTGCTCGTTGCGTGTAGCGGGGTGGCGCCGTCCGCGCCGGTAGCCACCCCGGCCCCGGTGCCGAGCTCACCCGCTCCGCCCCCCGCACCGGGCCCCCAGGTTTCGGCGCCCCCGAGCCCTCCCCCCGCCGCCGCGTTCAGCGCCTGTGGCGAGCTTCAGTGTAAGGAGTTCCCGAGCGCGGCCGCCGCCTTCGCGCACGTGCTGGAGGAAGAGCCCCGAGTCCTGGCGATTGGGGAAGCGCACGCGCAAGCAGCCGGTCCGAAGGCGCCCTCGTCGACCAAGCGCTTCATGACGGATCTGCTGCCAAGCCTCGCTCCCCGCGCTTCCGATCTCGTGATCGAGCTGTGGGTCGGTAATGGCGGCTGCGGCAAAGTAGAGCAGCAGGTGCAAAAGCAGCAAGGCGCCGTCACTGCCCCGCAAGCCGCGACGAACCAGAACGAGTTCCTCGAGCTCGGGCACCGCGCCAAAGCATTGGGCATCATGCCGCACGCGCTCGTGCCCAGCTGTGAGCAATACGGGAAGATTGCCCGAGCTGGCGCCGGCGACATCGAGGAAATGCTCACGATGCTCCGGGACGTGACCGAGAAAGACGTGAAGGCGCTGTTGGAAAAGCGAGGGCCAGAGCGGCTCGTCGTGGCCTACGGCGGGGCGATGCACAACGACGTCGCTCCTCGTGAAGGTCGCGAAAATTTCTCGTTCGGCCCGGCCCTAGCCGCCGCGACGCAAGGCCGCTACCTCGAGCTCGACCTGGTCATCCCCGAGCAGATCAAGGACACGGACGCGTGGCGCGCCCTGCCTTGGTACCCGCACTACTCGCGAGAAAAGGCGGGAAACGGCGCCTATCTTTACAGCTGGGCGCCCCATGCTTACGCGCTGCTGTTCCCGAAGTCCGGCGCACCAGGGCCCGACTCAGTCCCATGATCAGCGAGCTTTCCAACGTCATTCAACCTTACGCCTGGGGCTCGCGGCGGGCCCTCGCGGAGCTTCGAGGCGAGCCGGCCCCGACGGCGGCGCCAGAAGCCGAGCTGTGGATGGGCGCGCATCCGCTCGCTCCCTCCCGCTTGAGCGCGACGGGCCAGACGCTGGACGAGGCGGTGGCGGCTGCTCCGCGAGAGCTCCTCGGGCGTGCGGTGGCGGAGAGCTACGGCTCGCAGCTCCCGTTCTTGCTCAAGGTGCTGGCGGCCGCGACTCCCCTTTCGCTCCAAGCACATCCGAGCATCCCTCAGGCGCAGGCCGGATTTGCGGCTGACGAAGCGGCCGGCATCGCGCTGGACGCGCCCCACCGCAACTACCGGGATCGAAATCACAAGCCCGAGCTCTTGTGCGCGCTCGGAGAATTCTGGGCATTGTGCGGTTTCCGCGAAGTCGCGCAAACGCTCGCGCTTCTCGATGAGCTTTCGCTGCCGGAGCTGACTCCCATTCGCCAGGCGCTGGCGCAGGACGGCTCTTCCGCCGGCATTTCACGCGTTTTTGCGAGGTTGATGACGGCGCCGGCCGCGGAGCGAAGCGCGTTGGCTCGCGCCGCCGCGGGTGCGTGTCAAGCGAAGGCCGGAAGCAGCCCGCGCTTCGCGAGCGAGCTTGGCTGGGGCGCTCGCATCGGCGCGCTCTACCCCGGCGACGTGGGGGTCGTGGTCGCGCTCCTGCTCAACTTGGTGCGGCTCGCTCCAGGCCAGGCCATCTATCTACCGGCGGGCAACCTGCACGCGTACTTGGAGGGCGCAGGCGTGGAAATCATGGCCAGCTCCGACAACGTGCTGCGCGGTGGCCTCACCCCCAAGCACGTCAACGTGCAGGAGCTGTTGAAAGTGCTCGATTTCAGCCCGCTTCACGTCGAGCCGTTGAACGCGGTGAAGGTCGGCGCCGAGCACGTATACCGCACGGCCGCGCGCGAGTTCCAGCTCTCCTACTTCGACGTGGCAGAGGCAGCGGTGACGGTGACGGTGACGGTGAGCGGACCCGAGATTTGGCTCGTCACCGCGGGGCGTGTCGAGCTCCGCAGCGCAGACCTCAGCCGGGTCGAGCTCGGCGCGGGCAAGTCCGCCTTCGTTTCCGCCGCCGCGGGGGACCTGCAGCTGTCCGGTTCCGGGCGCATCTTTCGGTCTCGCGTGGCTCATCCGGGCTGAGGCGCGGGCTCCGCGGCAGGCTCTTCTTCCGGCTCCGGCTCCGGCTCCGGGCAAGGCTCGCCGCTGGCGCCCGGCTCCCCCTTCGGGATGCGGCACGGATGCACGTCCACTCGCCGCGGCTTGGGCTTGTACGTCACCTTGCGCTTGTCTTCGCGCTTGCTGCCGTCCGCGAACGTCACGCTGCGCTCGACGAGCACGCTCCACCCTATCATGCCGCCCTCCTTGACCTTCTCTTCGTCCGGCGGCACCGCTCGGTTCGGCAGCAGCTCGACGGCGGGTTGCACGATGTCGCGCCGGTCGGAGACCTTCGTAACCACGCGGCGACCGCCGACGTCACCGTAGAGCTTCACGGTGATGCTCTTGTCCGTGAAGCTCGTCTTCACGAGCAGCCCCGCCGACGTATCGTTCTTGAAGACGATGTCGGGGTGCGGCCAGGACAACGTCGCTTCGATGCCCATCGGGTAGCGTGGAAACCAGTACGTGTGCGGCTTACGCTCGATGATCTCGAAGCCGGCGCGGAACAGCGCGTTGAACAGAGTGGTCGCGAACTGGCTCACGCCTCCGCCAATGGTGTCGACCATTTCGCCGTCTTCGATGCTGGGCGCGAGCACGAAGCCGTTCTTCAGCGTGCGCGGCCCGACGATTGCGTTCACGCTCACTTGCTGTCCGGGTTCCACGATCAGCCCGTCCACGAGCGCGGCGATGCGGTGAATGTTGTCCACGCGCGGCTGGCAGCAGGGATGCCGCGTCGTAAACGCTCCGACCAACCGTCGAATCCCGAGCATTTCGGCCTGCTCGGTGGTGCGCGACGGCAGCGGCTCATGCTGGAGCGGGAGCTCCGCGTGATGGGAGTCGCTCTGCGCGGCGACCCAGAGTGCCTGGCTCACCGCCTCGGTGGAGAGCTTCACGCCGGAGGCGCCTGGCACCACCTTCACCTCGTCTTGCGCGGAGACCTCGAAGGTGGCGTCACGCGCCGGCGCTTCCAAGCTCGCGCGCCGAGGTGCGAGCCACGCATCGAGCTTGCCCATGTCGATGCTCAGCGTGGGTTCGTCAGCGACGACGTGACTTGCGAGCAGCGCGCCGAGCTCGGCCGGCTCGAGCTCTATGCGGCGCGAGCCCGACTCGAGCACCACCCGCCGTGACAACGCCCGCTCCGCCTGGGCGAGCGCCCGTTCGAGCGACCCCGCGGCGACCTCAGGCGTAACGCTGACGGCCTGCAAGACGACCGGCGCCTGAACGCGACCGTGAGCGATGGCATCCTCGACGGCCTTCCGGGCTTCATTCACGGAGATAGCTCGTCCCGCCCGCGGCGGTAGCGCACGCGCCACTCCTTGTTCGACGCGGATCGCTCCCGG
>JAQSWN010000185.1 GCA_029266615.1 Polyangiaceae bacterium
CCGCGAGCGTGCGCCCCGAGCAGCTACTGCACGCCCAAGCCGAGGAAAGAGCGCGCGCGGTCGCGGAGGCACCTCAGCTCGCGCAGGCCGAGCAGCTGTTTGGCGGCGAGCGGTTGTGGGTCGTGCCGGTCATGGCCGGCGACGTACGCGGCCTGTCGGATCTCGCGAAGGTGAGCGCGGCCTTGGTCGGCGGCTGAGCGCCGACCCCGGCGGAGCCATCTGGCCGACCAGTTCACTCAAGCTGCGCGCCCAGCTGGGCGCGTCGATGTTCTAAAAAGAAGGGGTATTCGAGACTCGGCACGATGTCGCGGTTTGGACTAAATTTGCTGAACGATTTCGGGCTCTCGCTCGCACATCACGGCATAGTCGCAGCGGTGACAATCCACGGGCGTGCTTCGGGCGATGGTCACCGATGCGACTGATCGGCTTTCCGGCGCGCTGCACGTGAAATCGTTAGCGAAATTTAGTCGCTTCGGCGACTGCGGCGACTGCGGCCTGAGTCTACAGAGTGCCTCTTTTTTCGAGGCGAACGCTTTTTCGCGTGACGAGCGAGAGCGGCGCGCGGGGCGAGTAGCGGTCGCTTCCATCGCTAACTCGATTCCGGACCGAGCCGGGCCGCGGCGGCTTCTCGCTCTGGCGATTCCGCGGTCCGTATGCTCCGGCCGCCTTCGAGCAGTAGATGTGAGCAATCCCGAGACGGGCACGTTTACGGGCACGCGTGAGCGACCCCAATTAGGGGACACGCCTGGCTCTAAGAGCGATCCCTGCGGTCGCCTTTGCGCTTCGTCGGCTTCGGAGGCAGCACCTTCTTCGGGCGCTCGCGGTAGTGCACCTGAATCGGCACGCCTTCGAAGCCGAAGCTCTTGCGGATCTGGTTCGTGACGAAGCGCTGGTAGCTGGTCTTGATATTGGCGGCGCCGCTACACATCGCGACGAAGGTCGGCGGCGCGCTCTCCGCTTGAGTGATGTAGAAGATGCGCGGTGCACGCCCGCCGTCCGTCGGTGGCGGTTGGCGCTCGATCACGTCGCGGAAGAAGCGATTGAGCTCGGCGGTGGGAACCCGGCGGTGCCATTCACTGGCGATGCGCGTGGCCTTGCTGACCAGCTCCGACACCCCGCGCCCGGTCTTCGCGGAGAGCTCCATGATGGGCGCGAACTTGGCGAAATGCAGCGTGTCTTCCGCTTGCTCGCGCGCTTTCTTCTGCTCCTCGCGGGAGAGCAGGTCCATCTTGTTGAGCCCGATGATGAGGCCGCGGTTGCGGTCGTGGCAAAGGCCCAGCAAGCGCGCGTCCTGCTCCGCGACGCCCTCGGTCGCGTCGCACAGCAGTACCGCAATCTTGGCGCGCTCCACCGCCTTGAGCGCCTGCATCACGCTCAAGATTTCGACCTTCTCCTCCACGCGTGACTTGCGGCGGATGCCGGCCGTATCCACCACCCAAAGGCTCTTGCCGTCGTACGTCACCTTCGCGTCCAGCGCGTCGCGTGTCGTGCCGGGGCGATCGTCCACGAGCGCGCGCTCCTCGCCGCTCAGCCGATTGAAGAGCGAAGACTTGCCCGCGTTGGGGCGACCGACGAGCGCGATCCGCGGCAGATCGTCGGCCGGCTCCGCGGGCACCTCGTAAGCGGGCAGGGCGTTAATCACTTTCAGCGCCAGCTCCGCGGTGCCACGACCGTGCAGCGCCGAAACGTTCACCAGCTCCGGAATGCCGAGCGAAAACAGCTCCGTGGCCTCCAGCGCGCGATCCGCGTTGTCCACCTTGTTCGCGACGTAAACCACGGGTTTGTTGCTGCCGCGCAAGAGCGCTACGGCTTCGCGGTCGGGGGTCGTGGGCGGCAGCGTGCCGTCCAGCACGCACACGATCACGTCGGCCTCGGCGATGGCCGCCTCCACGTGCCGCGCGATGCCTTGCTGCATCGGGTCGCCGCTGGCGGGGTCGAATCCGCCCGTGTCCACGAGCGTGATTTCTCGCCCCGCTAAATGTGCCGGAGCGTAGTGGCGGTCCCGGGTGATGCCGGGCGCGTCGTCCACGATCGCGAGCGACTTTCCTGCGAGACGATTGAAGAGTGTGCTCTTGCCGACGTTGGGCCGGCCCACCACCGCGACGATAGGCGTCATTTCTTGTCTCCCGTCATGCGGTCGTAGCCGAGCTCTGCGAGCATGCGCGGGGTCTCTTTCCAGCGCGGCGTCACGCGGACGAACAGCTCTAGCTTCACTTTGCGACCGAGCAGCAGGCGCAACCGCTTCTCCGCCCCGAGGCGGAGGCTCTTGATCACCTCGCCACCGGTGCCGACGATGATTTTACGCTGGCTGATCTTCTCCACGTGGATCGTCGCGGCGATGCGTAGCTTGTCCGAAGCTTCGTCGAAGGTATCGATGCTGACCGCGACCGCGTGGGGAATTTCGCCTCTCAACCCCAAAAGCACCTGCTCGCGCACGTATTCGCGCGCGAAGAAGCTCGAGGGCTTGTCGGTGAGCGTGTCTTCCGGGTAGGCGGCTTCGCCCTCGGGCAGGAGCGCCGCGAGCACATCCAGCAATCGGTCCACGCCGTCGTTCTTCAGCGCCGAGATCGGCAGAAGCTCGCGGAACGGCACCGCGTTCAGGTAGCTCTGCAGGAGCGGCAGCATGAGCCCCTTGTCCCGCAGCGCGTCGACCTTGTTCATTACGAGGACGATGGGCACCTTCTTGATCGACTTGATGCTCTTGAGCAGCGCCGCGTCTTCGGGCGCAAGCTCCTCGAGCGGCGGTATCTCGTCCGTTCGCTTGGTCTTCTTCTTGACGAGCTTCGTGCTCTCGACGGCGTCCGTGACGAACACCACGACGTCCGCGCTCTCCGTGGCCGACATGGCCGACGAGTTCATGCGCGAGCCGAGCTCGGTCTTCGGCTTGTGGATACCGGGCGTGTCCAAGAAGGCGAGCTCCGCGTCCTCGCGCCGCACGACGCCGAGCAGCGGGTCGCGCGTGGTTTGCGGCAGCGGGGACACGATGGCGAGCCGCTCCCCCAGGATCTGATTGAGGAGCGTCGACTTTCCGACGTTGGAGCGGCCGACGATGGCGATCGTTCCGGCGCGCACTAGGACGCTCCCGGGGACGGGGAGGGAGACGGGAACGGGGTCAAGGCCGCCCCATTTCCCAGAATCTCAGGGCTCGCGCAAGTTGCGCCCGTTCCGCCGCGGGAGTAACCGGCGTTTCGTGCGCCGAAACTGGCTGCTGGGCGCGGCGCTTTTGCTGGCCGTCGTGGGACTGATTCGCGGCATGACCGCAGGCGCGCTTTGGGACCCCCACGAGGTCTCGGTGGCCGAGCTGTCGCGGCGGATCGGTCTGCAGGTCCTGGGCGGAGCCGAGCTTTTGGTGCCCGGGGCAGACAACAGCGTTCCGATCCGCGCGGACTTGGGCCGAGGGGAGCTGCCTTTCACGTCGTCAGCCCTCGGATTTCGGCTCTTCGGGCTGTCGGTCTGGGCGGGGCGGTTGCCGCTCCTCCTCTGGTCGCTGCTCGGAGCGGGCACGCTGTTCTTCTCTGCGAGCCGTCTTTGGGATCGCCGAACCGCCCTCTACGCGGCTCTCATCCTTTTGACCACGCCGCTCTACTTCTTGCCCGCGCGCGTCCTGATGGGAGACGCGGTCACGCTCGCGAGCTTCACGATCGCCTGGTCGAGCCTCAGCGCCGCCGGCTTCGCGCCCTTGTCACGTCGCGGGCGGCTCGCGTTCGCGCTCTGGGGCGGCGTGGGCCTCTACGCCGGCTTCTGGTGTCGGGGGCCGTTGCTGGGCGTCGCGGCCCCCGCGCTCGCGGCGGGCTTGCCCGCGTTGCTGGAACGGCCGCGCGAATCGCTCGCACGGGCGGTTTTGCTTTCCTCGGTGGTGGTCGGCGCGCTGTCACTCGCGCTCGGCGTGTCCGGGCTCGCGCTCGCGGGCAAGACCGCGGAGTATTCGGTGTTCGTCGGAACCGCGCTCGCCCCGCGCGCGGCCAGCTTCGACCTCGCGCTCGGAGACTTGGCCCACGCTGCGTACCCGTTCAGCGCGCTCTCTCCTCTCGCTCTGCTGGTGGCAGCGGGCCCATTCGACGAGCCCTCGGAGCGAGGCGGCGTGCGAGCGGCCACGCTCGGTCTTGCGCTGGGGCTCGCTTCCGTCGCCTGGCTCGCTCCCCACGTCGGCGCCTTGGTCGTGCCGAGCGTCGCCTGCTTCGCGGTGCTCGTCGCCGTCGGCCTTCGGCAAATCGAAGCGGGACGGCTCGGCTCGCGCCTGCTCGCGGTCCTGGTCGCCGCGCTCGGCGTCGTCATCGGCTTCGACCTGCACGCAAACCCCGACAAGCTGCTGCTCGGGTTCGGGGTCGGTGACGCCAAGCTCCCGGAGGGGTTGCTGCCGGCCGCGTCCGCGCTCGCCCTGGCGGGAGCCGGCGGGCTCGCGCTCACGGCCCTAGTTTGCTTGAGTGAGCGCGAGCGCGGCCCCGGCGAAGCGCTGACCGTCTTCGACCGCGCCGAGTACGGGCGCGTGCTCTCCGCCCTACGTGGCGCGTGGAACGGCAACCTCGTGTTCGCTCTGCTGCTGGTGGAGACGTCGCTGGTAGGGTTCTTGCTGCTTTCGGCCATCAGCGAGCGCGTCGTGAGCCTGCCGCAACTGGACGGCTTCGGCTCTTTTTCGCGCAAAGTGGCGGCGCTTTCGGCGATCGCGGTGCCGCTCGCGCCGCTCGGCGTGCTCGCCGCGCTTTCGCTTCGAGATCTCGCGCGCGTCGTGTTCAGCGGGTTGCCGCGGTCCGTCACGCGCGCCCAAGGATTGCTGCTCGGCGCGGTGGCGCTCGCTCTTTGGAGCAGCCTTGGATTTTATCCGGCGCTCGCGCGGGAGGTCTCGCCCACTCAGGCTTTCGACCGCTACCGCGAGCGAGCGCGCCCCGGCGAGCCGCTCGCAGTCCTCGGCCAGCACGCGGGCGCGGCTCGGTACCAAGGTGCGCCCACGGCTCGCAGCTTCGAGCAGCCGGAAGGAGCCTTCGAGTGGCTCGGCCAAGCGCGTGACCCTGAGCGTCGTTGGCTCGTGTTGCGTCACCAGGACCTCGCGGAGCTCAACTCGCGCTTCCGCGCCGGGCACCGCCGCAACTTGCCGATCGTGGACGCGCGGTCGAGCGAGCTGCTCCTCGCCGCCAGCCGTTTGCGTGAAGGCGAACGCAACGACTCTCCCCTCGGTCGGATAGTTCTGGATCGTCCACCTCAAATGCAGCGAGCGTTGTCGGCGCGGCTCGGCGACGAGCTGGAGCTCTTGGGCTTCAGCCTGCGAGACAGCGACGGGAGGCTCACGGAAGCGCTCACTCCCAACGAGCCCTTCCGCTTGTCCCTCTATTTTCGCGTCCTGGCGCCGCTTCGTGGCTCCTGGAAAGTCTTCGTGCATTTGGACGGATTGCAGCGACGCTTCAATGCGGACCATCCACCCTTCGAGGGCAAGTACCCGGCGCGCTGGTGGCATTCGGGGGACGTGTTGGCGGATTCGACTGAGATTCGCTTGGAGCCTCACTTCTCACCCGGCCCCTACCGGCTGTACTTCGGCCTATTCGATGGGGATCGGCGGCTCGTCGTACGCGAGGGTCGCGCCGAGGACGATCGAATCGTGGCAGGAACGCTCCAAGTCCGCTGACCGACGAGGCTTTTCGGCGTGGACACCCAAGCGCGGCGGCGGTAGACGGATCCTCGTGAGCGACGAGCAGCCCAAGCCCTCGGAGCGTCCGCCGGTGTCTGATCGGCGCGGCTCCGACCGGATCGAGGTGACCTGGTCGGTCGACTGCGAGTCGCGCGACACCTTTTTATTCGCGAGTATCGCCAACATCTCCGAGTTCGGCATCTTCGTCCGGACCCAGGAGCCGCTCGAGGTCGGCACGCGGCTTCGCCTCACGTTCGCGCCGCCCGGTTCGGACGAGCCGTTCATCCTCCATGGGCAGGTCGCTTGGGTGAACGCCGTGCGAATGCTGGCCGACAATCCCAACCCAGGGATGGGGGTTCGCTTCGTGGAGCTCACGGCGGAAGCGCGTTCACGGCTCATCGAAACCGTGCGGACCATCGCCTACGTGCGCGACAACGTGAACTGACGCGCTCAGACTTGATCCGGCCGGCGCGCGGGCCGCGTAAAAAATTTCGCGCTGCCGAGTGCGCAACTGTTCAAATGTGCTCGGGATTTTTCTGACCGAAGCGTGACGACAGGTCGGGCCGGGGCTGCTACAGTCCGCCGCGCATGTTGCCCCGGTTCGCTGCTGATTACCGCGCCTTGCTCTGGACCCTCGTACTGACGCCTGGGTTCGTAGCCCTCCAGTTCGCTCGCCCTGACCTCGTGCCCTACCTGTGGTGGGTCAGCTGCTACTTTGCGCTCGCGTGCGGCGTCATCGCCCACAACCACAACCATTGCCCGACGTTTTCGGACAAGCGCGCCAACAACCTGTTCGGCAACTGGATCAGCGTTTGGTACGGCTACCCGACGTTCGCCTGGATCCCCACCCATAACCTCAACCACCACAAGCTGGTGAATCGGGCGGGAGATGCGACCATCACCTGGCGCTACACGAACAAGCACAACGTGCTCGTCGCGCTGACTTACTTCTTCGTCTCCAGCTACTTCCAAAGCGATCCCATCAAGGCCTTCATCGCCAAGGCCAAAGACAAGAATCAGTCGCTCTATCGCCGCATCATCCGGCAGTACCTGTTCTGGGGCGGCTCGCACGTCGCGCTGTGCTCGCTGGCGGTCGGCCTCCACGGTTGGAAGCTGGGCCTCTACGTCTACGGCTTGACCTGCCTCGTGCCGGCGTTCTTCGCGCTTTGGACCATCATGCTGTTCAACTACGAGCAGCACGTGCACACCGATCCGTGGTCGGACCACAACCACTCGCGGAGCTTCTACGGCAAGGTGCTCAACTTCATGCTCTTCAACAACGGCCTGCACGCCGCGCATCACGAGCACCCGGGCACGCATTGGAGCAAGCTTCCGGAACAGCACGCCGCCCTCGCGCCGAAGATCGACCCGCAGCTGCTGCACTACAGCATGTGGTTTTACTTCTTCCGCCAGTACGTGCTCGCGACCTTCATTCCTAGCTTGGGTACCAAGCAGGTTGGCCGCCCCGGCTTCGAGCCGCCGGACGGCAAAGCGGTGGACCTTCGCTCGGACGACGTGGACTCGGCTGAGGCCGGGACCAACGCGCAAATGTTCGGCGTCTAGCCCGCTCAGCCACTGGAGGATGCCTTTACGGCTTGGCGTCGCTGGCCGGAGGTGATGCCGGCTTCGCGGGCTTGGTCTCGGCGGCAGGAGGGCTCGCTGGCGCTGGGCCCCCGGCCCCGGCCGGCGCGGATGCCTTGGCTTTCTTTGCGGAAGCGATCTGCTCTTCCCGCGCGGTGAGCTCTTGCAGCGCCGCTTGGGCGCGGGCTCGATACTCAGCGACGTCCAGGAGCGACTCGAGGCTCTGGCGCGCCTTGTTCAGCTCGCCGAGCGCGCGGTAGCAGTCGCCGGCTTGCCATGCCGCTTCGCTACCCGAGGCGGTGTCTCGATAGCGCGAGTGCACTTCTTCGTACCGTGGGGCCGCCGCGGGACAGCCGCGCTGCCGACGGAGTGCCTCCACCGCTTGAAGCGCCGCGACCGGCGCGTCAGGACCGCCGCGCGCCGCCAGCTCTTCGAAGCGTCTTTGCGCTTCCACGTAGCGGCCACTTTGGAAAGCAGCGCTGGCCGCTTCTACGGTGTCCGTAGCGGAGTCGGCCGCGCCGAGCGCCTCGGGTGCGGCCGTGGCGCCTTTGGTGGCTTCGTCCGCGACCGCGACGGGCGCGGCGGCCAGCGGCGTTGCGCGCTCTTCTTCCTTCGCGCGCTGAGCCAGCGCTTCGCCACGCGCGGCGGCGGGGCGAGGGGCTTGGGCTGCGGTCGAAGGCAGCTCGCGGAGCTCCGCGGGAGGCGGCGCCGGAATCACGACATGGTCGGCCTCGGCCTCGGGCACACCTCGCTCCGTGACGAGCACGCTGTCTCGGCTGCTCGGGCGCGCGCGGAGGAAGAACAAGCTCGACCCGATCATGAGCAGGAGCAGCGCCGCCATCGCGAGCTGCGGACGCATGGCGTAGACGGCCAAAATGGAGATGGCGCGCCCCGCCTTCTTGGCCAGCGGCAGCCGTTCGTTCAGCTTCCGCTCCGCGGCCAAGATCCCAAGCTCCAGGCTGTCGGGCGGGTCTACGAGAGCGAGCGCGCCAACCTCGCGGGTCGCGCGCAAGCCCGAAGCAATACCCTTGCACCGCAAGCAATGCTCCATATGACGCCGCGCGGCGGCTTCCGTGAGCTCGTCCAGCTCGCCGTAGAGCAGGTCGAGCACGATGCGATCGAACTTCTCGCAGTCCATGGCTCAGCTGCGCCGCTCGGGCGGGCGCACCTCCCAGGTGGTGCGCGGCTCAACGGAGGGCACGGGCGTACTCCTCGAACTCGCACAGGGCTTGCTTCAATCGGTCCAGCGCGTAGCGCATGCGGCTCTTGACCGTGTTCTCCGGGACGCCGGTAATCTCGGCGATGTCCTTGAAGGGTAAGTCTGCCACCTCGCGCAGCAAGAAGACCTCGCGCTGCTCGTCGGGAAGAGCCTCTACCGCTCTCAAGATCGTGGCCTGGACCTCGGACGAGACAGCGGAACGTTCCGCGCTGGCCGAATAGTGTTCGCTGGCCACCGCATCTCCCAAGGTGCGTCCCTCGCTCTCTCCTAGAGGCTGGTCGAGGGAAGGGTGGCGGCGGTGCTGGAGCCGGCGCAGTTGGTCGATGCAGAGGTTACGTGCGATCGCGTACAGCCACGTCGAAAAGCGCGCTTCGTGTTTGAAGTCCGCGGCGTTCTGCACCAGCCGCATGAACACCTCTTGAGTGACGTCTTCGGCGAGCGCGGGGGCTTTGAGCTGTCGGAGCACGAAATTGTAAACCTGCTTACCGTACCGCTTGACGAGCAAAGCGAACGCATCGCGATCACCGCGTTGGTATCGCACCATCAGCACCTCGTCAGAGGCATCTCCGCGAACGGCCGCCATCCGTTCCGACTCTTTTCAGGGGGCCGGAAGATGCCGGGCTCGAGGGGGCGAAGCCGGGTGCTCCGCGCCTCGGGTTCAGACGCACGAACCCGGGAATCGATCTTCCGATGACCTGGCGCCAACGTAGCCCCCGCCGACGGGTGGGGGCAAGGCGCAGGAACGTCCACCGGCATCGGCGAGCGCTTTCGCGCGAGCCGATAGAACACCATCAAACCCTTAATGAATCCCTTGTGGGGGCTAGGGCCCCCGCAGCCAAAATGCGACTTGGCTAGCGTGCCCGGTCAGAGGAAGATGCGTCGCCTGGAGGAAGTCCGGCTTCGCTACATGACGCGAGCAGTGTGCAGGTTACGCCTGCGCACACCGGAGCGACCACCACGAGGGAAACCGATGCGACTCAAGAATAGCTTCCGCCTCGCCGCGTTCGCCGCTGTCACGATCTTGTCCTCGAGCGCGTGGGCGCAGGCGCCCGCCGCGTCAGCCAAACCCGCTCCCACCACCGCCACTCCTGCCGCTGCGGCACCGGCCAAGCCCGCCGCCGCGACGTCGGCGGCACCGACTACTGCTGCACCGACGACGGCCGCCGCACCGACGACAGCCGCCGCGCCCGCCGCCGCGACGACGACCGCCGCGCCCGCGACCACGACCGCGACGGCAGCGCCTACGCCCGCCGCGCCAACCGCCACCACGACCACGGAAGCGAGCGGCTCGCTGGACGGCGCGACCTACGTCGTCCGCCTGCGTGACCTGGAGCAGCGCATCGATGAGCTCAAGGAGCAGATCCGGCGCAGCCACACGCGCCTCAGTCTGCTGTCGGATACGATCTTGTCTGGCGGCGTCGGCGGGGCGCGCGCCGAAATCACCTTCAAGAACGACCTTTCCTCGGCGTTCCGGGTAACCGGCGCTACCTTCGTGCTGGACGGCGCCGTTCAGTACAACAAGACGGACGAGTCGGAGAACAGCGCGCTCGCAGCGCAAAAAGAGATCCCCGTGTTCAGCGGCTCCATCCCGCCCGGCGATCACACGCTGCAAATCGTCTTGCGCCTGCGCGGTCACGGCTACGGCGTCTTCTCCTACCTCCGGGGTTACAAGTTCCAAGTTCCGTCCAGCCACACCTTCACGATCACGGAAGGCAAGACGCTCAAGCTCGACGTCGTGGCCTGGGAGAAGGGTGACGTGACGACCGCGCTCGAGCAGCGCCCGTCGATCCGCTACGTAGAGAACCTGCGCGCAGGCGTGTCGGGCGACGGCGCCCCCGCAGCCGCGCCCCCAGCGAAGGCCCAGGCGGGCGGCAGCATCTCGGTCGGCGCGGGAGCAAAGTAATGAGGCGGTTAGGGGACGTCGGGGCGCTCGCCGCCTTCGGCATCGCGTGCAGCATCTCGGGCTCGGCCTTCGCGCTGAGCTCGGGCGAGGCTCAGGGACGCGCGACGGTCGCGGTGCAAGCCGTGGAGTCGAGCATGACCAGCGCCCCGCCGGACTCCAAGCTTTTCACCAAGCCGCCGACTCCTGCCGAACGCGTAGCGGCTGGCGACATGCTGCTGCGCAACAAGGACTACGACCGCGCCATCGAGGCGCTGAGCAAGGTCCTGGAGCTGTACCGTCAGGGCAAGGCGCCGGAACCCGCGTACGCGGACGCCTCGCTGCTCCTCGGCGAAGCGTACATGTCGACCAAGCAGTACCTGTCGGCGCGCCGCCACTACCGGGAGATTTTGGACAACGGCGCCCGCAGCCCCTACGACGGCTACGCCGGCAAGGCCCTCAGCCGCCTCGTGGACATCGCGCTCCGTACGGACGATTTGGCCGGCCTGGACTACGTGTTCGAGCGGCTGCCGCGCTTGCCGACGACGGACCGCACCGGCTCGCTCGCTTATGCGCGGGCCAAGGCGCTGTACGCCAAAAAGGACTACGCGGCCTCGAGGGCGGCGGTGAACGCCGTCCCGGCGGGCTCGCCGTACACGGCCCAGGCGCAATACCTGCTCGGCGTCGTTCTGCTGAAGGAGGCGCTCGCGGCCACGCCAGCGGCGCCCCCCGCGGCGGCAGCGGCGGCCACGGCCGGTTCCGGCGCGCAACCTGCGCCTGCGCCCGCGCCCGACACCCGCTTCACGCAGTCCATCGAGCAGTTTCGCAAGGTGACGCGCATCCCCGCCACCACCTCCGAGCAAGAGCACGTCGTGGACCTCGCCTGGATGGCGATCGGACGCCTCTTCTACGAGACCAACAACTACTTGGACTCGGTGGAAGCGTACAGCCACGTCGGCCGCAATTCGCCTGAGTTTTCCACGACCCTCTACGAGCTGGCGTGGGTGTTCGTGCGGCTCGGGGACTTCTCTCGGGCGCAGCGCGCTCTGGAGGTGCTCACGATCACGGACCCGAACAACCTAGAGCTGGCGGACGGATCGCTGCTCCGCGCCGACCTGATGCTCCGCTCGGGAGACTTTCAGAACGCGCTCAATCTGTACCGGAACGTGCGCGAACACTTCGATCCGATCCGAAAGAGCGTGGACGACTTCCTCGCTTCCACGAGCGACCCCGCCGTCTACTACGACAAGCTCACCGCGGACGAAGCCGCGATGGCGACCGAGACCAAGCTACCCAAGGTGGTGCTGGAGTGGGCGCGTGAGCAAGCCGAAGACCAGCACGTGTTCGGCATGATCGACGACGTGACTCGCTCGCGAGATCTCGTGAAGCGCTCACGCAAGCTGGCCGTGAAGCTGGACGCAGTGCTGTCCGTGCCGACGCGCGCGAAAGCGTTCCCAGAGCTACGCACCGGTATTCAGTACTCGATGTCGCTGATGAACAAGCTCGCCAAGGCGCGCGTGACCTTGGCCGAGGGCATGGACGACGTCGCCGGCGACGGGGGCGGCGAGCTCTCGCGCATTCGCGGGGAGCGACGCGCCTTGCAGAAGCGCCTCGGCTGGCTGCCGGTCACGGACGGCGACTTCTTGCGCCGGGACGACTCCGGTGATCGCCAATGGAACAAGGTGTCCCAGGTGCTGCAGAGCCTCACGGTGGAGGCGGACAAGCTCGCCGCGATCGTCAACGGGCTGAAGCGCGTCCTGAAAGAGGCCGATCAGTACGGGGTGACCTCGGACCCGACTAGCCGAGAGCGCTTCAAGCTCGAGATTGAAGCCAACGAGCGCGACCTGGCGACTTACAACAAGCGCATCGAAGAGTACCGCGACGCCATCGACAACGGCCGCGCGCAGATCGGCTTCGGCGACCAGCGCTACGTGGACGACGACGAGGCGCGCAAGAAGTTCCGGGAGCTGTTCACGCGCGAAGTCGCGTTGGTCGCTTCCGGGCAGGACTCGGGCGACGCTGTCAACTACGCGAAGGGCATTCAGTCGTTGCTCGGCCGTGTAGACATCAACGAGCAGCGGCTGGAGGCGACGCGCAGCAAGCTGGAGAAGCAGGCGCTGGAGCAGGCGCAAGCCTTGCGCGCCAAGATCGCCGGCGAGGTCTCGGCGCTGGAAACGTACGCGCAAAACCTGGACTCGCTCGACCAGCAGGCGCGCCTGCTCGTTGGGGAGATCGCGATGAAGAACTTTGCTTTGGTGAGGGACCGCGTGAAAAACATCGTGCTCCGCGCAGACGTGGGCATCGTGCAGCAGGCTTGGGAGGTGCGTGAGGAGCAACGCCTGCGGGTGCGTAACCTGCAGCGTGAGCGCGCACGCGAGGAGCAAAACCTCAACGACGAGCTTCGAGAAGTGCTGGACGACGCGGAGGAAGCACCATGAGGACCCGCTCACTCTCGATCTTGCCCGGCCTGCTTGCCGTGGTGACCGGTCTGGTTCTGCCGCTGACCGCGTCCGGTCAGGCTCCGGCCGGTACTGCGGCCACTGCGACTGCATCGGCGACGCCGTCGGTCGCTCCCGCCGCGAGCGCGGCCCCGACCACCGCGGCTCCGGCCGCTAGCGGGGCTCCCGCCGCGAGCGCGGCGCCGACCAGCCCCACCACCGGGTCCGCGTCCACGACGCCCCCGAAGACCAAGAAG
Organism: Polyangiaceae bacterium; assembly: GCA_029266615.1. Lineage (GTDB taxonomy): Bacteria > Myxococcota_A > Polyangia > Polyangiales > Polyangiaceae > PMG-095. The sequence goes on from JAQSWN010000185.1 coordinate 12,995, forward strand.
GTCGTTCCGCCTTCGCCGCCTCCGACTCCGTCGCAGCTGAAGGCCTTCCAAATTCTGCAGCAGGAAGCGGCAGACTACGAGAAGGGCACCAAGGACTTCCGGCGCAACCTGACCATGATCGTGCGCCACCACTACGAGGAGCGCCGTAAGCGTGTCCTCTCGGCGTTGGATCGCGAGCTGTCGGTCGAGAAACGCGGGCTGGACGAGTCGCGAGACGAAGCCATCACCCGACTCGAGGAGTTCGTGGCGCGTTACTCCGGGGCGAACGCGGATCCGCGCGCGACGCCGGACGCCATGTTCCGACTCGGAGCCCTGTACGAGGAAAAGGCGCGCGCCCGCACGGACGCGGACCTCTCGATAGGGCTGGAGCCGGCGGTCGCCATCTATCGCCGCATCATCAAAGAGTTCCCGCAGTACGAAGAGACCGCGGCCGTGCACTACTACCTCGGCCACTCGTTCACGGACGCCGGGCGCATCGAAGAGGGCCAGCAGGCTTGGCGCGCTCTGGCCTGCTCGTCGCGCTACACGGTTCAGGACGACCCGAAGGACGCCGGCAAGATCTTGCTGCAGCCGATGCCGCAGGACCACGACGACAAGTTCTGGAACGACTGGTACAACAAGAACCCGGTCCCGCTGGACCAGGCGCGCGGCAAGCGCGCGGTCGCGGCCAGGCGCGGGGCGGACAAGCTCGTGGACACGGAGGAGCTCTCCTTCGCGGACCCCTACGACGGCTGCAAAGCGCTGCCCCAAAAGGTCGAGCCCGGCGAAGATCCGCGGTACTTGGCGGAAATTTGGTGGCAGCTGGGCAACTTCCACTTCGACCAGATTGACCCGCACGGTGGCCCCTACAACCTCAACCGCGCCGTCGTCGCGTACCAGCAATCGATGCAGTACAAGAAGCCGCCGATCTACGGCGTCTCTCTGTACAAGCTGGCTTGGACGTACTTCAAGCAGCAGCGCTACCACACCGCGGTAGACAACTTCGTCCAACTGCTGGGCTACGCGGACGAGCAGGAGGCGAAGACGGGCGACCCCGGCGCGGACTTCCGCCAGGAAGCGTTCACCTACATCGCGGGCTCGCTCACCTTCGTGGACTTCGACGGTCCGCCTGCGGAGCACCCGTACATCCCGCGCAGCGACGTGCTCGACACCGAGCCCGACCCGCTCCGCGCCGAAGAGAAGATGGCGGTCGCGATCGCGCGTGTCCAAGATCCGAAGCTGATTCCGTACGCCTCCAAGGCGCTCGAAGCTCGCACCAAGCTCGCCGCGTACGTGGGCACGACCCCCTGGGTGGACGCGAACCGCGACGACCCCGAGGCGCTCACGACGGCCGAGCAACTCGTCAAGGGCGGCCTCAAGCGCGCGGCGGCGGATCACACGAACTTCGCGCGCGGCTACAAGGACAAGGCCCTCGAGCTGAACGACCCCGGCGAGCAGCGCGCGCTCGTAGAGAAGGCCATCGCGGAGTACCGGCTCGCGGAATCGGGCTGGAACGCCTACCTGGAGCAGGATGCGCAGGCCATGGACGCCTACGAGAGCCGGTTCTGGCTGGCGGATTCGCGCTTTTGGGTCGTGGTGCTGCAAGCCGGTATCGGCCGCACGCCGCAGCCGGCAGAAGTGAAGGCGGCGCGCGACAGCGCGGCAAGCGTCCGCGACTCCAACGAGGACGACAAGTACCTCCAGCCCTCCGCGTACTACGTGGTCACGATCGCGGAGAAGGTCTTGGAAGACCAGTACCGCGTGTTCCAAGAGAGCAACGGCCAGAGGGGCATCGAGAAACGCGAAGAGCTCAAGTTCTCGGGCGAAGGCGACGGCCGCAAGGTCGTCAAAGACCCGGTGCCGCAGCAGGTGCTGGACGCGGTCAAGGCGCGTGACGAGTACAACGAGCGCATTCCGCTCGACCGTGATCCGCAGAAGAACGGGCTACTGTACTCGTTCCAGTCCGCGGATCTGTTCTTCGTGTACGGCGACTTCGAGAACGCTCGCAAGCGCTTCACGCCCATCTACGACCAGTACTGCGGCGTGAACGAGTGGGGCTACAAGGCCTGGGAAAAGCTCATCAGCATGAGCAATTTCGAGGGCAACGCCGCGGAGAGCCGCCGGCTCGCCGAAGGCAAGAGCTGCGCGTACGACGCGGAAACGAAGAAGGCCGAAGACCAAATCCGCAAGCCCGTAAAGCAAGGCGTCGCCTACTTGGACGCCCGCAAGCTCTACGAAGAAGCGGAGAAGATGCCGGACGGACCGGAGCGCAACAAGAAGTGGCGCGAGGCGGCCGCGGCGTACAAGGTCGCGCTGGACTCCGCGCCGGACCGTGACGAGGCGCCGGAAGCGGCGATGAACGGCGCGTTCGCCTACAAGCAAGTGGGCGAGTACGACAAGGCCATCGAGATGTACGAGCTGTTCATCTCGCGCTACGGCAACGAGAAGACGCTCGGGGCGCTCAAGAACGGTGACGCCAAGGCCAAGCCGCCCGTCGCCGCGCAGCCGAAGAAGTACGAAGAACGCGTGAAGTACCTGCAAGGCGCGTACGACGCGCTCGCGGGGGCGTACGTGCTCTTCTTCAACTACCCGCGCGCCGCCGAGACCTACGACAAGATCAGCACCAACCAGAACTTCGACCAGAAGACGCGGCGCGACTCCGCGCGCCAGGGCTTGTCGCTCTACGCGAGCCTCGGCGATCGTGGCGGCATGACGCGCGCTCGGGAGCGCTTCGCGACTCTCGGCGCCTCCCCGAAGGAGACGGCGGAAGCCGACTTCATCGTGGCCAGCGCGGAGCTGAAGCGCTGGGACCCGTACAGCGGGGACGAAGGCGCAAACGGCGCCGCCCGTCGCAGCGCTCAGCGCGCGATGGAGGACTACTACACCACGAACAAGAACAAGGAAGCGGCGGCGCAGTACGTGGTCCAGGCCGCGTACTGGGCGGCGAAGACGCGGAAAGCCGTGCTCGCCGGGGACACCAACAAGTGGTGGACCAGCACGATCGAAGCCTTCGACAAGTGGAAGCGCGTCGCCCCTCAAGAGGGCGGCAGAAACAGCGCCCTCGGCTCCAAGGAGGCCAACATGGCCGCCGAAGCCGACTTCACGATGCAGGACGAAGAGCTCGCGCGGGCCTTCGACTACGAGACCGGGCACCACCGCTACCGCGGGACGATGCAAGAGGTCGTGAACAACTACAACAAAGACGCGGTCGAGGCGAAGCGCTACTACGACAAGTTGCAGAAGGTGATCGACACCTACGTCTCGCCGGAGTGGACGACGGCGGCGATCGCGCGCCAAGGGTCGCTGTACGACTCGCTGCGCACGGGCCTGTACAACACGCGCCCGCCGGAGCTGAAGATCTTCGACGCCAAGACCGAAGCGCTGCTGAAGCGCGCGGAGAACAGCGACAACCCCGATCTGCAGGAAAAGGCCGACGCCGCGCGCGTCAACGCCCAAAAGGCGTGGCGCGACAAGCGCGACCAGGAGCTCAACAGCGCCGATCAAATCATGATCGACCGCTACGGGAACGCGGTCGTGCTCGCCAAGCGCTACAACGTCTCGAACCCGCAGGTCATCCGCGCCATTCGCCGCCTCGCGTTCTTCACGGACGTGATCGGCGAGGCGAAGATGAAGCAGTTCACGGCCGGGGTTAAAGAACTGAACTACACCGAGGGCATGTTCCCGCGCATGCGCCCCGGCATCTCGTCGGCGCCTCCGCCGAATGGCTCTCCCGCGCCGCTTCCGGCGTTCGTGCAATGAAGGAGCGGGTCATGAAAGCTCGACTACTCAATCTCGGTCACATCGCGCTCGTCGCGGGGGCGTGCTTCTCGGTAGCGTGTGGTGGTGGCGCCCAAGAGGGCGCTGGCGCCAAGACGCCGACGGCGGCGGCGCCGCCATCGGCCACCACGGACGGCGGTATCGCCGCGACCCCGCAAGGACAGCAGTTCGCCGTCTCCGACGCGCTCACCAGCGGGGAGGGGGGCGCGAAGCGTCCGGTGATGAACGCCTCCGCGCAGAGCGCCTACCAGGCTGGCATGCAGGCGTTCCAAGCCGGCGACCTGCAAGGCGCGAAGAACCAATTCGTGAGCGCCACGCAGGCGGACTCCAAGGCGTACCAAGCGTACTACTCGCTCGGCGTCGTCCGCGAACGACTCGGCGAATCGTCGGGGGCTCTCCAAGCGTACCGGCAGGCGACGGCGATCGTGCCCGACTACGAGCCCGCGATCGGCGCTTACGCGGTGCTGCTCGCTCGCACCGGTAAGCCGGACGAAGCCAACGACTTCTTGAACGCGCGGCAGGCGCAGATGCCCAAGAGCGCAGCCGTGAGCGCGGCCATGGCGGAGGTGAAGTCCATTCAAGGGGACTCCGGCGCCGCACAGCGGCTGGCGCAGGAGGCGTTGAAGAAGAACCCCGACTATCGCCCGGCCATGATCACGCTCGCGCGCGATCACTACCGCTCGCGCCGTTTGGATTTGGCGCTCTACGCGCTCCGCGGCATCTTGGACGGCTACGGCGACGAGAACCCGCCGCGAGACAAGAACAACGCCGAAGCGCGCCTGCTGCGCGGGCTCATTTACAAGGAGCAGGGCAACAAGGCGGCGGCCATCCCCGAGCTGCAGAAGGCGATCGAGCTCCGACCGGATATGGTCGAAGCGCGCGTGCACCTCGCCAATTACCTGCTGGAGTCCGGCAACGCGACGGAAGCGGCAGGGCTCTTGGAAGGCGCGCTGAAATACGACGCGGTCAACGTGCTGGCTCGCCTGAACTTGGGTGACGCCTATCGGCTGCTCGGCAAGACCTCCGAGTCCCAGCGGGAGCTGGACTGGGTCGTGAAGACGGACCCGAGCGTCGCCCAAGCCCACTACAACCTGGGCCTCCTCTACCTATTCTCGGCGAGCGTGCCGGGGATGACGCCAGGGCAGGCGGCGGACAAAGCCATCGTCGAGCTGGAGACTTACAAGAAGCTAAAGCCCCGCACCGCCGGCGGCGCACCGGACGACACAGACGAGCTCATCACCCGCGCCAAGACCCAAAAGGCGCTCGCCGAGGCCAAGGCGGCCGAAGCCGCCGCGCCGCCCCCCGCCGCTCCGGCCGCGACCCCCGCGGCTGCGACCCCGGCCGCTCCCAAGAAGTGAAAGCGAGCATCACCATGAATCGCCTCTCGACGTTGCTACTCACCGCGGCCGCTTTGCTCCTGCCGTTCAGCGCGCATGCCCAAAAGAAGCCGCGTGTCGTCACCATCAGCGAGGTCACGATCGTCGGCCGCGTCCAAAAGCCGATCGCGGCCGTGGACGTGAGCCGCATCCAGCCCAAGCTCACCCTCGCCGAGCTCCGACAGCCGTTCCTCGACCGCATCGAGAAGGCCATCTATAACGATCCGTTCTGAGGGCGTTTGCTCGCGGGCATTCTCTCGGCCCTTTGCCTTTGGTTCGCGTGGAGCGCGTACCGGCGCTGCCGCAGCATCCACAGTGGTGCGGTGGGCGCCGTAGCTGCGCAGCCGAACGACCCACTGGAGGAGCGCCTTGCGGAGCGGGAGCTCAACCTCGAGCTCAACCTGGCTACCCGCACCGTGCAGGCGCTGGGGCGCTCCTCCTTGTTCGGCGGAACCGGGCTCGCGATCTGGTTCGTGGCGACCGGCGCCCTCCGAAGCGAGCCGCGGCTCGCCTACGAGTCCTTTGCTTTCGGCTTGGTGGGGTGGGGCGGATGTAGGGAATTTCAGCGCCGAATCGGCTCTTTGGCCGACTCTTGGCGCAGTCGAGCCAATCAGCGCCGCCGGCGACAAGGAGTGGACCCGCCGAAAAGGACTGGAGTAGCCTGATGGAACTTTGTGAAGCGGCCGTTGTCGGCGTCGGTAGCTCGAACGCGGACCTGGCACGTAGGTAGGGAGTGCACGGCTCCTTAGAGGAAATTCGATGACCCAGCAGCAACAGCCCGGAACTTCGCAGCGCCCTGGTCAGATGACCGCAGTCATGCGGGCAGTGGCGGCGAACGCGGGCCCGAAGGTGCTTCGTATCGGCGTCGTCCAGGGCGGGCGCGTCGCGGAAGAGCGGATCATCAAGCAGCGCACGCACGTGACCGTCGGCGCGAGCGAAAAGAACATGTTCGTCGTGGCGACGCAGAACCTGCCGCCCACGTTCCGCCTCTTCGAGCTAGTTGGCAATGACTACCACCTGAACTTCTTGGACGGCATGACCGGGCGCATCGCGCTGCCGACCGGTATCTCCGACCTGAACATGCTCAAGGGGCAGGCGAAGAAGAGCGCGCAGGGCGCCTATCAAGTGCGCCTGACGGAAGACTCGCGCGGCAAGGTCGTGATCGGGGATACGACCTTCCTGTTCCAGTTCGTTGCGCCGCCGCCAGTGCAGCCGAAGCCGCAGCTTCCAGTCGCGGTGCTGCGCGGCGCGAGCGCCATCGACTGGAACACGACCATCATCGCCGCGCTCTCGTTTCTCTGCCACTTCATGGCCCTTGGCGCGATCTACTCGGACTGGCTGGATCCCATCGTGGACGACGAAGTCAGCGTCGCCGGCCTCATCGACTCCTTGAAGAATCTCCCGCCGCCTCCGCCCGTCGAGGAAAAGCCCGACGAGAAGCCGGACGACACCGCGAAGGCCCCGGACAAAGCGGAGCCGGCAAAGCAAGCGGCTGCGCAGGCACCGCAAGGCGCAGCGGGCCCCAAGGGCGACAAAGCACCGATGAGCTCGAAGGAGACGGCCGCGCTCTCGAACGAGCTCGACAAGATCGACATGGCGGTGCTCGCGTTCGCTGGCACCGGACCCGCGACGGCGGGCGTGCTCCGCAGCGGCGAGGTACCGACGGGCTCGCTCGATCAAGCGGCGGCGAGCGCGGCCGCGGTCGGCGCGGGTGGTGGCGATTTGAACATCAAGGGTGGCGGCGGCGCGATTCGGCCCGGCGCGGCGGGCGGTGGCTTGGCTGGTATCGGTAGCACCGGCAAAGGCGCGGGCACCGAAGGCAGCGGCAGTGGCGCGAAGGTGGAAGGCCCGAAGGGCAATGCTTCCGTCGGTGGCGCCGCGGTGAGCGGCGGTAACGTCAGCAACGCGGCTCGCGTCGTCGCGGGCATGCGCGCCGGTTTCCGCAATTGCTACCAGCGTGGTCTGGCGGAAAATCCCGACGCGTCGGGCAGCATCCGCCTCACGATTCGCGTCGGCGCGGGCGGTGAGGTAGCGGGCGTCACGCCGTCGCCCTCTGGGAGCTTGCCCGCTTCTGTCATCTCCTGCGTCGTGGCGCGCGCGCAAGCGGCTCAGTTCGACCCGCCAGAAGGCGGAAGCGCGGTCATCGCGGTGCCGGTGACGTTCGTGAAGCAGTAAGCGGCTCCAGGGTCGGTCGAAAAAGCGCGCCACGAATGGGCGCGCTTTTCTCGTTTTGAACTGGAAGCCGTCCCCCTGCATCGAATCCCGATCAGGAGTGCAGTATGGCCTCACCACCGAGCCGCGACCAAAGCATCCCAAGCGCGAGTGGAGGCGTGGAAAGTAGCCACGTTTCCGCTGCGCCGCCCGCGTTGACACGGTGCGAAATGCGTTCCTATACTGGCCACGCTTCCAGGAGGGCCTTGAGCTACATGCGCCGCAATATCAAGCCGTGGGCAATTGCCTGCCTTACATCGTTGTCTGTCGTCGGAGTTGGCGCCGCCATTGCTCAGGAGCGCCAGGCGCAAGACCCTGCACCGACGAGCATCAGTGGCGGGGCGGACGTGAACCTCACGCCCCCGCAGATGCTGGACCGGGTGCGCGCCATCATCCCTGAGATGGAGGGCCTCCGCGGCAGCGTCAACGCGCAGCTCGCGGATGCCAAGCAGAAGAAAGACGTCGTCAAGGCGCTCTGCTTGGACGACAAGTCCAAGCAGATGAAGCTGGCGACGGACACGGCCAAGGACCGCGTCGTGGGCCTGTCCTCGGCGGTCAGCCAGAACGATCCGGACCGCTCGAAGCATGAGTTCACGGTCATCCAGGTTTTGCGCGAGCGCGTTCAAACCCTC
>JAQSWN010000014.1 GCA_029266615.1 Polyangiaceae bacterium
CTCGAGGTCTCCGCGATTCAGCTGCGCGGGCGCATCCGTCACCCGGACGGGACGGACGGACACTTTCACCTCCAGATCGTGGCCACCGGCGTCAAGCAAGGTGAGGGTAGCTCGGATAGCGAGATCTTCCGCAAGGTTCCGGATCTGGACCAGCTGCGCGCCTTCCAAGAAGCCGACGACACGGAGGTCGCCTTTGCGATCCGCGGCATCGGCGAGTTCTCGCCAAAGAACCCGAACAGCCGCGTGGACTTGGATCCGGAGACGGACGAGTTCGGAGTGCCGCGCGCCTTCGTGCGCATCAACGACGACTCGAATCGTTCGGTTCCGGCCATTCGCAACCTCAACCAAAAGGACGCCGCCGTGCTCACGGCCATGCTCGAGGCCACCAACGACGTCTTGGCGCTCTTCGAACAAGCGCCCCGGGAAGTGCAGAGTGAGCCGCGAGACGGTGGCATCGACGAGAGCTCCGTCATCAAGTTGGACGGCGTGGGCACGACCTACCACGAAGCGGGCACGCTACGCTTCGGCGACGATCCGGACGACTCCGTGTTGGACGCGACGCAGAGGTTTCACGGTGTGACCAACGCTTACGTGACGGACACGGGATGTTCCTATTCAAAGACACGCCGACGCCGTTCTGGAGGCTTTCCGGCGCCCCCGCCCGGTCGGTCGAGTTCGGGGTCGGAACGCTCGAGGTCACCTCCGCCGGCGGCCCTTTCGGCCTCTATTGGTGCACTATCCCGACGCCGGCGGATTTCGAGCTCTCCGTGGATTGGCTGAGCACCGACCCGACCGACAACTCCGGGATCTTCATCCGTTTCCCCGATCCGGACCGGGCTCCGCCCGGCCGCGACAGTGTCCTGCAAAATCCCGGCGACGCCGCGAGCCTTTTCGGTTTCGAGGTGCAGATCGACGCAACGCAGGGCGGGGACTCGCCGAAAGACGCGCAAGGCGGGGAGGTCGAGGTCGTGCCGCCGCGCTTCCGCGGCACCGGCGCCATCTACAACGAGTCGCGACAGTCGCTCAACGCCGTGTCGGGCCTCGCCCCGAACCAATGGCACACGTTCATCATCCGAGCGACGGGGCTCACGATCACGGTCGACGTGCGCGTGGACGGCGGCGCCCCCGAGCGCGTGACCAGCTTCACCTACGACCCCACTTCGTACGCGGCGAACGATGCGCGAGGCAACCCTCACCGCGGCTCGCCTTCGCGAGCAGGCGCGCGGCCCGATGACCGCACCGGGTACCGCTACATCGGGCTTCAGTCTCACAACCAGTCGAAGCGCATCAAGTTTCGCAACATCTACATCAAGCCGCTTTGACCGCAATGAAGAGGCAATGTTCATGACGTACGCCGCCGAGAGCGACCGACGCATCGCTCGCCGCGGAATCACCTATGGCACTCGCGACTTCGCGGCCGAGAAGCGAGACCCCACCACGCGGCCGACCGGGGACGTGGGGCCGCTGTTCATGTGCTTTCAGGCCAATATTCCCCGCGCGCGACCTCACGAAGCCGATCGCGCAGGCGTGCCCTCTACGTTGGGGCACGCCTGGCTCCGTTCGCTTCCAGTTTTCGGACTTCGTGACGATGAAGGGCGGCGAGTTCTTTTTCGCGCCCAGCCTGACGTACTCGAAGTCGCTCTGAGGCGGCTCAGTCGTCGTTGCCGCGCAGCTTGGCGAGCACGTTGAGGTCTTCGAGCGTCGACGTGTCTCCCTGAGTGGCGCGGCCAGCGGCGACGTCTTTCAGGAGGCGGCGCATGATCTTGCCGCTGCGTGTCTTGGGCAGCCCCTCGGCGAAGCGGATCTCGTCGGGGCGAGCGAACTTCCCGATCTCCTTCGCGACGTGCTCGCCCAGCTCCTTCTTCATCGCGTCGTCGCCGGTGAAGGCGGGCTTGAGGGTGACGAATACGACCAGAGCTTGGCCTTTGAGCTCGTCGGCGCGACCGACGGCGGCGGCTTCCGCGACCGCTTTGTGGGAGACGAGCGCGCTCTCGATTTCGGCGGTGCCGATGCGGTGGCCAGAGACGTTGAGCACGTCATCAACGCGGCCGACGACGCGGATGTAGCCATCTTTGTCTTGATACGCGCCGTCCCCCGTGAAGTAAGCGCCCTTCACGTCGGCCCAATATTGGGCTCGGTAGCGTTCGTCGTCGCCCCACACCGTCCGGAGCATGCTGGGCCATGGTTTTTGCAGCACCAAGAAGCCGCCCTGATCGGCAGGCACCGCTTGCCCCTCGGCGGTGACGACGGCGGGGACGACGCCGAAGAAGGGGAGACCGGCCACGCCCGGTTTCATCGTGTGAGCTCCGGGTAACGTGGTGAGCAAGATGGAGCCTGTCTCGGTTTGCCACCACGTGTCCACGATCGGGCAGCGCTTCTGCCCGATGTGCTCGTAGTACCAGACCCAAGCTTCGGGATTGATCGGCTCGCCCACGGAGCCGAGCAGTCGCAAGCTCGAGAGGTCGTACTTGGCGGGCCACTCGTTGCCCGCGCGGATGAAGGCGCGAATGGCGGTCGGGGCCGTGTAGAGGATGGTGACCTGGTGCTTCTCGATGATCTGCCAAAAACGGCCCCAATCCGGCTGATTGGGCGCGCCTTCGTACATGAGGCACGTCGCGCCGTTGGAGAGCGGCCCGTAAACGATATAGCTGTGGCCGGTGATCCACCCCACGTCGGCCGTGCAGAAGTACACGTCGTCCGGTCGGAGATCGAAGACGTACTTGCTGGTGAGGTGCGCGCCAGCGAGGTACCCGGCGGTCGTGTGCAGCACGCCTTTCGGCTTACCGGTGGAGCCCGACGTGTAGAGAATGAACAGGGGGTGCTCGGCCTCGACCACCTCGGGCTCGGCGCCGAGCTTCTGGTCCGCGCCGTCCAAGGTTTCGCGCCAGTCCAAGTCACGACCCGGCTTCATTTCGATCTTGGCTTGCGCGTCCGTGAGACGACGATAGACGAGCACCTTCTGTACGCTCGGCGTCGACTCCAGGGCCTTGTCTACGATCGCTTTGAGGGGCACCACGTTGCCGCGGCGGAGCGCGCCGTCCTGCGTGAGCACGACCTTCGCAGTGCAGTCGTTGATACGATCTCGCAAGGATTCTGCGGCAAAACCACCAAACACGACCGTGTGGGGCGCGCCGACGCGCGCGCACGCGAGCATCGCGACGGCCGCTTCCGGCACCATGCCCATGTAGATCGCGACGCGGTCGCCCTTCTGCACGCCGAGGCCGCGCAGCACCGCGGCGAGCTTGACCACCTCCGAGTGGAGCTGGGCGTACGTCAGCGTGCGCGTTTCGCCGGGCTCGCTCTCGAAGATGATGGCGGGCTTGTTGCCGACCTCCGTCTTCAAATGCCGGTCGAGGCAGCTTTCGCTCGCGTTCAGCTCCGCCCCGAGGAACCACTTGGAGTGCGGCAGCTCCCACTCGAGCAGCTTCTGCCAGGGCTTGCGGAAAATGAGGTCCTGCGTCTCACGCTTCCAGAACGTCTCCGGAGATTCGAGGCTTTCGCGGTAGAGCTGCTCGTACTGCGCGCGATCGACACGCGCGCGGGCCACGAAGTCCGGGCTCGGCTCGAACGTGCGCGTATCCGAGGCGTGCGTTTCGATGGCGGTGGTATCGAGCGACATTGCCAACACATTACCTGGCGGAAACAGCGCAGAAAAGGGTCGGCTTTGGTTTGATCGTGTCGTTTCGATGGCTGATTCTCAGCGGCCAGTGCGCCACTGGGAGAACCCTGCACGAAGGCCAATGCCGAGCATCGGCAGCGTCGTTCCGAGATTCTTCGTCAGATCCTGATTGGACCCTTCGGAGAAGCCGCGCTGCAACGCGGTGCTGCCGTCCACCTGAACGATGAGCCCGATCTCGCCCAAGAACTGTCGATAATTGAAGCCGAGCGCGAGCTCGAGCGAAAAATAGGGGTCGAGCCCGCGCACTTCGTCCGGCGCGACCTTGCTGACGGCGAGTCGGTGATGGACGATTCCGGCGCCAACCGTGGCCACGAAGCGCAGCTTCTCGCCGGTCGTCATGAGCTTGAGATCGGGGCCGAAATGCACGGACGTGAGCGAAAAGTCGCGCGCTCGATCGCTCGCGTCGCGCGCGCCTTCGACCTGAAGCGCTCCGACGTCCAGCCTAAGCGCGAGCGCTACGGGGCTTGCCAAACGGTAGCCGGCGCGCAGACCGAGCGCCCCCAACGCGCCCCCCTGGGAGCCCGCATAGCTCAGGTTGAGCGGCTGCTTGGTGAGCGCGAGCAAGTCCAACGAAAGCAGGCCGAAGAAGCCCTTTTGAGCGCGCTTCGGCGGGGCGTTCGGCAGGGGGCCGGTCGCGTCCGAGCCCTCGGCAACCGCAGCGCTTTCCACGCCTTCGAGCAGCGCGTGCAGCGGCAGGGTCTTGCACCGTCCAACTTGGAAAGTCTGCTCGTAGGTCTCCACCCCCTCGCGGTACACCTGCAGCAAGTGATCGGTGTCCGGCTCCACGGGGCCGCTGTATGCGCGCCGCGCTTTCGGTAAGCCGTCGATGGCGATGTACGCGGTCGGATCGTTGCTCGTCACTTGGACGAATCCGGCGGTGCAGCGGAGCTCGAGCTCGACCGGTACGTCGCGCTGGCCGCCCGCCAAGCGCAGCACGCGCTTCTCCGGGGCGTAGCCGACTGCGTCCGCGCTGAGCGTATGCTCGCCGACGTTCAGCACGACGGGAGCTGCGAGCTCCTTCTCCGAGAGCTGACGGCCGTCCAGCACGACCCGCGCGAAAGCGGGCACCACGCGCAGGCGAACGCTGGCGACCAGGCCGCGAAGCTCTGCCACTGCGTCTTCTACGGCTTTGCGCTCGCCTTCGCTCAGCTCGGCGGCGTGGCGGGCGAGCAGCTGCTCCAAGGTGGCGGCCGACTCCGAATAGCGGAAGAGCCCTTTCTGACTGAGCGCCACGTTCTGCAGCGAGCCCGCTCCGGGCTTCAAACGGTACGCTTCTTCGAACTCGGCCAGCGCGCCGCCATAGTTACCGTCGCGGTAAAGCTTGGTGCCCGCTTTGAAATGGCGCCGCGCTTCCAGCGTGCTCGGGTCGGGTGCGCCTTCGGGCTTGGGGTCGGCTGGCGCTTGGGCGCGCGCGGGGGCCGCCAGGAGCAACCAGCCGGCTAGAGCGAGCCCCAGCCGCCAAAGGGATCTGCCAAGAGCCAAGAGGCTCACGGCTAACACAGCTTGAGAAACGGACCTACGGCTCGCGCGTGCTGAGCCCGAGGCCGCCCGCGACGCCCGCCGAAGTGGCGGGCCGTGGCGGCTTCTTGGCGACGGGCTTGGCGGCTTCGCGGGTCTTGGGCGGGGGAAGCTTGGCGATGGTTTCGTCCGCGACGGGCGGCGGCGCTGCCGGCGGCCGTGGGGCAACGTTGGGATTGGACGTCGTCAACCGCGTGGCGGGCGCGGCCGCAGGGAGGGCGGGCGCCTCCAGCTCGGTCTTGCGCGGAGCGCCACGAGCAACGAGGTAGGCGGCGACGGCAAAACCTCCGAGAGCTGCCACCACCGCGAAGACGGCGGCGCGAAACCGTTCTGGTTTGGAGCCGACTCGGGCGGCGCCCTCCCAGGCGTTGCCCGCTACTGGCGTCTTCGTGGCGAGCTCCCGGCTCTCCCGCAGTGCGGCTTCGAGATCGGCGAGCATCTCGCTCGCGGAGGCGTAGCGCTCCTGACGGTCGCGTCGTAGCGCGCGCGCTATGACGCGCGCCAACTTGTCCGGCACGTCCGGAGCCTGGCTCCGCACGTCGGGCGCATCCTTCGTGCAGATGGCGATGAGCACCGCCTCGTAGGTGGGAGCGCGGTGGGGCGGCGTGCCCGCGAGCATCTCGAACAAGATCGCGCCGACGCTGAACAGATCGGTCCGACCGTCGATGTCCGGGAACGACTGCGCTTGCTCCGGCGACATGTAGAAGGCCGTGCCCAGCACCGCGCCTTGTTGGGTGAGGGTGTCCACCCCTGGCCGCTGCTGTAGCTTGGAGATGCCGAAGTCGACGATCTTGACGAATGCCGGCTCGTCGTCACGGCGGCACAGGAACACGTTGTCCGGCTTCAGGTCGCGATGGACGATACCGGCGCCGTGCGCTTGCTTGAGCGCCTTGAGCACCTGCACGGCGATGCGCACGGCGGCTTCCGGCTCGAGCCGAAGCTCGCGACGTAAGCGCTCGCGCAGGTCTTCCCCGGTGAGCAGCTCCATGACGAGGAACGGCAGCCCGTGCTCGCTCCGCCCGGAGTCAAAAATCTGGACGATGTGCGGGCTCTCGGCGAGGCTCGCAGCCTGAGCTTCGCGCTGAAAGCGCGAAGCCGCGTCGCTGTCGTGCGCGCTCTGCACGCGCAAGAACTTGAGCGCGACGCGCTTGCCGATGGACGCGTTCGTCGCCTGAAACACGGCGCCCATGCCGCCGCGCCCGATCAGACGATCGATGTGGTACTTGCCGGCGACGGTGGAACCGACGAGCAGATCCAGCTCGTTCGTCGGCTTTTTCCCACTATCCAATGACATGCCTCTCCGGGAGCGGACGCGCACACGGCGCGCCATCCGGAGAGGCTAGCATTAGTACGGGCCGAATCAGGCCTTGGCGGACTTCGCCAAGGCTTTCGCGATGCGAGACGTCTGGCGGGAAGCCGTGCGGGGGTGGATGAGACCCTTGCTGGCTGCCTTCGCGAGCGCCTTCTCGGCCGCGGCAGAGCCGCTCTTCGCCTTGTCAGCGTCGCCGGCGGCGATGGCGGTGCGCGCCTTCTTTACGGCGCCACGCAGCGCGCTCTTGGCGGCGCGGTTGCGATCGGTGCGGGTGATGCGCTGACGGTTACGCTTCTCTGCGGAGGGATGATTGGCCATGAATCAGGGGGATGCTTTCTTCGCGTCGGCTTTCGTCGCGTCGTAACCTTCCGGGTGAACCGGGAACTTGGGGGTCTGCTCGAGCTTCTTGCCCTTGCCAAAAGCACGGGCCCGAATTGCACGGCGTCGTTCAGTCTGCCTCGTCGAAGAAACCATCGTAGAACTACCTTGAGCTACAGCTCGGCCCACGGTTCGGCCGAGAGGGCGGGGACTATGAGCGATAGAGAAACCCTTGTCAACCCGCAGCTATAGAAGAGTGCTCGCTAGGGAGACGAGCCCCAACTTATGGCGGGTTATGGCGGGCGAATCGTGGTCGTTGCGCTGAACGACTCTTTCGCGAACGGCGCGATGTGAGCCTTGGAAAGCGCCCCTTGAATGCACGCGCCGGAGGGGCCGCTGGCGCTCACGCGGAGCACGCGGCCGTCCGACGCGAACGTGACGGTCGCGGTCACCGCGTCCGTTTGACCCGCAAGGCATGCCTGCGCCCCGCTCCGCACCGCGCCCAGCGCCGTGCTCACGGCGCCAGACGACGGCTGGAGCGGTACGCTGCCGGTATTGCCCTCTGCGGGCCGTAGCGGCGGCTCAGACGCGTCCGCGGGCTTGGCAGAGGGCGGGGCCGCCGCCACCGGCGGTGGCTCGTCCTCCGCTAGCTGGATGCGCGGCACCACCCCGGTTGCAGGCGCGCTCGCCTTTGCGGCAGGGCCGGCGGCCGCGGTCGCGGAGCTCGGCCTGGCGCCGCGCGCAGCGTCCGGAGACTTGGCTTCAGCGGCGGCCACTGCCGGCAGCGCGTCCGGGCTCACGACGCCCTGTGGCTGGGGCGAGGGTGGAAGGGGGACGGCGGCGGTTGGCTTCGCGGCAGCGACGCGAGGTTTCGAGGCTTCCTCGGCCGCGAGCGTCGCGCTCGTCGGCGACGTTTCGGCCGAGCCGCTCACGAACAGGACGACCGCGGCTGCGGCCGCGAGCGCGATGCCGCTCACGGCGATGACGACACCGCGCTTGTCCGAGGCTGGCTTTTCGACCAACGCAGCACGGGTTTCTTGCGCGGTGGCTCGAGCCACGACGCCGCTATTGCGCTCGCGCCGCGGCTCGCTCGGCGGAAGCGGGGTAGACGTCGGCGCGCTCTTCGCGGCTGCGCGCATTCGCTCCACCAGCTCTGGGCTCGGCCGGCGACTTTGCGCCGTGGCGGCGAGGAGCTCTTTGGCGAGCGCCGCCGAGTCGTCCGCCGGCTTGTGCAGGCTGCGCCGAGCCATGTCGGCGAAGTGGCTCTTCGGCGCCGAGGCGCGCACTTGCGAGGGGAGCGGTGGCTCGTTCGGCTCGGAAGCGAGCTCGGGCGCTTTGAACAAGTCGTCGTCTGAAAGCGCAGCGGCGACGCGCGGGGCCTGCAGTCGGTCCGCGATGGCTTTCGCTTGGGCTTCGAAGTCCGGCTCGATCACCGGAAAGTCTCGCAGCAGGTCGTCGGCGTTCTGGGGCAGCGTCACTTGGGGCTCGGTCATGCCTTGCCCTCGAGGTCGTCGTCGTCGAAGCCGCGCGCGCTGAGCATGCCGCGCAGCTTCCGCCGCGCTTCGTGGACCCGCCACGCTACCGTGCCCTCGGGACAACCGAGCACCTCGCCCGCTTCGGCGTGGCTCAAGCCGTCGATGCAGACGAGCACCAGCGTGGTTCGTAGGGTGTCGCTCAGGTCGTCTATACCCTCGAGCAGCGCGCGGCCGAGCTGCTTGTCGGCGCTCGTGCGCTGCGGGCTGCCACTCGCAGGGCGCTCGTCCACCAAGAGCGCCTCCACGCGCGGATCCTCCGGGGAGGAAGAGCGCCGTGTCTTGCGCGAACGGAGCGCGTTGAGCGAGAGGTTCACGCAGATTCGGTAAATCCAGGTGAAGGGCTCGCTCCGTCCGTCGAAGCGGTCGAGCGCGCCGTACGCGCGAACGAACGTGTCTTGTGTCACGTCCTCGGCCTCCGCCCCGCTCTTGAGCAGGTGGACGGCGAGCCGATAGACGCGACGTTGATGGCGGTGGACCAGTACCCCAAAAGACTCTGCGTCGCCTTCACGGGCGGCGGCGACGAGCTCTCGGTCGGTACGCTCAGGAAGGTGCTGACGCGCGGAGGTAACCAGGCGAATTCTCCGGTCGAACGCTCACGATAATGCATAGCTCCCGGGTTGGACAGTCGAGCCGGCCGAGCGCTTGGGCGGCTTGGGAGCAATGTTCAGACGAAGAGAAGCTTAGGGCTTTCGGCGGTTTCCGCCAATGAACGTTCCCGAATCGGGCTTGAGCCCGATACTTATCTCCGGCTTGGAGCCATCGATCACGACCTTGCGCGTGTTGTACCCAGGTAGGCCCATCTCGTACGAATGCTTCTCGCCGGGAGCTAATTCCAGCACGAACGGAGTCGTGCCCACGGATTTGCCCTTCCAAAACAGACGCGCGCCAGGGGGGTCGCTATTCACTTGGATGCGGACGACATCTCCGCTCGGCGGCGCACTGGAGGAGGGCGCTGCGCTCGGGGCTGCTTCGGCGGCGGCCGTGCCGAGCGGCTGCGGCTCGGGCGTGCGCGTATCCGGTACCGAGTCGTCACCCGTGCTGGGGCCGGTGTCGTCCTCGCTCTTCGGCTTTGCTTCGACAGGCTGTGGAGCGGCGGGCGGCTTGGCAGCGACCGGGACCGGCGCCGCAGCGGGAGCGCGCCCCAGTTGTTGCGTAGCGACAACACCCGCTCCGAGCGCGGCGGCGATGCCGAGCGGCACGAGCCAGCGCGCTCGCTTCGGCTTCGGCGCAAAGTCGTCGTCTACCTCGCTGCTCGTCGGCTGAGGCGGGGGCCAAGAGATGACGGGCTTCGCGGCTTCGGCGGGGGCTTCCACTTCGCGCGCGGTGGGAGCATCTGTTGCGACCACGGCCGGCGGGGTCATGATGCTGGGGACGGACTCGGCGGGAGCCGGCGCAGGCTTTGGCGGTTCCGGGAGCACTGGCGCGATGCCGAGCAACGTCTGCTTGCGGAGCGGATTGTCCGACGGCGCGGGCACGACGAGCGGCACGCGCGCCGCCTCGGCCTCGGACATGACGGGAGCTGGGGGTGGGGGCTCCGGCGCGGCTACCGGCGCCGGCTCGGGCGCGGCCTCCGCCGCCGCGGGGAGCACCGGCGCGATTCCGAGCAACGTCTGCTTGCGGAGCGCGTTCGTGGTCGCCACGAGCGGCGTTCCGGGCGGCGGGAGCGGCGTCTCCGAAGCGCGCGGCGCCGACAAGGGCCGCGGCGCCGACGAGGGCCGCGGAATCGGCGTCGGGATGCGCGGCGCCGGCGAAGACGGACGCGCCGCTACGGGCGCCACGCTCGGCGCGGACGCAAGGCTCGGTGGAGGCGCAAGGCTTGGCGGAGGCGCAAGGCTTGGCGGAGGCGCAACGCTCGCTGCCGGCGCAACGCTCGCCGCAACGTGAGGTAGCGGCGCCGGGGCAGGCATGTCGTCGGCGCCCCAATCGGCGTCGATGTCGTCGGTCGGCGGTGCGCTCGACGGCACGGATGGTCTGGCGCTCACACGTTCGCTCGGCTTGTCGGTCATCGCCCTGTCGTGGCCATTTCACGACGGAGCGCACAAATCAAGCGCGCGCGTCGCCGCAGGCTGCAAAGTCCTTCAATGGACGCAGCCTGGGCGGACCTTTACAGTGATTTCTTTCAGCTATCGCCGCCGGAGAGGCGCTGCTTCAGCAAGTCCCCGAGCGTGCCGAAGCCGCCTTCAGCCTTGAGCTTCTGGCGGTACTCCTTGTGCGCGCGGCGCTCCTCTTCCTCGGCGTAGCCGCGGATGCTGAGCTTGGGCTCGCCGGTGCGCGGATCCACATCCAAGACTTTGGTGTCGAGGACCTTGCCGGCCTTGAAGTGCTTACGAAGATCCGTGCCGCGCTGCGTGCCGGTTTGACCCGCGGGAATGAAGCCGCGTGCCTGACGACCCGTGACGCCGAGCACGCGCACGATGAGCCCCGGCGCGTCCGCCTTGATGACCTCGACCTTGATGAGCCCGTTGCGCTCGATGCGTTGAAACGGCTCTTCCGGACGATCCGCGGCGGGCGCCGGATGCAGCGACACCTTCTTGGTGCGCATGTCGAAGCTCGCGACGAGCACGTCGAGGTCCTGACCCTCTTTGAGGATGAGGTTCGGGTGCTCCACGCGATCGAACGACAGGTCCGCGACGTGCAGCAGGCCCTCGATACCGGGCTCCAGCTCAACGAACGCGCCGAACTTCTCAAGACGCGTGACCTTGCCGGTGTGGCGGCTACCGCGCGCGAACTTCTGGCGTGCCTCGCCCCACGGATCGGCCACGAGGGCCTTGCGGCTCAGCCAGATTTTGCCTTTTTCGTCGATCTTGATGATCTTGACCTCGAGCTTTTCGCCCGGCTTCAAGATCTCGTTCAGCGGCGCGCGCGAATCGTGGCTGGCTTCGGTGACGTGGACGAGGCCTTCCAGGTTCTCCGCTTGCGGCAGAGCCACGAAGGCGCCCCATTCCACGACCGTGCGGACGACGCCCTGCATGACCTGGCCCTCTTGGAGCAAGGTGAGCGCGTGCTTGCGGCGCTCGTGCGCTTCCGCCTCGAGCATCGGTCGGCGCGTGACGACGACGTCGCGACCGCCCTTGTCGTACTGGACGACCTTGAACTCCATCCGCTGGCCCACCAGCGACGCGAAGTTCGCGTTCTGCGGATGGAGATCCATGCCGGAAGCGGGCGCGAAGGCGCGCAGGCCGTAAATGTCGACCTCGATACCGCCCTTGATGACGCCGGTGACGAGACCGCTGATGAGCGTGCCGTCCTTGTGGGCTTGCTCGACCTTCGGCTTGATCTCTTCTTCGCGCAGGGGCTTGCGCGAAAGCACGACGAGGCCGCCGCGGATGCCGTCGTTGTGCACGCGCGCGACGAAGCGGTCGCCGATGGATGGGACCAAGTCATCCGGCTCCATCTCCGTGCGATCGAAGATGGCGAGCGCCTTGCCCGACAAGTCGATCATCACGGCGGTGTCGAGCACGGCCGTGACCTTGCCGAACACTTCTTCGCCGACGTGGAAGGGCGCACGGTCGCTGGCGCGGTGCGCCTTCGCCTTGCCGTGCTCGCCGTCTTTGTTCTGCGCGGAAGCGCCACCTTCGCCGGGCTTCTTCTTCTTGCGGCGACGGCGCTTCTTCTTCGCGCCGCCGGGCGCGTTGCTCTCGCCGGCACCTTCGGCGGCCGCGCCTTCCGGCGCTTCGCTGCCTTCGCCCGGTACCGTGTCGTCCGCGTCGTCCGCGTCGTCGTCTCCGCCCTCGTCGGCGCCACCGCCCTCGTCGGCGCCTTCTGCTGGGGCAGCTTCGGCGGTCGCGCTTTCGGGAGTGTTCTCACCGGACGCAGCGTCGCCTGGTTGGCTCTCGGCTTGCTCGTTCACGGTTTCGGTTTCGGGGGCGGTCATGGGCGTCTTTCGCGGCGTATATCGTGCCTCAGCGCGCTTGCCAATTGTCGGCAGCCACGAAGGGCAAGTTAGATCGGCTTGTTAGTCCAGAAACTGTGGCTAGCGCGTGATCGGCAGATGGCGATTTTGTCCGCCGCTCCGGTCGATGTTCAGTACCGAGGCCTGGGCCCCGGCGTTCAGGCTCTCTATCAGCCGCCGTGCGACGGCGGTAAATGCCTCGGCCGCAGGCGAGCCGGGGGCGGCTTCGACGACCGGAACGCCCGCGTCGCCCCATTTCCGAACCTCCGGGAAGAGGGGGATCTGACCCAGCAAGGGCGCCCCGGCAAAGTCGGCGATTTTCTGGCCGCCGCCGGAGCCGAACAGCTCATGGCGCTCGTCGCACTTGCCGCAAACGAAGTAGCTCTCGTTCTCGACGACGCCGACAATCGGGATACCGACCTTTTGGTTCATCGAGACGGACTTGTAGACGTCCTGCAGCGCGACCTCTTGGGGAGTGGTCACGATCACGGCGCCGTTCGAGCGGACGCGTTGAGAAAGCGTGAGCGCGACGTCCCCGGTGCCGGGCGGGAGATCCAGCATCAAAAAGTCCAAGTCGCCCCAGTCCACGTCCTTCAAGAACTGAAGGAGCGCGCCGTGCAGCATGGGGCCGCGCCAGACCACCGCGCTCTTGGGGTCCTCCAGCAAGAACCCGATGCTCATCAGCTTGACCCCAAAGCGCTCGAGCGGCTGGATGCGCTTGCCGTCGCTCATGGGCTGGCCGCTGATGCCCAGCATCGTCGGGATGCTCGGACCATAGATATCCGCGTCCAGCAAGCCGACCTTGAGGCCCATGGCTTTGAGCGCGAGCGCCAGGTTCGTCGCGACGGTGCTCTTCCCGACGCCGCCCTTGCCGCTCATGACCAGGATGACGTTCTTCACGCCGGGCACGGGATCATCCGCACCGACCTCGCGCTGGGGGACTCGAAGCGATTCCTGGCTCATGGCGCGGCCGTCATACCAGCGCTAGGCCGCACTGCAAGCGGCAGCAGCGCGCGGCTCGCCGTCAGCGCCAAAAAAGGCGCGGTTGTGGCGTCGCCACGGTGAGGACTTCAGGCGCTAGCGCCGCGGCGCGTCCTGCCGCTTCGGGGGAGGGTTGTCCGAATTGACCCGGACGAGAGGGGGCGGCGCGCGGCGCGGCGCCTCTAAATAAGCCCCGCTGACCAGGCCATGACGACGCCGAGCCCGAAACCGATGCCGGTCGCGACCAACGCCGGCACCAGGTCCCGGCGGAAATGGGAGCCGCGCCGCGGGACGTGCGTCTGCTCCCGACGGGTTTCTTGGAGCTGGTCGTACTCCGGGTCGCCCGGCATGGGCATGAAGTCCTGCCCCATCTTCAGCTTCGGCGTGCTGGGCGCCCGCGGAATGCGTGGGGACATGAGCAGAGAGTCCCGGACCCGCGCGACGCGCGGCATGTTCACGGGGATGACCGAATTGGGCATCCGCACGTCGGGCATTGCGGATGCTCGGTCGCGCTCCGGCGTCGGGCCGACGATGAGCGGGATGGCTCGCCCGAGCGAGCCGAAGCCTTGCGGCACGAGCGACACGAACTGCGCCGAACCCGCGAACGGGCGCAGCCGTTCGGCAAGCTCCTCCGCGCTTTGAATGCGGTCTTGGGGACGCAGCGCCATGCCGTCCACCACCACCTGCAGCAGCTCGCTCGGCAGCTCCGGTACTAGCGCGGAAAGGTCCTTGCAGCGGCCTTTGGCGACGAGCTTCATCACGTCTCGCGGCGTCGTACCCTCGAAAGGATCCGTGCCCGCCAACATCGCGAATAGCATCGCGCAGGCCTGATAAATATCGCTGCGAAAGTCGACCGGGTCGCCCGTCACTTGCTCGGGGGACAAGTACACGGGCGCGCCCATCACGACCGCATCGCGCGACTGCGCGACTTCCACGCCGCGCGCGATGCCGAAGTCCACGACCTTCACCAAGGGGCGATCGGGCCGCGGGTGCGTGACGAGCACGTTGCCGGGCTTCAGATGGCAATGAATGATGCCTTGCGCGTGCGCCGCCGAGAGACCCGCCAGCACCTGCATGAAGAGCTCACAGGCGTAGCCGGCGTTGAGCGGGCCGCGCGTGTCGATGACGTCCTGGAGCGTCTCGCCGCGCAAGAGCTCCATCACCAAGTAGGGAACGCCTTGTTTGGTGACGCCCAAGTCGTGAATGTCCACCACGTTGGCGTGCGAGATGCGTGCGGCGGCTCGCGCTTCCGTGACGAAGCGTTCCTGACTGTTTGGCTCGGCGAACGCCTCCGCCTTCATCACTTTGATCGCGACCTTTTTGCCGACGATCAGGTTCTCGGCTTCGTAAACGGTCCCGGTGCCGCCGCTTCCCAGCTGTCGGATGAGGGCGTACTTTCCATCTAGGATGGAAACGGCGTTGGGTTGCGGGGCGGCCGACATCGCGTGCTCGTCCAGAGAAACGGCTGCGACGTCGGTGGGCTTTAGCCCGCAGGCTCCTTACCTAGGATTTGCGGCCGAAGCCTAGGTACGCCGTCGTCTGGATCTCGACGGGCGCCGTTCCGTATTGAGACTCGAGGCGCCCTACGACGCCTTGGGTGACCCTCTTCCACTCGTCTTCGCCCAGCCGGTTCTTCAAAAGCACGACTGGCGCCGTGGTGCGCTGGGTCTGGGCCCAGAACTCGGCGGGCGTGTCACCTGGCAGCCGATGAGTGATCGTTTTGACGCTCACGTCGGCGAAGCCGGCGGCGCGAAGCTCCTCCGTGAGCTCGTCCGGGTCGCCGAGCGGACCCTTGCCGGAGCCGAACGGAATGTCCGGCAGCACCTCGCGCATCGCCTGCATGATGCTGACGAAGACGCCTTCGAACGGCGCCCAGCTGGAGACGACGGCCGCGCCCCCCGGTTTGAGCACGCGGTACAGCTCCGAAAAGCCCTTGGCTCGGTCCGGGAAGAACATCAACCCGAACATCGAGAAGGCAGCGTCGAACTCGTCGTTGCCCCAAGGGAGCGCCTGACCGTCCCCTTCGCGCACGTCCGCTCCCTGCTGCGCCCCGTTCAGCCGTCGCTTCAGGTTTTTTACCATCTGCGGCGAAAAGTCGATGCTCGAGACGGAGCGGCCCGCCTCTGCGGCGAGCAAAGTGAGCGTGCCGGGGCCGCACGCGACGTCCAGCACCTTGGCGCCCGCGTGGGTGGGAGCTAGCGCCAGCGCATCCTTCGAGAAGAGCTCGAACATCGGCAAAAGCTCCATCGTGTAGTCGTCCGCCACGAGGTTCCACGGATCGGGGGCGGCGAGGGGGCTCGGCTTGGGCGCGTCGGTCATGTCCTGCAACATGTTTCGCGAAGCGCCGGAGCGTCAATACCAGCGGACGTTGAGTGATGAATAGCCGACGCCGGGGCGGTGGTGGCGAGGGCGGGACCCTTCCGCTAAAGTCGCCCGATGATCGCGCGGCGAGATTTGTTCAGCGGCTTTGGCGTCATGCTCGTCGCTGCGGGGTGTGGCGATGAGGACGCGGCTCCGAACGAGCCCGGAGCCAAGGCGCTCAGCTTCGCGCTCGAGGACTTTCAGCCCGAGAGTCCCCGCTTCGGCGAGCTTTATGGCACCGAGGAGTTTCACGGCTCGGTACTGCTGATGCCTCTCTTCGCGGCGTGGTGTCCGGACTGTGTGGGGTGCGCGCTCTTGCTGAATGGGCTCTACCGAGAGTGGCTAGACGAGGGGTTGAACGTTCGCATCATGTCCATCAACTCCGCGGATGGACGCTCGAGTCGCCACAAGTTGGTCGAAGCGTGCTCCTTCCCGCTGTTGCAGGATACGGACGAAGACCGAGTTTGGGAGCGACTCCAAGGCGCCCGTGACGACCACTACGTCTACACGCCCGACGGAACGCTGGACCGCTTCTACGACTACGCCGCGGGCGAGCGCGTGGACCCGTTGTCAGCGCCCGGCAAGGCCGCGCTCCGCGACGCGATCGTTAAAGCGGGAGCCTAGCGCTCACAAACGAAAAACGGCGCGGGTCGAGATGAACCGCGCCGACTTCGAGGCTCCCGCGAGCGGGGGCCTAACCGCTCACTTGATCTTGGCCGCGGCAGCTACCTTCACGCTCGCATCGAGCGAGGCCTTGAAGTTGCCAGCCGCTTCCGCGACAGCCGCGCCGATCGGAATCAGGCAAGCCGTCGCCTTGACGCTCAGGTCGCCCGCGTTGCCCGCGATCTTGCCGCTCGCGTTCACGGTGCCTTCGATGCCCGCGGTGAAAGCCGCGCCGCGTGCCTTGAGCACGACGATGAGGTTCGGCAGGTTGGCGCGCAGCGAAGCGAGGCCGGCCTCGATCTTCACCTGCGCATCCGCGCTGGCGTTACCCGTGACGTCGTAGGCGACGTTGAGAGACGGCGGCTGGCACTCGGCCTTCGCGCTGGCGCTCGCCGAGCAGTTCGCCTTGCAGTCAGCGTCGGCCTTGCAGCTGAGCTCCGCCTTGCCACCTTCGCACTTGGGCGCTTCGAAGTCGCCCTCGCACTTGCCGTCGCAGGTGAACTTCACGCCCGCCTTCGCCTCGCACGTCGCGCTGCAGCTGCCTTCGCAGGTACCGGAGCAATCCACCTTCGCGCCGGCCTTGGCCGTGCACTTGCCCTCGCACTTGCCCTGACAGGTGCCGTCCGCCTGAACGCCGGAGCCGCTGTTCGCGGTCCCGTCCACCGTGCAGGTACCTTCGCAGGTGCCGTCACAGTCGACAGTGGCGCCGGCTTCCGCCGTGCAGCTGCCGGAGCATTCACCCATGCAGGTGCCCGTGCAAGACACGTCCACGCCGCCCTCGGCCTCGCAGGAACCGCTGCACTCGACGGTGAGCTTGCCCCCCGTGCACTTCGGCGGCGTCGCCATCGCGTCGCACTCGGCCTCGACGGTGCAGCCGCCTTCGCACGACGCCTGCGCGTCGATCGAAGCGGTGCAGACCGGGGGCTGGAAATCCACGCTGAGGGTACCCTTGACCTCGGCGGATGCACCGAAGGTGGCGTCGATCTGCGTGGTGGCAAGGTTGCAGAGAGCAGTGACGCGGTCCGCGCCGGTCTTGGCGGCGGCGGCGTCCGTGTCGGCCTTCTTGGCGCCGAGGTCGCGCGCGATGTTCTCGCAAGCGATGCCGACGTCCGTCAGCGCGCCGCTGGCTACGGCGGCGAGGTCCGCGCTGGCCTGGGCGAGAGCGGAGTACTGGCCCTTGATCTCGCCGTCGAGCTCGAAATCAACGCCCCTCAGATCGGCGCCGACCACGAACTCCGAGCAGCAGAGGCCATCCTGCGCTTTCGAGAGGGGATTGTCCTCACCGCAGCCGGTCGTCAGCGTAGCGACGGCGAGGCCGGTGAGGGCGAGGGCGGACAGGGGCTGGAAGCGAAATAGTTTGCTCATGCGAAGACTCCTTAAATAGTGACCAAGTGAGAAAGCGCCTGACCATGGAAGACGGGCTCCCCTCGTGCGGTGCATCCTCTTGCCGAAAACTCGGACGGCGAGATTAGACCAAGAGCGTGCACGAGCGAAACCCCTACGACACGACGCCCACCATGATTGCCGGGCCGTCGCGTTAGACGCTAGCCGTCAGCTAGGCATGCAAACGCCGTCAGGACGCTGCTTCCGCCGCGGTTATGCGGCACAACTACATGTAGTCTGCAGGCGATGGTCAGGCGGCCGAACACATGACAGCCATGTCGCGGTTCGAAGTGCAACGCTCAGCGAGAGCCCCAGCAGCCGATCTGTAGCGAGGAGCCGAGCAAGCCGTCGGTCGCGCTATTCGCGGCGTAGCAGGTGTTGAACAAGGTCGAGCTCTCGTCCGCGATGCAAAGGACGTCGAGCCCACCGGGCGACTCAGGGCAGCCGCCGTCGCTACAAGTCAGCGAGGCGTCGACCTTCTCGCACGCGCACTGAGTGTTCAGGTTGATGCACCAACTCTCGCCGGTAAATTGCGAGGTAGCGCACGCTCCTCCGGGGCAGTCGGCGTCGCTGCGGCACGGCTCGCAAACTTCGCCTTTGCCATGGCACGCGCCGAAGCGATGCCCGCAGGTGGGGACGCCGAGGTCGGCGTCGAAAGTGCGGCATTCGCTGGCGTTTCCCCAGGGGCACGAGCGCACGTTCGGATCACAGAGCTTCGTGCAGATCTTTTCTCCGCTGCCGTCTTTCGCGCAGACCTGGTTGGGGACCGCCAAGCAATCCGCGTCCGTCTCGCACGGCGAGCAGAACTCGCGCTTTTGGCACACGCTCTGCTCCACCCCGCCGAGGTCGCTGCAGCGGTACTTCTCGAGCTCGCCAATTTGATCCGTGGGCACGCAGCGGCTGTCCGCCGGCACGCCCGCAACTCCGCACGCGTCCTCGCACGGGTTGCGACGGACGACGCCGCAGTAGTAGCCGTCGGCGCAATCACGGTCCGTGCTGCAGTCCACGCTGCAGTACGCGTCCAAGTCGCCCGCACCGGCGCCGAGGCAAACCGCGCCCTCCGCGCACTCGTCCCCGCTCGGGCAAGCCGTGTACAGCTCCCCCGGCGTCGGCGGCTCTTCGTCCCTCACACAGAAAGACCGACGCTCTTGCCCAACGGTCACATTGTCGCAATGACCTACCTCGGCGCAGTCGGCGTGGGTGCGGCACTCGTAGCTGCACTCGCCGTTCACACAGCCGAAACCGTGCGCTTCGTCGCACTCGCTGGCTTCTTGGCACGGCGTGTAGCGCCCGCTGGACGGCTCCTCTTCGGCCGAATCGTCCGCGCCGCAACCGCTGATGAGCGCCGTGGTGCCGAGCGAAAGCCAAAAAACCGCGGCAAGCCCGCGAGCAATCGTCCCAAGGGAAGAGCGGTTCTTGACGTTCTGAGTCACGCGGGTACCTTCATACCAAGCTTTTTGCCCTCGAGGTCGAACATGCGCGCCCGCTTCCCTGCGAAAACTGCTCGGCTCTCGTTCTTGGGCGTCATCCTCGCTGCGTGCTCTAGCGCCCCCATCGATGACGAGCCCTCGAATGCTGCCACCGCGGGCAGCAGCGCGGTCGGTGTCGCCGGCAGCGCGTCTACCTCGGCGGGCGAGCCTGTAACACCCGGGGGTTATCGAAAGCGCAACTACCCGGCGGGCCCGTATGGCACCGGCCTCGGGGCAACGCTTGCGGACTACTCGTTCCTCGGCTGGCACGACCCCGTCGCGGTCGACTACGACGACACCAAGCTCGAGGAGGTGAGCCTCTCCGAGTATTACGACCCGGACGGCGCCAAAGGCATCAAGCTCATCTGGATCAACGCGTCGGCCGTCTGGTGCTCGGTGTGCCGCACGGAGATGAAAGACATCAAGAACAACGGCGTGCGCGCGGAGTTCGCTCCCAAGGGCGTGCAGATGCTCGTCACCTTGTTCGAGGACAAGAACAGCGGTCCCGCCAAGCCTTCGGACCTGCGCAATTGGGGCCGCGCCCCCGCCCACCTCATCGACTTCCCGCTCGTGCTCGATCCGGGCTTCAAGCTCGGCGCCTTCTTCACGTCGGACGCGACGCCTCTCAACATGCTCGTGGACGCGCGCACGATGAAGGTCGTCGACGCAACGATGGGCTACTCGCTGGATTATTGGCAGCAAGTCGACAAACTCCTGGCCAAGCTCGAGTGAGCTCACTTTCGCCAGTCGCGCTACTCACGTCACTCGGCCTCGGCCTCGGCCTCGTCGCGTGCGGGCCCGCGTCGCCGAGCGTGACGCCCGTCACCGTCGCGGAGCCCAGCGGCGCCGCTCGCCCGCCCGACTTCGAGCTGCCTCGGCTGGATGGCGGGAGCGAACGCTTGTCCTCCCACTTCGGTAAAGACGTCGTGCTCATCGACTTTTGGGCGACGTTTTGCAAGCCGTGTCTCCGCGCGATGCCAGATTTGGACGCGCTGTATCGCGCCCGCAAGGAGCGAGGCTTCGTGGTGCTCGGCGTTTCAATCGACGGCCCCGGCTCCAGCGCGGACGTGCAGGCGGAGGTGTCGCGGCTCGGCGTCACGTTCCCCATCCTGCTCGATCAAGAAAGCCGAGCCGTCGCCCTCTACAACCCGCGCGCGTCCGCCCCCTTCAGTGTGCTCATCGGCCGCGACGGGCGCGTCCTCGCTCAGCGCGAAGGCTACACGACCGGCTCGCACGACGCCCTCGAGCGCGACGTGGACGCCGCCCTCCGTTAGTCGACTTTGATCACCTCCTGCGACGTGATCCCCACGCCGGGAGTGGCCGTGAACCGCATGACGTGGCGTCCGATGCGATCGAAGCGCTCCGGGATGGCGCCGCCGCCGCCCGAGATGAACGCAGGGATGCCGGCGTTGTCGAACGAGTAGTAGGAGTGCACGTGACCGTAGAGCGTGAGGTCGACGCGCCCCTCCGCCAGCCGCCCGAGGAGCTTGGCGGCCTCGCTGCGGCTCGCCCAGGAGCCATTGCGAACGCCGATCGGATCGATGGGAGGGATGTGCATGGCGACCACGTGCACATCGTTCCGCGCCGCCGAGAGCCAATCCTCGAGCCACTCGAAGGCGGTGGGGTCCAGGCTCGCGCTCGCGTCGTCCAGCAGGGTGAAGGCGACGCCGTGGAAGCGGAACTGAAAATTGCCGCGCCCGAAATACTCGTAATAAAGTACCGGGTTCGTGCCCAGCTCGTGGTTGCCGAGCGTGGTGAAGTAGGGAACACGCAGCCGCAGGAGCTCGCGCTGAAATCGCTCCAGCTCCGCGCGCGTGCCGCGCTCTGTGAGGTCGCCCGCGCCCAGCAGGAATCTCACGTCTTCTAGCTCGTTGACCTTGTCGTACACGTCGCCCACCCGGTCGATGGCTTCTTGTACGTCCGATAGCAGCGCGAAGCGGAACGGCTCCGTTGAATTCTGATCGGGAGCGGCGACGGCGAGGCGGGTCTCGCCACCAGGGACGGCGAGGCGGTACCGCTTGCGGGTCAGCACATCGCTGTCGTCTCCGGCCGTGAGGGTCGCGTTGCCCGACTGCACGGTGAGCTCCGCGTCGGTCAGGCGGTTTTGGATCTCGACCGAGAGCTCGCGCGCTCGCTCAGCGCGCAGGGTGAGCTCGTACGCGGGGGCGCTGCCCCACAGGACGAGCTCGGTATCCGAGACCAGGCGTACGGCCGCGAGTCCCTCCGCCACCTCGACCGCGACGCCCGCGGCTTCGGCGCTTCCGACCGCTCGGTCTTGCTCGACGCGCTCTTCGCTCGGTCGCAAGCAGGAGAGGGCCAGCCCGCCGGAGATGAGCCAAATATAGCGAGAAAGTCTCATCGTAGGTTTTTGCCTTGTCGGTAAACGAGGGAAGCGCCGGCGAGATAAGCGGAGCCGGCTTGGGCGTCGAGCGCGACGCCCAAGCTCTCGGTGGCGAACCAGCGCAAGGTGGTCCCGAAGTGCCCGGCTACGCCGCTGCCCAAACCGCTCAGCTTGAGGCCGGCGACGTAGTCGTCGTGACGGTGGTCGTAGTAGACGAGCCATTCGCTCCCCGGCGCGCTCCGGCCGCGCAGGGTGACGCCGAAGCCGATGCGCGCGAGCAGCAGGTGCTCGATGTCGTGCGGCACCGACAGGCCTTGAAGGTCGTAGTCGAGCCGACCGATGCCGTACCCGAGACCGAGCTCGACGAACGAGCCGCGCAGCGTTCGCCCGAGGCGGCCCATGTCGTAACGAGCATCCACGGAGAGCTCCGCGGAGCCTTTGCTGAAGTGCTCGGGCCGATGTCGTTGATGCACGAAGCCGACCGTGACATCCACGAAGCTTTGATCGCGCGGACGGAGCTCGTACACGTTGCCCGCGAGCCGGTACTGACCTTCGACGCGGTAGCGCGCGGTGTCGCCGGCGGTGGAAAACATGCCGGAGGGCGTGAGCCGAAACGGGCCAATTTGACGGGAAACGCGCTGATAGAGAAAGTCCGTATGCGCAAATTGCGGGTCGTGGACGCGCCGGTAGCCAAGCTCCGTTTCCCAGCGGGTGGGGCCGCGGTACCGCGACAGCGCCGCGTCTCCGTCGCGGCTGGTGGTGCCGTAAATGTCCGCCAAATACGACGTCGAGAACAAGCCGAAGCCGGCGATGGTCGTGCCTGCCGCCGGACCCACGAAGTAGCGCGAGGCACCGGTGAACACGATTGTCAGCCCGCCTCCCAAGAACAAGCCGAGCCCGATGCTCTCCATGAGCAGCAGGTTCTTCGCGGTCTTGCTCTCGCCGAGGGCGAAGTGCCCCGCTCCATGGACGACCACGCCGGGAACGACGGCGGCGGCCGTGGGCAGCGCGCGTGACTTTTGGGGAGGCGCGTCGTCGCTGCGGCGCGCTTGAGCGTTCGCGACGCTGCCATGCAACAAGAGGAGTAACCCGAGCGCGATTGACCGCATCAAAACCTCAGCGCGACGTCGAGCCGCACGCCTTCGAAGGGGGGATAGAGTCGACAGATGCCGCCCACGCAGCGCAGCGCGCCACGCCGTTGACCGGCGAACAGGGCGACGCGGGTGGCCGGCGTCGGACGGTGCGAAATTTCCACGTTGAAATAGCGGTGGGGAACGCCCGGGCGCGTATCGTATTCGGCGCCCAAACCGATGCTGGAGTGCTCTGCCCACTCCAGGCCGAGCACCTCTTCGCCCTCCGACCAGGGCACCCCTGGGCCGCCCTCGGCTTGGGCGCGCCTTCGGTGCCGACCGGTGAGGCTGACACTGAAGTCCTCCGACAGCGGTAGCTCGAAGACGTGACGCAGGTAACCCTCCGTGTAGAACAAGTGGGACACAGAGCCGCTCGGCAAAACGAGCTCGCGCTCGGCGCGGTCCAGGCGGCCGCCAAGCGTTACCTCCAGGTGCCGGCGGCGATCACGCGAGTCGAGCGCAAAACCGGACGACACGTCGTACACACGGTTCAGCTGCTCGGTCGTGATGCGGCAGGTCTCGTTCGCGCCCGACTCCGCGTACGTTACGTAATGGGACGCGCTGCCGAGCGCGCGTACGCCGCGGCGGAGCGTGAAGTCCCCGCGTAACCGCGCGCCGGTGACGCACGTGTTCATGCGCTCGAACTCCGTGTCGTTGTCTTCCAGCTCCGTCGTGGGCACTTGATTGTACGAAAGGCTCGAGAATTCGCGCGCGCGAGAGAGCTTCACGTTGCCGGAGAGCGGAAAGAGGCGACGGTAGTGGCGCGCCTCCAAGGTCAGCGCGACGTCCTTCGGGGTGTACGACGCGCTCGCGTAAAGGCCGTAGCCGGGGTCGATGCGCGTCGTTTGGCCTCGCTCCCCGAGGTGCTGAAACGCAAGCTCGCCGTACAGCGAGAGATCGGGCAGCACGCGCGTGAGCTCCAGGGACTCGCTGAGGGTGAGGACGCGTCCGGCGCTGCGCACGATGTCTTCGCTCAGAGGCGCGTCGCGGAAGAGCGCGGAGCCTTGGGTCGCAAGCTTCCAGCGCTCCCCCGAAATCTCGAGCTGCCCGGCGGCGATGCGGTCGGGCGCGTAGCCGCAGGTGGCGCTGGTCTGGCAGTCGCCGGTGAGGGGAGCGAAGTCCGTGGCGATGGCGCGCGGCATCCCCGCTTCTGTGACCGTCGCGAGCGCGTCCCTGCTGGCGTGAACGCCCAGGTAACGACCGCTCGCTTCATCGATACGTAGCGGGTTGAGCTCGCCGCCCAGGGCCGTGACCTTCACGCCGACGGGGCCGGGACGGGTCAACGTGAGCCGCGCGCCGCGAATCGTCGTGTCGCTGCCCAGCTCGTCGCGCTTGCGCACACTGAGCACGATGCCGCGGCCGAGCTGTGCGCTCGCGTCGCCGAGGGTCGCCTCCAGGCCCGGCCGCGAGTACGTCAGGTAATATTTCGACGGATAGACCCAGTCGATGAAGCGATTGGATAGCTCGACCCCCGCTTCGTCCAGCTTGTTGCGAAAGTAGCCGGCGGCGTTGTCGCGTGGGGCCTCGTTCGTCAAATCGAGCGCGAGCCGGGTCGCGTTCGGCGACGCATAGAACCACACGTTGTCCACCCGCGTTCCGAGGCTGAAGTTGCCGCGCGTCGCCTGCGCGCTGAGCCGATTGTAAACGAGCCCGAAGTCGTCGTTGGCACGCGTCGCGACCTGGTTCGGCTTCGAGTCCCGATTGTCGAAGTTGTAGTAAACGCTGGTGCTCTCCGTCACGTCGACGCGGACTGGCTCACCGGCGAGCTTTCCCGGCTCCAGCGCGCGTGCCGACGGCGCGAGCAGCGCGGCCGAGAGCCCCAGCGCAGCCAGCCAGGAGCGCATCGATCACTTGGCAGCGCCGCGCGCCGCGAGCTCCGACTCGATGTAGGGCCACATGACGGCGCCTTGATCGCCCACGTACTTGCGCAGGATCTTCATGTTCCGCGGATCGACTAGCATGTTCAGCGGGGCCGAGTCCGGCGAAGCGTAGAGGCCCAGCTCCAGCTCGGGATCCGCGACCATCGGGAAGTTCGGCTGGAAATTAGCGATCCAGCGCTCCAAGTCGGCCATGTCGGCGGGGTTGCGCTGGCCGTCTTGGAAGAGCGTGCTCAAGATGACGAGGCCACGGGGGCCGAGCTCTGCGGCGCGCTCGGGCAAGTAACCGTGTTCAGCGACACACGCGGCACACCAGATAGCGGCCGTGTTGACGAGTAAGAGCGACACACCCTTGGTGCCGGCCGGATCGTAGTAGTCCGAGAGCGCCACCGTTTCGCGATGCGCCTCGCTGGGCGCGACGCGGTCCGGCGCGCGGTAGCCGATGAAGCAGGCGTTCTTGGCGACGTCGCCCTGCTCCGTCCCGACTCCCTCGGTTGGGTAGTCCGGAGCCGCGCAGCTCGGCGCGTCCGCGATCAGCTCATCTGGAATCTCAGGCGCGTTCGACCCGCACGCCAGGAGGCACGAGCCGAGCGCGAGGGCGAGCAGCGCGCGCAATCGTTACTCCTTGACCTTCACGCCAATGGCGGTGAGGACCGGGACGCCTTCGGGAAACTCGAGCGTCCCGCCGTCCGCGCTGACGACACCTTCGCCGACTTGCCGCCAGCCAGCGTAGGGCGCGAACTCCTCTTCCACGTCCAGCCCCAGCAGGTGGAGCGTGAGCTCGGTTCCTGGCTCGAGGCCGGCGGTGTTCTCGAGGCTCAGCGCAGGCGCGGGGCACACGCGCGTTTCTAGCGGCGAAAGCGCGTACGCTTGAACGAAGCCTTGCCCGAGCTGCTCCAGCGCGGCCTCCGGAAGCGGGGCGGCCCGGAACCCTTGCTGAGCTTCCGTCTCGTAATCCAAGAAATTCACGTCCACGTGCGCGCCCGCGTCCAACGTGAGCGTCACTCCGCCCGAAGAAGCGGCGCTGCCCGGCGTGAGCGCGCGGGCGTCCTCGTAGGCGGGCAGGCGTACGGTGACGATCGTGCCGACGTCGTTGTCGCCTTCGCGGAGCAGCGTCGTCAGCTTCGCCCACTCGAAGCCGTCTCCGTACTTCACCGCGGGCGTGTCGAGCGTGTCGCCTACGCTCTCCGACAACTGGCCGCTCTCGCCGACGTTGGCCTGCGTGCATACGTCCTTGCCGCACACTTGCACCAACCCCGCAGACGTTGGCTCACCTTGCTCGTCCACGATCTGCCCGCTGATTGCGCCGACCTCTACGGGATTGGGAGCGCTACCCGGGTTCGTACCCTCGGGGCAGCGCGCAGGTTTCGCTCCCCCGCCACCCGACCCGCCGCTCGTGCCCGAGCCACCGTTTCCGGCGGCCGAGCCGTTGGGCTCAGCGGGATCGCTGGAGCAGGCTGCGCTCACGAGCAGCGCCGGAAGAAGGGCGAGGAGGCAGAAACGCGAAGGGCGAGTCACGCCCCCGCATTATGCCCCGAATCGGCGCGCGCGCCGACGAGCCGTTTTCGGATCCGCGGTCGGGTTAGAAGCTAACGCCGAGGAAGAGGCGGAGCGCCTGGGCCAGGTTCGTGTCCGCGTTGGTGAGCCGCGAGGCCTCGACCGAGGCGTAACCCAGGCCGGACATGGGGAAGAGCACCGCGTACTCGAGCTTGGCGAAGAAGCCGCCCATGCGGTTCGGGTCGTCATTGAGCGAGCCGTCTTTGCTCTGGAAGTAGATCTGGCCGTTGAGCTCGATGCCGAGGTCCCGCGCGTGGCCGGGCGTCTGCATGAACTCGCTGGCGCGCGACCAAATCGCCGCGATGCCGCCGCCGATCTTCTGCCCGTTCGGATCCCGCAGGAAGTCGTACTTCACGCTCGGGCGGAAGTAGTAGGTGCCCTGCACGCGGGTCAAAATGTTACGGTAGAGGATCAAGTCGAGCGCGTAGCTCGGGTTGAAGCGGAACGTGGAGATGGTCCGGTCGCCGTTCTGGTTCTGGAAGCCGGACCCGGGCGAGAGGCTGTCTACGTCCGAATCGCCCGAGGCCCAGCCGGTTTTGAAACCGAGCCGAAGCTTGTTCTCCACGAGGAGCTGCTCGAGCTCGGCCACGAAGCCCCAGCTGCGCGTCTTGAATCCCGCCGCCGAGGGCGCGTCCGGCTCGACCGAGACGTTGTTGATCTTGCCCTGGATGGTGGCGATTTCGGTCTCGAAGCGGAAGCCGCGGTAACGCAGCTGCCCCCACAAGTTCGGCATCCACATGTGCGCGTCGCGCCGCACGAAGGAAAGCGTGTCCCGGTCCGGCTCGCCTGGGTTGCAACCCAGAGCGGCGGCGCCCATGTTGACGTTGCCGCACCCGCCCCGCTGATCCGTCGCGAGCAGCTGATGCTTGTACTGCACCTGGACGCCGCCGTTGATGACGACGTCGCCGCGGTTGAGGGCGGCGGCGACCATGTCCGCGCTCTTCCGGCGCACCAACGTGAACGTGTACTGGTTCACGTCGTCCAGCTGGGCCACGTCGTACGGCTGGCCGCGCACCATGCCGAAATTGTCCGTCGTGGCGCCTTCGTTCACGAAGTCCATCGCTACGGACGCGTACAGATCCAAGCTCTTGATGCCGCTCGTGATCTGAGCGCGGTCCACCGTCGACTGGTAGTTGTCGTCGTGACCGTCGCCGGCGTTGTGGACCATGCCGAGACCCCAGTGGTTCGGCATGCGGCCGAAGCGGAGCTGGCCGACCGGGGTAACCCATTCCGCCCAAACCCGCTTCACGATGATGCTGTCGCGCAGGCTGTTACGGCCGGCGCTGGGCGCACTGGTGGTGTCGTCGAAGATGCCGAGCGGCGTATAGCCGCTGCGCTCCTGGACGCTGCCGTTGTTCACGGCATAACCCCCCGGGGTGGAGCCCAGGACCAGGTTGTCCAACAGATCGATCTGAGAGATGACGCGCAGGTTGTCCGAGACGTGAAACTCGGGGTCCAACCGGAAGCGCATGTTGGCGCCAGCGTTGGTGTTGTCGTCGCAGTTGCTCGTGCCCGAGCCGCACAGCCTCGCACCGGTCTCGCCGAGCTCACGACCGTTCGCGTTTTGAATGTAGAAATGATCGGCCGGGCGGGGGAAGAGCGCCGTGGAGACGTCGTCCCGGCGACCGAGGTGAAGCTTGTAGAACAGCTCGCCGCGCGCGCGCAGGCTGCCGTGCCATTCCAGGATGGGGCGCGTGTGCGTCCACCAATCTTCGGCGAAGACGGCGTCGCCCGCGGCGGGCTTGGCCTTGGGCCGCTCCGTACCTTGGCGCTTGAGCGCGGCGGCGTCTTCGGAAGGCTCCGGCCAGATGGGTAGCGGCGCGAGGCCCGGCTGCGCTTGCGGCAAGGTGCCGGCAGGCTCCTGTCCGACCGTCGGCTCTTCTGGGCCTTCGGCAGCCGCAGGAGGGTCCGCGGTCGCGGGCGCTTCCGGCGCGGGCGCTGCAGGCCCAGGGGGAGCCGCTGCCGCCGGAGGAGCTGCAGCCGGAGGGGCCGCGGGCGGCGCAGCGGCTGGCGCTGGCGCTGGCCTCGGCTCGGCCGGCTTGGGTTCGGCCGCGGGCCTCTTGGCGTCGGCTGCCGGAGCTTGCGCCCAGGCGTTCAAAGAGAATGTGGCGGCGAATGCCGAAAGCAGTAAAACGGAGCGTTTTCGCATTGATACTCCGCCTTTGACCGGAGCGGCGGGAGTCCCTTTCGCACCGACCCGGAACACTGTCAACCTCAGCCTTTTTTGAAGGCCGTCATCACGTCGGTCGCGTAGCGCTCCGCCTGGGCCTGCGCTTGGGCCACGGCTTGCGAAGGAGCGATCGGAGGAAGGGCGGAAGTGCGCTGCAAGATAGGCGCGTCTTCCGCCGTTTCCGGCAAATGACCGTACGGCCCCTCGGCCAGCTGAGGCATCGCCATCGAGAGAGTCTTGGCGACCTTCGATAGCTCTGCCTGCGCTCTCCAGCCGGGCGAATCCGGGAGGCCGAGAGCGGCGCGGAACGCGTCGCCTAGCTCGCGCGCGGTGCCGTAGCGAAGGTCTCGGTGCTTGGCCAGCGCGCGCGCGAACACGAGATCCATCGCCGCGGGCATGCCGGGAACGAGCTGAGTGATGGGCGGCGCGGGCTCGTCCAACTGCGCCGTGCGCACGGCGAGCTCCGTGCGGGTGGGGCTGTCGAACGGGGTGATCCCGGTGAGCATCTCGAACATCACGATCGCGGCCGCGTACAGGTCCGCGCGCGGGTCCAACGGTTGCCCCATGACCTGCTCCGGCGCCATGTAGGCGCCCGTGCCCGGCGCCATCCCGCCGCTTTGCTTTGCTAGCTCCGTCGGAAACCGCGCGATGCCGAAGTCCGTTAGCTTGGCGATGTCGTCCGTGCGAATCAGCACGTTGGCGCTCTTCACGTCGCGGTGGACGATGCCCAGCGCGTGCAGGCTCGATAGCGCGCCGAGCAGCTGAGCCAGGTAGTGCCACGCCTGAGCGACCGGAAGGCGAGGGAGCGCGCCGCCCCGCGAATTGGCGCGCTGGAGCAGCTCGGCAAGCGACTCCCCTTGGACGAGTTCCATGGCGATGCAAAGCTCGCCGTCCTCGTCGAACATCCCGAAGTAGTGGACGATGTTCGGGTGACTGAGCTTGCTCAGCACCTCCGCTTCGTGACGAAACAGCCGCTCCGCGCGGGGCTTGCCGCGGATGAGCGGGTGCAGAACTTTCAGGGCGATGGGGTGCTCGGGAACGCCCGCGAACCGGCCGGCGGGATTGTAGTAGAGCCAGCCGCGATAAACGACGCCCATGCCGCCTTCGCCGATGGTGTGGCCCACGACGCACTTACCTAAGTCCCCCAGCGTGACCTCGCTGCCGGGACCGATGCGCTGACGGAGCTTCACGGCGACCGCTGCCGCCACCGCGGCCGCGGACGAGACCGCCATGCCGCAGTAAGGGCAAAACCTCGCCTGGGGCACGAGCACGCTTTGGCATCCGACGCAGACCGCCACGGTGATGCGCCGAGCCTAGCAAAGCCTCGTTTCAATGTAAGTAAAGGCGCGTAGGTCGCGTTCGGACGCACGGGCAATCACGCGGTTTAAAGCGTTGCAGTTCTTCGCGCAGTTTGAAAGCATGCCTTCCGCTCGGGCCCCTGTGCGCCCAGCTCCGAAACTTCAGGAGAACTTCGTTGAAGAGCCTCTCGCTTCTGCCATTGCTCACCGCCGCGGCCGCCGGGTTCGGCGCGCTCGCCACGACCACGGACGCGCTGGCCCAGCAGGAAGTGGAGCACGCCGTCAGCGTGCAGCGCTTCCACGCCGCGCCCGGGCCACGAAACTACTTCACCATGCGCGGCGCGCGCACGGACGGGGAGAAGGTGTGGAGCGCCGGCGTGATGGTGAACTACGCGTTCGAGCCCCTGACGGTGCGCAGCTGCCGGAACGCGACGAGCTGCGAGGGTGCCGCCCAGCAGCAAGACAAGAAGGTCGTCGAGAACATGCTCACGGGGGACTTCCTCGGGTCCTTCACGATCGTGCCGCGAGTGCAGCTCGGCCTGCGTATCCCGGTGATGTGGCTGAAGGGCACTGGCATCACCCCCGACGGCAACGACGAGCCGAACGGCATCAGCGCCGTTGGCACCGGGGACCCGGAGGTCGAAGGAAAGTTTCGCGTCTACGGCGACCCGAAGTCGCCGATCGTGATCGGCGCTACCGTGTTTGCTACCGCGCCCCTCGGCAACGCCATCAATAAAGACCAGTTCATGGGTGACAAGCACCCCAACGCGGGCGCGCGCGTGATCTTCGACGGCGAGACGAAGGGCTTCTCGTTCGGCGCCAACTTGGCGGGCGTGTACCGCAAATCGGTGACGATCGGCGGGACGGATCTCGGCACCGAGTTTCGCTACAACCTGGGCGCCGGCTACCGCGTCAGCCCCGTGTTCAGGGTGATGGCGGAAGGCTTCGGCACCACGCGCTTCAGCACCAAGGCTGGCGAAAATACGATGGAGGGCCTCGCCGGTATTCAGATCAGCCCGCTCGGCTCCCCCCTGCTGTTCACGCTCGGCGGCGGCACCGGGATCGTCCAAGGCGTCGGCGTGCCGAAGGTGCGCGCGTTCTTGGGCGTGCTCTACGTCGCAGAGGGCAAAGACCAAGACGGCGACGGCATCGAAGGCGCCGCCGATCAGTGCCCGACCCAAGCAGAAGACCGCGACGGCTACGAGGATACCGACGGCTGCCCGGATCCCGACAACGACTTGGACAGCATCCCGGACAAGGACGACAAGTGCCCGAGCCAGCCGGAAGATCAAGACGGCTTCGAGGACGGCGACGGTTGCCCCGAGCTGGACAACGACAAAGACGGCATCCCTGATACCGGCGATCGCTGCCCCAAGGAGGCCGAGACCAAGAACGGCTTCAAGGACGACGATGGCTGCGCGGACGAAGCCGACACCGACAACGACGGCGTCCCCGACGCGCGCGACAAGTGCGTGAACGAAGGCGAGGACACCGACGGCTACGAAGACACCGACGGCTGCCCTGATCCGGACAACGACAACGACGGCATCTTGGACGCGGACGACGAGTGCGTGGACGAAGCCGAGACCAAGAACAAGTTCGAGGACGAAGACGGGTGCCCGGACGAGCTGCCCGCCAAGGGCAAGAAGAAGTGAGCCGGGTCGGTGTCTGCGAGCGCCCGCATGTCGCGCGGCGCTCGCTCTGGAGCGGGCTCGTGTGTCTCGCCCTCTCTGCGTGTGGCGGTACGGGAGCGCCCGGAGCCGCCAGCGCGGAGGCGGCCTCGCACCCGCTGGTGGGCGCGCCCGCGCCCGCCTTCGAGCTCCCGGACGTCTCCGGCCGCGGTGATCAGTCGCTGGAGGCGTTTGCGGGCAAGGTCGTCATCGTGGACTTTTGGGCGACGTGGTGCGAGCCGTGTAAGCAATCCTTTCCCGCGTACCAGAAGCTCGTGACCGAGCTCGGTGGGGACGTGGTGGTCGTCGCCATCAGCCAAGACGACGACGCCAAGGGCATCCCCGCGTTCCTCGCCGAGACGGGCGCCAAGTTTCCGGTCCTCTGGGACGACGGCAAGTCCGTCGCCAAAGCCTACGATCCTCCGACCATGCCGACCGCGTTCGTCTTGGACAAGAGCGGAATCGTACGGTTCGTACACAAGGGCTACCGCGTGGGGGACGAAGCGACTTTGGAAGAGGAAGCGCGCTCGCTGCTTCGTTGAGGGGTTCGCGCGCATGTAGGCGCGCATGTGCAGAGCGAGTCCGAGTGTTACCGCGCGTAGCACAAGACCCACAATCACTCCGAGAAGTGACCGGTTCTTCTCGCGTGTAGGAGTCCGACCGAAGGGACCCCACCGAAATGAGGAGGCGCGCGCGCTAGGGCTTGCGGAAGGGAAGGCGGAAGTCAGATGATCAGTACTCCTCCCAAGTGCCCTCG
Organism: Polyangiaceae bacterium; assembly: GCA_029266615.1. Lineage (GTDB taxonomy): Bacteria > Myxococcota_A > Polyangia > Polyangiales > Polyangiaceae > PMG-095. The sequence continues at coordinate 31,912 of JAQSWN010000014.1, forward strand.
ATGCCCGTCTCTCGCCGTGCCGCGCTGCTCAGTGTGATTTCGCTCTTCGCCGCGCCCGCGCCCGCCATCGCGAAGCCGGGGCTGGACGAGCTCGTCGGTCAGCTCCGGGACGGCAAGGATTTCCGAGTCCGGGTGCAGGCCGCCCTCCAGCTCGGCAAGACGATGGACCCGGCGGCGCTCTCCCCGCTCGTGTCCGCCCTGGACGACGAGAACGCTTCCGTCCGCGCCGCGTCCGTCGCGGCCCTGGAGACTCTGGGGGACCAACGCGCCATCGCCCCGCTGCGAGAGCACCGCTTGGACCGCTCGGAGGCGGTGCGCAAGCAAATCAAAGCCAGCCTGAGCGAGCTCGAAGCGCAGGCGCAGAACACGCCGCGTCCCAAGGTGCTGGTCAAGCTGGGCATCATGAAGAACGGCAGCGGCGTGAAGTCGAAGCGCATCGAGAGCGATTTGGCCGTCGCCTCGCGTCAGAAACTGAACGAGCTTCCTGGCGTGAAGGTCCTGGGCGAAGGGGACGACGGCGCCGGCCGGCACACGCCGGTGGTCATGGTCACCGGCAGCGTGGAGCAGCTCCGCGCGGCGCGCGAAGGCAGCGCGATCGTCTACACGGCCAAGGTGGAGTACGTGCTCCACACGATGCCGGACCAGTCCATCGCCGCGAAGGTATCCGGTAGCGCCAGCGCCCAAGCCAGCGAGCAGGAAGCGAACGACCAGACTCGAAGTGCCCAGCTGCGGAAAGACGTGCTGGAGGCCGCCATCGCCAGCGCGCTGCGCCGCGCCCCTCCCGCGTTGCTCGCTGCCGCTCGCTTGTGACCGCGCCCCCGTCGGGTTGCGCACGCGCCGCGCCTCTGGCATGTGCCCGCGCCATGCCGCGCGTGTTGTTCGTCTCGAAGCCTATCGCACCGCCATTTCACGACGGTACCAAGTGCCTGGTGCGCGACGTGGCCGCCGAGCTACGAGACGTCTCGCCGGTGGTGCTGACGACGCGCGAGGGCCTTGCGATGCTGCCGCCCGGAGTCGAAGGGCGCGCTATTTACGGCGGCAGTGGCGGCTTCGCACCGGCCCTCGCGGACAACGCGCGCGCGGCCCTGGCGCTGCTCGTAGGTCCGCGCGACGACGTCTGGCATTTCGTCTTCGCGCCCAACCCGCGCACGGGCCAAGTCGCGCGTGTACTGAAGCGCGCGCGACGCGTGCCGATCGTGCAGACGGTGGCGTCGCCGCCGCGGCGCTTCGCCGGGGTGTCGCGGTTGATCTTCGGCGACGAGCTGGTCGTGCAGAGCCGCGCGACGGAAGCGAGCCTCGTCGCGGCGGCGAAGGCGGAGAGCGTCACCCTGCCGACCATCACCGTGATCCCGCCGCCGGTCGCGACGCTCGTGCCCCCGTCGGAAGACGCCGTGCGTCGGGCGCGCGCCGAGCTCGGCGTGCGGGAAGGCGCGCCCATCGTCCTTTATCCGGGAGACTTGGAGGTGAGCTCGGGCGCCGAGATCTCACGATCTTTGGTCGGGCCTCTGACGGAGCGATTCCCCGACGCGGTGGTGGTCTTCGCTTACCGCAACAAAACGCCCCAAGCGGCGTCGCGCGCCGCCGAGCTGAAGGAGCTTCTCAAGGATAAACACGTACGGATTACCGACCGCGTGAGCAACATGCACGCGTTGCTCGCCGCAAGCCGCATAGTCATTTTTCCGGTCGACGACTTGTGGGGGAAGGTGGATCAACCCATAGTTCTGCTGGAAGCTCTCGCGCTCGGCGTTCCTTGCGCGGTCCTCGATCGCGGGCCGCTGCGAGACGTCGTCGGCGCGGTGAAGGTCGCCAGCGTAGACACACGCGTTTGGCTCGAGGCGATCACACGACTGCTCGCAGACGGCGCGGCACGGCGCACGGCCGAGGCGGAAGGTCGCGACGCGGCGTCGCGCGTCTATGCCTCGGGAGTTGTTGCGCGAGCGTACGAAGCCATTTACCTTCGAGCCATCAACGGTGCTCGCGCAGCGCCCGCGTAAATACATTTCATGATGGCCCGCTTTCCGTCTTCTACGCCGACCGTAACGCCCGAGCCCGAGGCGGTGTTGTGGACGGACGGCGCGGCGCGCGGCAACCCCGGGCCCGCCGGCATCGGCGCCATCCTCAAGCGCCCGAGCGGGGAAGTGCTCTACACCGGCAGCGAATACTTGGGGCACACGACCAACAACGTGGCCGAGTACAAGGCCGTGCTGCTCGGCCTCGCCGCCGCCCTCGCGCAAGGGCTCGAGCACGTCGAGGTGCGCGCGGATTCGGAGCTGCTGATCAAGCAGCTCAAGGGCATCTACCGCGTCAAAGCGCCCGGCCTCAAACCCCTGTTCGACGAAGCCCGGCAGCTCATCTCGCGCTTCAAATCGGTCAAGCTCACGCACATTCGGCGGGAGCTCAACTCCGAGGCCGATCGCCTCGCCAACCGCGGTATCGACCAGGTCGGCCGGGGCTAGGCCTAGCTCCGCGCGGCAATTCCCCGTGATCTGCGCCGCTCCCGCGCGGGCTACGGCAATCGTTTCCGGGGCGTGGTAAATGCCCCGCCCCTACTATGTCGACCCGAACGGCTGCACAGGTCCGCAGCGCATTTCTCAGCTTCTTCGCCAAGAACGGTCACGAGGTGGTGCCGAGCAGCCCCGTCGTGCCGCAGAACGATCCGACGCTCATGTTCGCCAACGCCGGCATGGTCCAATTCAAGGACCTGTTCACCGGCCGCGAGAAGCGCGCTTACAAGCGCGCGACCACGAGCCAGAAGTGCATCCGCATCTCCGGTAAGCACAACGACTTGGAAGCGGTCGGGCCTTCGCCCCGCCACCACACGTTCTTCGAGATGCTCGGGAACTTCAGCTTCGGCGACTACTTCAAAGAAGAAGCGATCGTCTTCGCCTGGGAATTTCTCACCAAGGATCTGAACCTGCCGAAAGACCGGCTGGTGATGAGCTACTTCAAGGGTGAGGAGGGAATCCCGGAGGACACGTTCGCGCGGGACCTGTGGAAGAAACTCACCGGCTTCGGGGACGCGCAGGTCCGCGGGCTCGGCATGGCCGACAACTTTTGGGCGATGGGCGACACCGGCCCGTGCGGGCCCTGCAGCGAGATTTACTACTTCAACGGCGACGGCGTGGACCCCGCGAAATTCGGAGAAGAGCAGACCGCGGAAGGCGTCGGCTACTGCGAAATTTGGAACCTGGTGTTCATGCAGTTCGAGCGCAGCGTGCAAGACGGCGTCGCCAAGCTCGAGGCGCTGCCCAAGCCCAGCATCGACACCGGCGGCGGTCTCGAGCGCATGACGGTCGCGGTTCAGGGCAAGCTCAGCAACTACGACACGGACTTGCTGCGCTCGCTGGTCGACAAGGCCTCCGAGATTTCGAAGAAAAAGTACGGCGGCACCATGAGCCCGGACGACGTGAGCATGCGGGTCATCGCGGACCACGCGCGCACGACCGCGATCATGATGGCGGACGGGGTGCTCCCGGATCGCACCGGTCGGGAGTACGTGCTGCGCCGGGTGATGCGCCGGGCGATCCGGCACGGCCACCGACTCGGCATTCAGAAGCCGTTTTTGCACCAAGTGACGCAGAGCGTGATCGAGCTCATGGGCGCGCAGTACCCGGAGCTACGCGAGCGTCAGGATCTCATCGCCTCCGTTACGGAGACGGAAGAGGTTCGTTTCCGTCAAACCATCGAGCGCGGTCTCGGCCTGTTGGAAGACCGCTTCGACAACCTCGACAAGGCGTCCCAGAAGGTGCTGCCCGGGGCGGACGCGTTTCAGCTCTACGACACCTTCGGCTTCCCGCTGGACCTCACGGAGGTGATCTGCACCGAGCGCGGTTTCAGCGTGGACAAGCCCGGCTACGACGCCGCGCTGGCCGAGGCCAAGGCTCGCTCCGAGTTCGGCGGCGCGGACGACGCGATCGAAGGCGTGTTTCGCGAGGCGCTGGCCTTGGTGCCAGAAGGCGGAACCAAGTTCAGCGGGTACGAAACGACGACGGACAGCTCGAGCGTCGTCGCCATCGTCAAGGGCGGCAAGCTGGTGGACAGCGCCAGCGCCGGGGACGAAGTCGATGTGGTCACGGCGGTTACGCCGTTCTACGGCGCGGCTGGCGGCCAGGTCGGTGACACCGGCGTCATCAGCGCGGGCGCGGCCAAGGTCGTGATCGAAGACACGCAGAAGCCCATCGCGGGCTTGGTCGCGCACCACGGCAGAATCAGCGAAGGCACGCTAAGAGTCGGGGAAAGCGCAACCCTCGCCGTCGACGAAGCGCGCCGCAATCGCATCCGTCGCAACCACTCGGCCACGCACCTTCTCCATTTGGCGCTCCGCCGGGTCTTGGGCCCGCAGGCGCAGCAGAAGGGCTCCCTGGTCGGACCCGACCGCCTGCGCTTCGACTTCACTCACAACAAGCCGCTCACGCCGGAAGAAATCGAGCGCATCGAAGACATCGTCAACGAGCGAACGCTCGCCAACTACCCGATCGCGACCGACGTCTTGAGCATGGACGACGCGCGCAAACGCGGAGCGATGATGATCTTCGAAGAGAAGTACGGGGACGTCGTGCGCATGCTCACGATGGGCGACAGCATGGAGCTGTGCGGCGGTACCCACGCCCGCGCCACCGGGGACATCGGCTTGTTCAAGGTCGTGAGCGAGGCCGGCGTCGCGGCTGGGGTTCGTCGCATCCAAGCCGTGACCGGCGACGGCGCGCTCGCGCACCTGCGCGACGTGGAAGGCACGCTCAGCCGCGCCGCCCACGCCGCAAAGGCCAGCGCTCTGCTACTTCCCGAAAAGATCGAAAAGCTCTTGGCGGGAGAGAAGGCTCTTCTGAAGCAGATCGAAGACCTGCAGCGCAAGCTCATGAACGGCGGCGGCGGCTTCGAAGCGCTGCTCGGCCAAGCGCGCGACGTCAGCGGCGTCAAAGTGCTCGGCGCCCGTACGGACGTGACCGATCGCGCCCAATTGCGCGAGCTAGCCGAGAAGCTCCGAGACAAGCTGGGTGACAGCATCGTGCTCGTCGCCTCGGAGGCCGAGGGGAAAGCGCAGCTGGTGCTCACCGTCGCCAAGCCCCTGCTGGGCCGCTACAAAGCCGGCGAGCTCATCAAGGGCGTCGCACAAATCGTCGGCGGCTCCGGCGGGGGCCGCCCGGACATGGCGCAAGCCGGCGGAACGGATCCGAGCAAGTTGGACGAAGCGGTGGAGGCTCTGTACAGCGGCGTCGCTGCGTCGTCCTGAATTCGGGAGCGAGGGGGGCGCGACTTGCGGCCCCTCTCGTCTCGACCGCGAGAACGCCGCGCGCGGCGGCGTGAGCCGAAGCGTTAAAAACCCCAGAAATTCGGCTCAGGACTGAGAGCGACGCCGAAGCGCGCCTGGACGCCGGCCTGAATGCGCTCCGCGAAGCGGCGCACCTCGCTGGCGGTGGCCCCGGCGTGAGCCACGATGGCGAGCGCGTGCTTGGTCGACAGACCGACGTGGCCGTCGCGCAGCCCCTTGTGAAAGCCGCTCTGTTCGATGAGCCACCCTGCGGCCAGCTTGATGCGACCGTCGGGCTGGGGGTACTGAGGGACGGTGCCATCGCCAGCGGCGCGCTGAACGCGTTCGACGTCCGCCGCGCGCACGATGGGGTTCAGGAAGAAGGAGCCGCAGCTGCGACCGTTGGGATCCGATGGATCGAGCAGCATCGACTTTTCGGCGCGCACGGCGAGCACGGCGGCGCGGACGTCCGAGAGCGACGGTTGGGTGAGCTGCTGGCGTGAAAGCTCGCGTTGTAAATCGGGGTAGCGCACGGCGGCGGGCGCGCGTTGGGGCAGCGCAAAACGCACCTCCGTAACGACGAACCGCTCCGGTGCTTCGGATTTGAAGAAGCTGTCGCGGTAACCAAAGCCGCAGGCTCTCGCGTCCAACTCGACCGGCACTCGTGTCCGACGGTCCACGGCTCGGACGGACTGGATGGTCTCTGCGACTTCTTGGCCGTAAGCGCCCACGTTCTGGATAGGAGTCGCGCCCGCGCTGCCCGGGATGCCGGATAGGCCTTCGAGACCGGCGAGCCCGCGCCGCACGGCGTCCTCGACGACGTCGTCCCATGGCTCTCCCGCGCGCGCGGTGACGACCGCGTCGCCGCGCGGGTTGGAAAACGAGACGCCGCGTAGCTCGACGCCGATGACCAGGCCATCGAACCCCTGGTCCGCGATGACGAGGTTGCTCCCGCCGCCGAGCACGCGCACCGGGAGGCCCCGCGTTGTCGCCCAACCTAGCGCCTCGAGAACGTCCTCTTCGCTCCGCGCGAGCGCGAAGTAGCGCGCCTTTCCGCCCACGCCCAGCGTCGTGCGGGGGCCGAGCGGCTCGTGCTCTCTAAGCTCCAAGGCGCCAGCATAGTGGCGCGGCGGAGCGAGAACAATCGCGTCTTCAGACGCGCCGTTGCTTGCGCGGCGCGCGCGGTCCGCCCTTGGCAAGCCCGGGCCGACTGGCGTCAGCGGGGGACAGCACGTCCGAGCGCCGCGCGATGCGGCGCTGCAAGAGCGCGTGTGCTTCGACCGAGATCTCGTCGCCGTCGATGGCCTGCTCGGCGACGCAATCCGCCAGCACGACCAGCCGTTCCATGGGCGGTGCCTTAGTGTTGAGGAGCACGACCTCCTTGCCGCGGAGTCTGCACTTGCCACCGGCGTGTACCCCCCACAGCGGCTCGGAGCGGACACTCAAGCCCCGGCGTGCGAGCACGCGGGAAAGCTCCGAGATGAGCCGCTCCGTGTTGTCCAAGAAGCCCGAGCCTACGCCTGGGAGCGGCCGGTTGGCAGGGGAATCGGCCGGCTGGCCCAATAAGGCTACGATTACGGGGATTTGCGGGCAGGCAAATGTCCGTGCTATCTCGTGACCCGTTCGGCGCGCTGCCGGAGGAGGGAGCGATGTTCGCTCTCCAGGAGGCGCCGATTGGCCGAGCGTGTTGCCCCATGGCTCCACGTTCCCCCACTCGAGAGACGGAAAAGTTTAATGACGTTCACTGAAGCCGCGGCGCAGGTATTGCGCCTCGTGGGCAAGCCCCTCCACTACAAAGAGATCACCGACGTCGCGATCGAGAAGAACCTCCTCAGCCACGTGGGCAAGAGCCCGGACGTGACCATGGGCGCGCGGCTCGCAGCGCTGGTGAAGAAGGGCGACAAGGACAACCCGCTGGTGCGCGTGCGGCCCGGGGTGTTCGCGCTGCGTGAGTGGGACCAAGCGATGATCGAGAAGGGGCTGCAAGACCGCACGCCCGCGCTCGAGAAGCTCGCCGGCCAAGAAGTGAACTTTGCGGACATTGCGCTCGAGCGCAAGAGCAGCACGGACGCCGCTTCGTCGTCCGGCGGGGCCGGCCGCGACGACGAGGACACCGTGCTCGCGGCTCCTTCCGAGGAAGAGCGCGTCCGTGCCGACCTCGCCGCCCACGGTAGCGAGCTGTTCGCTTCGGAGGACGACGACGACGAGCCAATCTTCGGCGGCCCCGCTACGGCTGCGGCCGCTCCGGCGGCGCCCGCAGCCGCGGCTGCGGACGACGCGAGCGGAGACGGCCGTCGCCGTCGTCGTCGTCGCGGTCGTGGTCGCGGCGGGGAAGAGCGCGGTGGGGACGACCTGCCGGCGTACACCGTGTCGGATGCCCCGGCCGAGCTCCCTCCGGAAGTGGCTCAGGAAGTGGAAGCTCGCGCTCTGGAGCGCGAAGACCGCACCGAAGGCGAGCGCTTCGACAACGACATTCCCGTCGAGCCGCGCCGTGAAGAGCGTCCGCGCGAGGAGCGCGCTTTGCGTGAGCCGCGCCGCGAGCGTGAGCGAGACCGCGACCGTGACCGCCCGGAGCGTGACCGCCCAGAGCGTGACCGCCCAGAGCGTGACCGCCCAGAGCGGCACCCCGTCGCGGAGCGCAGCACCGCATCGTTGGACGAGGTCGTCGGCAAGGACTTGGCCGACGCGGTGGAGTCCATCGTCGGCAGCTTTGACCGAAACCGCGGCCCGGTCGCGGTGCAAACGCTGGCGGACGCGGCCGCGCGTAAGGGCCGCTACGCGGGCGAGCTCGCGGTGGGCCAAGGTCTGATCCTCGGCGCCGCGCGCGCCGACAACTTGCGACGCCAGGCCGAAGGTCGCCGTCCGCGCTTTCGCATCTCCGGCAATCGCTTGGCTCTCACCGAGTGGCTGATGGATCCGGAGCTGTTGCGCATCGAGCGCGACGTCGCGGGCCTCGTCGATCGCTACCGCGAGGTTTCACGCCGCTCCCTACTCCGTGCCCTGCAAGAGTTGCCGCAGCGCGGCCTGGGCGAGCTGGTTTTGCTCCTGCTCGAGCACTCGGGCTTTACGGAGCTCACCAGCGTGCGCCGCCAGGGCGCGCACGGCGCAGAGATGCATTTCAGCGGCAAGCTCAAGGCCGCCAGCAGCGAGGTGCGCACCGCCGTCGTCGTGCGGCGCGACGGTCGCGAGGTGGGGCGCGAGCGCGTCACGGAGCTCCGAGGCGCGTTGCATCACTACGGTCCCGCCCATTCCGGCTGGATCATCACGACCGGCCAGGTGCTGAGCGGCGCTCGTGAAGAGGCGAACGCACCCGGCGCCGCACCCGTCTCGGTGCTGGACGGCATGGCGCTCGCGGAGCTCTGTGAGCGCTACTCGGTGGGTGTCTCCAAGCACCAACTCTCGTTGTCGCTCCCGGATTTCGACGTGTTGGAAGGGCTGCGCTGAGCGCGTGGCTCGCGGCATCGCGTTAGCGCTGCTTGCTTGCGTGGCGGCGACGGGTTGCTACCGGTCGCCGCCGGCGTCCCAATTTCCGGACGCCCGCAGCTTGCTCGCGCGACTCCATGAGCAGCAGGCCTGCAGCCGCGGCCTCACCGGCGAGGGTAAGCTGGACTACTTCGGCAAAGAGGGGCGCGTGCGCGGCACCGTGCTTTTCATGGCCTCGAGCCCAGACCGCGTGCGCCTGGACGTCGTGAGCCCGTTCGGCGCTACCATCTCCACCCTCACGTCCAACGGCAGAGACTTTTCGCTGCTGGACTTGCGGCAGAAGGTGTTTTTGCGCGGCCCCGCCAACGCCTGCAACCTCTCCCAATTCACCCACGTGCCAATGCCTCCCCACGGGCTCGTCAGCTTGCTGCGGGGCGAGCCGCCGCTGCTCACGCACGCGCCCGGTAGCGCGACGCTTTCGTGGGAGGGCGGGCGATACGTCGTGCGCATCACGAGCAAGCACCAGGCGACGGAAGAAATCGCGATTTCCCCGAGCGACGCGGATTTCGACAAGCCGTACCAGCAGCAGCAGCTCTCGCTCTCCAGCGTGGAGATCCGCCAACAGAGCTACGTGCTCTATCGGGCGGAGCTTTTGCAGCACGACCCCGCGCAGACCGCGGCGCCCCGCCAAGATCCGGACGGCATCGATCCGGACGTGCCACCCAGCGGCCCCACCTGCTCCGCGCGCGTGCCTCGACGTCTCCACCTCGAGGTGCCCGCGGAGGAGCAAGACCTGGTGCTCTCCATCAGCGAAATCGCGCACAACCCTCCGCTCGGTCGGGGCGCCTTCGAGCAACAACCGCCCGGCGGCGTCGCCGTCCGCTCGTCTCCCTGCCAATAGCCTCCTCCCTGCAGGAATCGAGATCCACAGAAGACGGGAGGAGGGGAGGCCCGCCGAGGGTGAGGACGCCCAACTTCGCGGGAATCGAGCGGCACCGTTTTTTGGGGCGCCAAACCGTAACGACCTTTGCGTCGCACTGCTTGATTTTGGGGGCGCCGCGATGATGCGGCTCCCGCGTCGCGCACCACGACTCCGTAGATTCCGGAGCCCGGCGCGCCGGAGTACGGTCCGAGATTTCACAGGGAGACGGGAGATCGGGAGCCCTGCGGAGAGGGGCGGGGCGCCGCGTCGATGCGCCTGTGCGTCCCGATTTAAGGCGCGTTCATTGGGGGCGCCGCATCGGTGCGTCCCTTGCGTCGCGGTCTAAGTCACCTCGATTTTGGCGGCGCCACGATGACTGCAGCGAGTGCGCAAGCTATGACGCGACCCCGATTCAGGCGCGGGCGGCAGCGCGAACCCCAAGATCCCGCTCCCGTACCTCCCGTCTCCCGTCTCCCGTCTCCTGTGGATCTCGATCAACGGAGAAGGCGACCCGCGTCAGCCAAGGAGCGACTGCAGGAGGGCTGCGATGACGGCAGCCCAAGTAAGCCTCACGGAGGGGCGGAAATTGCCTGCAAAATGGCGCCGGGACGGTCGGAGATGATGACGTCGACTCCGAGCGCGGCGAGCTCTCGCGCCCGCGCTTCGTCGTTGACGGTCCAGGTGCCGACGACCTCGCTCTTGCTGCGCCAAGCTTGCATACGCGCTTCCGTAACGAGCACGTGCTCTGGATGCACCGCCTGCACGCCGAGGCGTTTGAGGGTCGCGCCGCCAACGAGAGCGGCCGCTCGCGCGATCGGGCTCTTGGTGTGAAAGAGGAACGCGCTCGGGACCGTCGGTAGGGCGCGCGAAAGCGCCCAAACGAAGCGCGGGTCGAAGCTGGAGAGCCAGACGCCGCGCGGCGCGTAGGGGTGCCGCGCAAGCAGCGAGATGACGCCGTGCACGAGATCGCGCCGGCGCCGGACGTCGGACTTCACCTCGACGTTGACGAGCTGGTCGTGCTGCTCGGCCCAGTCCAACACTTCGGACAAGAGTGGCACGCGCTCACCTCGGCCTACGTCCGCGCGGCGCGCTTCGGCGAGGGAAAGTTGCTCTACGTTGCGGCGATCGTTCTGCCCGGTGACTCGCGTGAGCGCCGGGTCGTGGAGGACGATGATTTCGCCGGTTTTCACGAGCCGCACGTCGAGCTCCACCCCGTGTGCGCCCTCTTTGCGCGACAGCTCGAAGGCAGCGTGCGTGTTCTCCGGCGCAGCGTGACGCGCACCACGGTGCCCCAGGACGAGCGGCGCGCAGCCCGGGCTGCGTCGCAAGCGAGACAGCGTGCTGTCGCTCATGATGCGTAGCTTAGGCGGCGCCGGCGACTTCGCCGTTCAGCTCGGTCGCGATGCTGCGCGCGACGCGCCGCGCTTCGTCCAGCGCGGCGGCGGGGAACGAGATGCCGCCGACGACGGGGTGACCACCGCCACCGTAGCGGGCGCAGATCGCGCTGATGTCGGTGTCCAGCGGGCGACCCGACCAAGGGTTGTAGCCGACGGAGATCTTGGGGCCGTTCTTCAGCAGGCCAACGACCACGGAATAAACCGAGTCCGGAAACAGCGCGTAGGTGACGAATTTGCCGACGCTCTCGAGCACGTTCTCGGTCAAATCCACGAACACGACGCGGCCGAGGCGCTCGCTCTTTTGCTTCACGCGCGCGACGAAGCGCTCGTGCTTCTTGCCGAGCGGCTTGTACCGATTGGTGACGGCTTTGCTGGCCGCCACCTCCGCCAGCGGGCGGCGTAAAAGCTCGGGCACGAGCTCCCGGTAAAAAGCGTCGTCACCGTAGTGCTCGACGACGCTCACCAGCTGCATGATGGGTGAGCTGCGGCTCACCGCGTCCTCGGGCGACGCGAACCGGGCGGAGTCCACCATGTCCGCCCACTTCACGAGCTCGCCGAGATCCGAAAAGTCTACGTTGAAGCGCTCGCGACCGACGTCGGCGATGAGCTTGGTGCAGGACGAATAAGCGGCGTCGAAGAAGAACTGGCCGGAGCCGCGGCGTGCCTCGAACACTTCACGATCCGCCTCGGACCCGAACGCGGTGCGATGGTGGTCGAAATACCAGGTCAGCTTTTCGGAAGAGCTGAACCGGTAGTCCAGGATGGCGTTCTCCTCCGCGGTGAAGAGCTTGTCCTCCGCGCGAGCCTGGCCGGAGCCGTAGCCGCACGTCCGGTACTCGAAGCTTGCGCCCGTAGCGCCCAGCTCCTTCATCAGCCGAGAAAAGACCACGGCGCTAGACAGACCGTCGAAGCAGTGGCCGTGGGTTGCCACCACGAAGCGCATCTTCGCGGTCTTAGCACCGATCTTCGGCGTTCGCGAAAAACCGCCGACACGAAGCAACTCGCGCCGCTGAGCCCCCGACCAGGGCTCATGCAGGAGCTTACCGGCGCCCGACTACCTCCTCAGCTCGCGGATCTGGGGCAACCGCCCCAGCGGCTTTATCTCGAAGGGCAGCTGCCGCGCGGCCCCGCGGTGGCCATCGTCGGCACGCGCGGAGCGTCAGCTGAAGCCGTCGTCTGGGTTCGAGGCTTTGCGTCAGAGCTGGCGTCCCGCGGGGTCACGATCGTGTCCGGCGGTGCGGAAGGGATCGACACGGCCGCGCACGAGGGAGCACTGGCGGTGGGAGGCCTCACTGTGGTCGTGGCGGTGCCGGGCCTGAGTCGTCCGTTTCCTGAGCAGAACGGCCCTCTCTTTCGCCGCGTCGTGGAGGCGGGCGGGGCTTACCTCTCGCTCTATCCGGAGCATCAGGCGGCCAAGCGGGGTCATTTTTTTGCGCGAAACGGCGTGCTCGTCGCGCTGTGCCACGCTTTGGTGGTGGGTCAGACAGGGGTCGTCGGCGGCTCGCGAAACGCGGCCAAGTGGGCACGCGAGCTCGGGCGGCCGTTGTTCGTGGTGCCTCATTCGCCGTGGGTGGCCGAGGGGCGCGGCGCGGTCGTCGAGCTTCGGCTCGGTGCCCGGCCTCTCGACTCTTGGAAGGAGATGCTTAGGTTCCTCCACCGTTCGGGTCACCACGCCCTCGACCCCGGGCCCAAGGCGGCGCCGCTCCAGGGCGAGCTGTCGTTCCCAGGCGCCGAACCGTCGGCCGACCCCGTGCTCCAAGCAGTTCGGGAAGGGGCCCTCCATCCCGACGAAATCGTGGAGCAGACTGGTCTTTCCTTGGCCATCGTTCAGCAACGGATCTTGACTCTGGCGCTCTCCGGGGTCTTAGTTCCGGGCCCACTGGGCTCGCTTAAACTTGTAACTGACTGAATTTATTGCGCATTGCCCCGGTCCTAGGCGGACCCGGGGTTGCGCGACCCTCTGAGACGTCGCATTCAGGGGGCGAGAAAGGGCGGACACGCCGCATGCCCAAGACCCTCGTCGTCGTCGAATCTCCAGCCAAAGCCAAGACGATTCAGAAGTACCTCGGGAAGGGGTACGAAGTGCTGGCCAGCAAGGGTCACGTCAAGGACCTGCCCAAGAAGATGGGCATCGACGTCGCCAACGACTTCCGTGAGACGTACGAGATCATCGAAGCCAAGTCCAAGGTGCTGCTCGACCTCAAGCACGAGGTAAAGGACGCAGACACCCTGCTACTCGCAACCGACCCTGATCGCGAAGGGGAGGCGATCGCCTGGCACCTCATGGAGGAGCTGCAGCGCCCGGACCTGAGCGTGCGCCGCGTCGAGTTCGAGGAGATCACGAAGAAGGGCGTCCAGCGCGGGCTGGATAACCCGCGCGACTTGGATCAGAACCTTTACGACGCCCAACGTTGCCGCCGCGTGCTGGACCGCATCGTGGGCTACGACGTCTCGGCGCTGGTTTGGTCCAAGCTGGCGTTCGGGCTGAGCGCAGGTCGAGTCCAATCCGTGGCACTCCGCCTCATCGTGGAGCGTGAGCGCGAAATCGAAGCGTTCATCCCCGAGGAGTACTGGAACGTCGGCGTCGCGCTCAAGGGCAAGGCGAAGACCAGCTTCCACGCTCGCCTCACCAAGGCGGACGGCGAGAAGCTGGAGGTGAAGGACGGCACCCTCGCCGCGCAGGTGAAGGAAGAGCTCCAAAACGCCACCTATAAGGTCGCGAACGTCACCCAGCGCGAGCAGAAGCGCAACGCGCTCGCCCCCTACACCACGAGCAAGATCCAGCAGGACGCGACCAGCTACCTGCGCTTCACCACGAAGCGCACGATGAGCATCGCGCAGAAACTGTACGAGGGCATCGACCTCAAGAAGGACGGCGGCCTCGTCGGTCTCATCACGTACATGCGTACTGACTCCGTACGCGTCAGCCCGGACGCCGTGATCGAAGCGCGCGCTTACATCGAGGCCACGCACGGCAAGCAATTCCTGCCGGCGCAGCCCAACGTGTTCAAGTCGCGCAAGGACGCACAAGAGGCGCACGAAGCCATCCGCCCCACCTCGCTCGAGTACACCCCCGCGAAGGTCCGCAAGTACCTGACCGACGAGCAGTACAAGCTCTACAAGCTGGTTTGGGACCGCTTCCTGGCGTCGCAGATGGCGCCGGCCGTCTACGACCAGACGGGCGTGGACATCGAAGCTTCGTGCAAAGCCGGCTCGGCCCACAAGGTGCTGGGCCTGCGCGCTAGCGGCAAGGTGCTCAAGTTCGCGGGCTGGCTCGAGCAGTACCAGTCGACCAAGGACGAACCGGTCGCGGACGGCGAAGAAGCCGCCGAGGGCGGCGCGCCCAAGGAGCTAGCGGGCGAGGAAGACGCCAAGGAAGCGAACGGCGACGGGGCGAGCGCTGCCAACGCGGCCGCGGAAGACGAAGAAGGCCTGCTCCCCGAGCTCACGATGGGTGAGTCGCTCGCCTTGCACACGCCCCCCGGCGTGCTCGCCGAGCAGAAGTTCACTCAGCCGCCCGCGCGCTTCAACGAAGGCTCGCTGGTGCGCGAGCTGGAGAAGCGCGGCATCGGTCGTCCGTCCACGTACGCCGAGATCATCAGCAAGGTGCAAGCGCGCGACTACGTCGAGCGCTTGCCGGGCGGTCAGATGAAAGCGTCGGACCTTGGCAAGACGGTCGTGGACGGCTTGGTCTCGACCCAGCTGGACTTCATGGAGCCGAGCTTCACCGCCAAGATGGAGGAGGACCTCGACGACGTGCAAGCCGGCAAGCTCGCGCGCAGCAAGCTGCTGGAGCGCTTCTACGGCCGCTTCCGCGAGGTGCTGGACGTCGCGAAGAAGAAGGAGCGCTGGGCGCCCGAGCCGGAGCCGACGGAGTTCCCCTGTCCGGAGACGGGAGACCAGGGCCACAAGCTGCTCAAGCGTTGGAGCAAGAACGGCTTCTTCCTCGGCTGCGAGGACTACCCGAAGTGCAAGTACACGCGCGACTTCGGCGCCGACGGCACGCTCCAGCCCGTCAAGCTGACGGACTACGACTGCGAGAAGTGCGGCAAGAAGATGATCATCAAGAGCGGCCGCTACGGCGAGTTCTTGTCTTGCAGCGACTACCCGACCTGCAAGACGACGCGCCCGGTACCGCTCGGCGTGCCGTGCCCCAAGTGCGGCGGTGACATCGTGGAGGTGCGCAGCAAGAAGCGCGGCGCCAAGTCCTTCTACGGCTGCACGCGCTACAACGCGACGCCGAGCTGCGACTTCAAGCTGTGGCAGAAGCCGGTCGCGATCCCGTGCCCGGTGTGCGCGTGCCCGTTCATGACCATCGGCGGCGGGGCCAAGAACCCCAAGCTCATCTGCGGCCGAGGTAAAGACTGCGGTCACTCGCAGCCGCTGGAAGAGGGCATGCTGGAAGCCGTCGGAAAAGGCGCGGAGGCGGGCGCTGAGCCCGACGACGCGCCCGATTCGGACGCGGCGCCCAAGCGCGGTGGCAAGAGCACTGCGGCCGCGGTCGCGCCGTGAGCGCGCCCGTCGTCACCATCGTGGGCGCCGGCCTTGCCGGCTGCGAAGCGGCGCTCACCTTGGCGTCGCGCGGCGTCCACGTGCGCTTGCACGAGCAGAAGCCGAAGGCGCGCACGCCCGCTCAGGAGACGGACAAGCTCTGCGAGCTGGTGTGCAGCAACTCCTTCCGCGGCGCGGCCCTGTCCAACGCGGTAGGCCTCCTCAAGGAGGAGATGCGTCGCCTCGGCTCATTCGTCATGCAAGTGGCGGAGGAGACGAAGGTACCGGCGGGTGGCGCTCTCGCCGTCGACCGCGAGCGATTCGCGGCCGGCATGACGCGCCTCATCGCCCAGAACCCCAACATCGAGCTCGTGTCGGACGTGGTGGAGAAGCTGCCGGAAGGGCGCCCGACCATCATCGCCACCGGGCCGCTCACGGGGGACGCGCTGGCGCGCGACATCGCCGAAAAGGTCGGCGTTAGTGCGCTCGCCTACTACGACGCCATCGCGCCCATTCTCAGCGCGGATTCGCTCGACTTCGACAAGGTGTTCTTCGCTTCGCGCTGGGAAAAGGGCGAGAACGAAGAGGACAAGACCGCCTACGTCAATTGCCCCCTCAACGAAGAGCAGTACAAAGCGTTCGTCGCGGCGGTGGTCGCGGCGCGCAAGGTGGAGCCGAAGAGCTTCGAGGACGTGCGCTACTTCGAAGGCTGCTTGCCGATCGAGGTGATGGCCGAGCGCGGGGAAATGACGCTCGCCTTCGGTCCGATGAAGCCGGTCGGCCTCACGGATCCGCGCACCGGGCGCTGGCCCTTCGCGGTCATCCAGCTCCGCAAAGAGGACGAAGCCGGCACGGCCTACAACATGGTCGGCTTCCAAAGCCGCATGGCCTGGCCCGAGCAAGAGCGCATCTTTCGCACCATCCCCGGCCTCGAGAACGCCGAGTTCCAACGTTACGGCGCCGTCCACCGCAACACTTTCTTGAACGCCCCGAAGCTGCTGGACGAAACCTTCCAGCTGCGGACCGACCCCGGCCTGTACTTTTCCGGTCAAATCTCCGGCACGGAAGGCTACGTGGAGAGCGCAGCGGGCGGCCTTTTGACGGCGCACTTCATCGCCGCGCGCCTGCGCGGAGAAGAGCCAGTGCTGCCGCCGAAGACGACCGCGCTCGGCGGCATCCTGACTCACCTCGGCCGCAACCCGGACGACTACCAGCCGAGCAACATCACGTTTTCGCACATCGCGCCGTGGGACGGTAAGCGGCTCAAGAAGCGCGAAAAGTACGAAGCCATGGCCCAGCGCGCGCTGCACGACCTCGAGCAGTACCGCGCCATCGTCGCTCCCGCGGCTGCGCTCACCGCGTAAGTCGCTGCTTCGGTTGGGGCCAACGAAACCGGTCGCGCGCCGGCACGAACGCCGCCGCGCGTTGGTTCTCGCTAATCGACGCAGATCGGATCGGACGCGTTCGCGGCCGCGGCGCGGAACCTGCCAATCCAGGCGAAGAGAGCGCCGGGGTACGCCGTCTGGTTCTCGTCGCAGAAGTTCTCTTGCGACAAGCAATCCCAACCCTTGCTAAAACTCAGCGTCGCCGCGCGTCCTCTTGGACCGGAGACTCTAGTCCGATTGACGATGGCGACATCACCTCGGCAGACTATCGAATGCGTCCCCCAATGAATGCGGTGCTAATCCTGGCGTCCCTCATCGTGGTGGGGTGCCACCTCGACAAGGATTGCGACAACGACGTCGCGTCAGCCGGCGTACAGTTGGAAGTACGGCCGCAGCAGGCAGTGACTAACGAGGGGTGTGACGGCGTGGGCGCCACGGTGGACGACGCGCCCATCACGTACACCACCGGTGAGCCAGTAAACGCCGCCCCGCGCGCCAAGTGCCTCGTGCCAACGCTGGTGGCTCCGGATAGAGACGAGCTCTACGGAGTCCGCATCGATTTTTGTTACGCGGAGTGGGGTGGCTTCAAGTGCCAAGGTAAGCTGGTGGGCTGTGGGGCTCAGAGCGCGCAAGTCCACGTGGGTTTGCGCTTTGACGGCACTCCCAGCGTGGGCGACCCCGTCGACGTTCCCTACTACGTGTACGTCTCGGCCGACCCCGAAGGCGACTGCCCCCGTGTCCAATGCGAGCAGGAGTTCGAAGCGACCATGACGCGCCTCTGAGGTGAGAAGGGCGAGATGCGGTCACGAGGTGGTCGGGAGCCCCCAGGAAGGCCCGCCGTTGCGCACGGGCCCCCGCGGCCCCACGTTACTAGGGCGTCATGAGAGCGTCCTCGGTACCCCCCAAGGCGCGGAAAGCCGCGAATAGACGACACTTTTGGCAAGGTTCAACCACTGGTGTTACATTAGCCGACCACCCGACGCCGCCGAATTCGTTTCGGCTTCGGGCAGGCAAGCCAGTGCTGGCCCTTAGCGAACTAGTCACCAAAGTCCAAAGCTACCATCCGGCCGCGGATGTAGAGCTCATCGAGCAAGCCTACAAGTTTGCCGAATGGTCGCACCGCGAGCAGATGCGGAAGAGCGGCGACCCTTACTTCATCCACCCCGCGAGCGTGGCCGGCATCATCGCCGACCTGCGGCTGGACACGGCGAGCGTGTGCGCCGGCTTGCTCCACGACGTCGTGGAGGACACCCCCGCGAGCCTCGAGGAGATCAAGGGCAAGTTCGGGGTCGAGGTCGCCAACATCGTCGACGGCGTCACCAAGCTCGGCAAAATCAACTTCATCTCGCGTGAAGACCGCCAGGCGGAGAGCTTCCGCAAGATGGTCGTGGCGATGGCGCAAGACCTCCGGGTCCTGCTCATCAAGCTGTGCGACCGGCTCGACAACATGCGCACGCTCGACCACATGAAGGCCGAGTCCATCGAGCGCATCGCCCGGGAGACGCGGGAGATTTACGCGCCGCTCGCGGGGCGCCTCGGCATGCAGAACATCAAGAGCGAGCTGGAAGACTTGACCTTCCGGCACCTCGAGCCGGACGCGTACAAGGAGCTGTCGCACAAGCTCTCCAAGACCACCAAAGAGCGCGACAACTACTCGGACAGCGTGTGCCGCACCATCACGTCGCGGCTTGCGGAGCAAGGCTTCGCGGCGACGGTGAAGGGGCGCGCCAAGCACCTGTACTCCGTTTATCGAAAGATGAAGGAGCAGCAGTGCGAGTTCGAGCAGGTGTACGACATCATGGCTTTCCGCATCAACGTGGAGAGCGTAGCGGACTGCTACGCCGCCCTCGGCGCGATGCACTCGCGGTGGACGCCGATCCCGGGGCGCTTCAAGGACTACATCGCGCTCCCGAAGCCGAATATGTACCAGTCGCTCCACACGACCGTGATCGGTCCGGGGCGGCAGCGCATCGAAATTCAAATCCGCACCCACGAGATGAACCGCGTGGCGGAGCACGGCGTGGCCGCGCACTGGAAATACAAGGAGCGCGTCTCCGGCGGCGTGGATCCGAAGGACGCGGAGAAGTTCAGCTGGCTGCGGGAGCTGGCCGACTTCCAGCGCAACCTCAAGGACCCGGCCGAGTTCTTGGAGAGCGTGAAGATCGACCTGTTTCCGGACGAGGTCTACATCTTCACCCCGAAGGGTGACTTGCGGGTCTTGCCGCGCGGCTCAACGCCCATCGACTTCGCGTACGCGATTCACTCGAAGGTCGGCGAGCATTGCTCGGGCGCGCGCGCCAACGGGCAAATCGTACCGCTGCGTTACAAGCTGAAGAGCGGCGACGTCATGGAGATCATGACCTCGCAGAACCAGCAACCGACCAAGGATTGGCTGGACTTCGCGGTGACGACGCGCGCACGGGCGCGCATCCGCGGCCACTTGCGCACGGAGCAGCGCCAAAAGAGCATCAACCTCGGCCGCGAGCTGCTCGAGAACGAGATGCGCGCGGCGGGCATCAGCTTCCCCAAGTTCTCCCGCAACGACGTGGAAGTGAAGCGCGTTTCGGAAGCGCTCGAGGTCCACAACCTGGAAGACCTGCTGCTCCAGGTCGGCTACGGCAAGGTCGACACGGACCAAGTCATCGGCCTGCTCAAGGAGCACCACCCCGACGCGGGCGAGAACGGCGAAGCGCCGGCCTCGATGCGTCAGGGCAAGCTGGAGCAGCTGGTGCGCAAGGTCACCGGTCGCGATCAGGGCGGCATCAAGGTGAGCGGCATCGACGACGTGCTGGTGCGCTACGCCAAATGCTGTAACCCGCTGCCCGGCGACGCGATCATCGGCTTCATCACCCGCGGGCGCG